>CAXSEE010000108.1:0-14769 GCA_964235615.1 uncultured Acetobacteraceae bacterium | reverse complement strand
ACAACAATCTAGAGCATGAGGCGCGAGCGGATGCGCGCGCAACATGCTCTAGTGGGATAACCTCCAGCGTCGAAGCGTTGTTGTCGCGTCAGGCAACCTGGCGCCTTCCACCGTCGCCTGCGTCATGCTCCGTCCGGAGGGAAGACTTCAGGTGGGTATAGCGCCGAGGCGAGCATCCCATGACGCGCTTGAAGGCTGTGTTGAAGGAGTTCTCGCTCTCGTAACCGAGAGAAAGCGCAATCTGGGACAGAGGGCTCTCGCTCGTCGCGAGACTTTCGCTCGCCAGCATCATGCGCCAACGCGTGAGATAGGCGATCGCCGTCTCGCCGACCTTCTCGCGGAACCGCTGTGCGAAAACCGAACGCGACATCCCCGCTCGACCGGCAAGCTCATCGAGCGTCCAGCGGTGCGCCGGGTTGTCGTGCATCGCGCCGATCGCCGCGTTCATTCGCGGATCGGCAAGGGCGAAGAACCAGCCGACGCCGCGATCCGGTCGCTCCGAAAGATAGAGGCGCAGCGCCTGAACGAGCATCATGTGCGCCAGGTGCTGCGCGATCAGCGAAGCGCCGGGCCGGTCCTCGCGAACCTCCTCCATCATTCGCTCGATCGACCAGCGAAGCGCCGCCTGATCGCTCGCAATCTTGATGTGGACGATGGGGGGCAGCGTCCGGAGCAACCCTGCGTGCCGGCCGTTCACGTAGAAGCGGTTACCGGCGAGAAACACATCGCCGCCGCCATTATGGACGACACCCCCGCCACGCGGTGTCTGCGCGAACACTTCGTGCGCGAGCATCGGTTCGACATCGAGGTCGCTGCAGAGCCTGAAGGGGCGTCCGCTCGGCAGCACGAAGCAGTCGCCGGCTGCCACCCGCACAGCGTCCTCGACACCCTCGACCGACAGCAAACAGGAGCCGCTCACGACCGCGTAGCATTTGATCCGGCCAACCTGGCCGTCGAACTGGATCGCCCATGCGCCGCCTGCATCGAAGCGCGCGGTGAGATAGCTCCGGGGCTTCAGCAGGGAGAGGACGTCCGACAGCGGATCCAAAAGCACTCCGGACGATGGCGAAGAAAGAAACGACGATCGCGTATAGCTCGTGCGGATACGTGTGTCTATGTGTCCTCCAGCCGGTCGCCGGCCAGCCGCCGCCTCACCAGGCTGGCACGCGACGCGCCAGCAGGAGAATAGTGATGATCGTCGTAACCGCTCCCACCGGCAACATCGGCCACCTTGTCGTGGAAGGGCTTCTCGCCGCCGGCGCACCGGTGCGGCTGATCGTTCGAGACGCGTCGAAGCTCTCCGGCAGGGTGCGCGACCAGGTGGAGATCGTCGAGGGCTCGCACGGCGACGCCGAGGTGGTCGACCGAGCATTCGAGGGCGCCGACGCGTTGTTCTGGCTCCCGCCGCCATCGTTGTTCTGGGCCGCGCCGGAGATCTCGTCGCGGACGTTCGAGCAGGTCTATCTCGACTTCACCCGTCCTGCCGCCGATGCGATTCGCCGTCACGGCGTCAGGCGCGTGGTCGCGGTGACCTCGCTCGGACGCGGGACCGAGTGGCAGGACAAGGCCGGCATGGTCACCGCGTCGCTCAGGATGGACGACATGCTCATGGCCAGCGGCGCCGCCTTTCGCGGGCTCGCCATGCCGTCATTCATGGACAATGTCCTGCATCAAGCGTCCACGATCAGGGACGGCGTGATGCACGGCACGATCGACCCCGACAAGAAGGCACCGGCCACGGCGACACGCGACATAGGCGCGGTTGCTGTGAGCCTGCTCGCCGATGATACGTGGACGGGCCAGAAGGACAGGCCGGTGCTCGGCCCCGAGGACCTGTCGTTCAACGACATGGCGGCGATCATCTCCGACGTGCTCTGCCGCGAGGTGCGATACCGGCAGATATCCTTCGAGGCGCAAGAGGAGCAACTGCTCGGCCGCGGCATCTCCCGGTCCTTCGCGCGAGGCTACGTCGACATGTTGCGAGCAAAGAACGAGGGCATCGACAACGTCGCCGAGCGGACCGCCGAGACCAGCACGCCGACCACGTTCCGCCAGTGGTGCGAGGAAAAGCTCCAGCCGGCGCTGAGCTGAGTGTGCGAGAAGGAGGTCCAGTCCTCGAAGATGACCGACAACACGATCTTCGCTACCGGCGGCCTGACGGTATCGGCCGCGCGCCCGCCGGGTCGAGATCGAAATCCTGGACGTCGCTCACAGCACGGGTATTGGGCGTCAGGTCTAGCTCCAGGCTCCAGATCCAGGATGCTCTGGCTGTTCTCCTCAATTCGCTATAGTCGTTCATATATAACAACATCGAGGAGACCCGCGGATGCGCACTTCTGGAGCCGCAGCCGGTTTTGCGGCACTTACTCTGTGGGTCATGGGTGCGCCGGGGGCCGTCGCGCAGTCGCTGGCCAATCCGGCGCCGTCGGACCAGACCTATGTCAGCCTGGCTCCGGGTGCCTCGGTCGCGTCTGCCGCATCCGACGTCGGCAGCCCGCCGGTGCAGCAGGCCGATGCGGCGTCCCGCACTTCCGAGGGCGGGATCGCCGGCTATTTCGACAACTGGTTCGCGAGGGTCGAGGAGGCCCAGGAGAGCCAGCCGCACTGGATGACGCCGCTCGTCACGGTGACGCCACGGCTGGAGCAGGAGATACGCTACGACCAGTATTGGGAACATCTGCCGACCGGCGCCAACCTGGATAACTACGGCACCGGCAAGGGCCTCGAGCTGATCCCGACGACCACCAACGAGGTGATCTTCGGCATACCCGCCTATGAGGAAAGCAAGCTAGGGAGCGGACGCGCGGTGACGGGCTGGGGTGATTGGCCGGTCGTGCTGATCAAGCAGCGCCTGTTCAGCGAGAACGAGCAGAATGGCAACGCGATCGTCACCGCCTTCCTGCAAGTCATCGCGCGCACCGGCTCGAATGCCTATACCGGCAAAAGTTGGATCGTCACGCCGACCATCGCCGGCGGCAAGGGCTGGGGCGACTTCGACATCCAGGCGACCATGGGCGTCATCATCCCGGCCACCAGGCTCAACACCGCCGGCTCGCAGCTCTCGACCAACGTGACGTTCCAGTATCATCTGCTCAAGTATCTCTGGCCGGAGTTCGAGCTCAACGACACGATCTGGCTCAGCGGCGACGCGCGCGGCGGCAAGGACCAGCTCTTCCTCACCCCTGGACTGATCCTCGGCCGCTTCGTGATCGACGGACGCCTGCGCGCGGCCATCGGCGCAGGCTACCAGTTCGCGGTCTCGCCCGACGAGCGGAGCACGGGCGAGATCCTTCCGACCTACAACCACAACTGGGTGCTTTCGGCACGGCTATCGTTCTGATGCCACCTATGATGGCAAGGGCAGCCCATCGTGAGTGTCATGCTTCACCAGCAGCCCGGTCAGCCCATCCTGTGACCGGCTTGCGAACAGGCCGGTGGTCTCCCCAGGTGCCGCCGGCAAATTCTCGGCCAGCTCGGTGAAGTCGGGACGGCGGCGCAGTCCTTCGAGCAAGGCTGCCAGTTCCGCGTTCGTGCTGTCGGCGAAATAGAACCGGTTCGTCGGAAACCCCGTCTCGTTGTCGGGCATCAGCCGGGCTGCCTGTCCGAGCCGATCGGTCAACTCGTGGAACAGCGCCCGTGCCAGATCATGAGCCTGCGGCGTCAGCCCGGCTTCTACGGCGCGGGCCTCGATCTCCACGGGTGACGATGCGATCAGCAGACTGTCCATGATGCCTGGTTCCATGCCGGTTCATCAGCGATAGCGAAACGCGAACCGCCGGGTTCCGCCTCTTGCGCCGCCCACCTCTTGCGCAGTTGGGACCGCGAGCATAAACGCGGCCCTCCATATGGCGAAGGTCCCCTCAGATCATGCGACGCAAGCGCGGACGCGCCCTGGATGGCTGGCTCATCGTCGACAAGCCGGCCGGCATCACCAGCACAGACGTGGTCAACCGGGTGCGGCGCGGTTTCGACGCCCAGAAGGCAGGGCATGGCGGAACCCTCGACCCGCTGGCGACCGGGCTGCTGCCGGTCGCGTTCGGGGCAGCGACCAAGACCGTGCCGTACATCATGGACGGCACCAAGCTGTACCATTTCACCCTGCGTTTCGGCGAGGCGCGCGACACCGACGACGCCGACGGCCAGGTGATCGAGACCTCTGCCGCGCGTCCCGACGAGGCACGCATCAACGCCGAGCTGGTCGCCTTTCGCGGCGACATCCTGCAGATCCCGCCGATCTTCTCGGCCATCAAGGTCGCCGGCGAGCGCGCCTACGACATGGCCCGCGAGGGACGCCCGCCGGTGCTGGAGCCGCGCGCTGCCCGGATCGACCGCTTCGAGATGATCGAGCGGGTCGATGACGACACCGCGGTCTTCGCCGTCCAGTCCGGCAAGGGGGTGTATATGCGCAGCCTGGCCCGCGACCTCGCGCGCGCCTGCGGCACCGTGGGGCATGTGTCGGCGCTGCGTCGCCTTCGCGTCGGGCCGTTCCTGATCGAGGACGCGATTTCGCTGGACAAAATCCTGGAGGGAGCGGACAACGCGCCTGCCTCACCGGCGCTCCTGCGTCCGGTCGCGACCGCGCTGGCCGACATCCCGGCGCTGGCCCTGACCGGAAACGAAGCAGAAAGCCTCTCGCATGGCCAGGCCATCAGCCTGGTCACGCTGATGGGCAGGATCCCTGACAACGCAAACCCCGCAGGGGGCGTCGCGCGGGCCATGGACGGGGGGCGCGTGATCGGGCTCTGCCGACTCGAGGATGGGTGGCTGCGTCCGGAGCGCCTGCTGTAACCCTCATGGCCATGGAGCATCCCGATGTCGATTACTGCCGAGCGCCGTACGGCGCTGGTTGGCGATTACGCCACCGCACCCGCCGACACCGGCTCGCCCGAAGTGCAGGTCGCACTGCTGAGCGAGCGGATCGTCAACCTCACCGAGCATCTCAAGATCCACGCGAAGGATTTCCACTCGCGCCGCGGCCTGCTGATGCTCGTCGGCCGTCGTCGCCGGCTGCTGGACTATCTCAAGCGGCGCGACCAGGGCCGCTACACGACCCTGATCGGCCGTCTCGGCCTGCGCCGCTAATTCTATTCCGGGAGGCTTCGGCCTCCTGGCTTGAGTCCCCTGCGTCATGGTGGCGCAGGGCTGAAGCGGGGTGAAGTGCGATCGGCCGGCGTTTCAGGCCACATGGGGTACAGCTTGCAGAAGAGCTCCATGCCGTCCGAAACGCCGTATCCGCCTTGTCCCGCTCTGTGCTGACCCTTCCCCATTCGGGGAAAACAGATACGGGAGACAATGATGTTCGACTTCTACCGCAAGGAAATTGAGTGGGGCGGCCGCACGCTGGTCCTCGAGACCGGCAAGATCGCCCGACAGGCCGACGGCGCCGTCATGGTGTCGTACGGAGACACCATCGTGCTCTGCACCGCCGTCGGTGTGAGAAGCGTGAAGCCGGGGCAGGATTTCTTCCCGCTGACCGTGAACTACCAGGAAAAGGCCTTCGCCGCCGGCAAGATCCCGGGCGGCTTCTTCAAGCGCGAGGGCCGTCCCTCCGAGGCCGAGATCCTCAACTCCCGCCTGATCGATCGCCCGCTGCGTCCGCTGTTCCCGGACAATTTCCGCAACGAGGTGCAGGTCGTCGCCACCGTGCTGAGCCATGACCTGGAGAATGATCCCGGCATCGTCGCCATGATCGGCTGCTCGGCCGCCCTGACGCTGTCCGGCATCCCCTTCTTCGGCCCGATCGCCGGCTGCCGCGTCGGCTATGCCAACGGCCAGTATGTGCTCAACCCGACCCTCGACGAGGTCAAGACCAGCCAGCTCGACCTGGTGCTGGCCGGCACCGCGGAGGGCGTGCTGATGGTCGAGAGCGAGGCGCACGAGCTCACCGAGGAGGTCATGCTCGGCGCCGTCACCTTCGGCCACGCGGCGTTCCAGCCGGTGATCGAGGCGATCATCGCGCTTGCCGAGCATGCGGCGAAGGCGCCCTGGACCCTGACCGAGCCGTCCGCGGACGAGATCGCGTTGAAGTCCCGCATCGCGGCACTGGGCCGCGCGTCGATCGCGGAGGCCTATCAGGAGCGCGTCAAGCAGGCCCGCTACGAGCGTGTGGGAGCGGCCAAGAAGACCGTCATCGAGGCGCTGAAGTCGGAAGGCCTGGATACTGAGAAGGCCAAGCCGATGCTCAAGGAGCTGGAGGCCGACATCGTGCGCGGCGCCGTGCTCGACACCGGCCTGCGCATCGACGGGCGCGACCTGCGTACCGTGCGCCCGATCATGGCCGAGGTCGGCATCCTGCCGCGCGCCCATGGCTCGGCCCTGTTCACCCGCGGCGAGACCCAGGCATTGGTGATAACCACGCTCGGCACCGGCCAGGACGAGCAGGTGATCGACGCGCTGGAGGGCGAGCACCGCTCCAACTTCATGCTGCATTACAACTTCCCTCCCTACTCGGTGGGCGAGGCTGGCCGCATGGGCTCGCCGGGGCGTCGCGAGATCGGCCATGGCAAGCTCGCCTGGCGCGCCGTGCGTCCGCTGCTGCCCGGCAAGGAGGCCTTCCCCTACACCCTTCGCGTGGTCAGCGAGATCACCGAGAGCAACGGCTCGTCGTCGATGGCGACGGTCTGCGGCGCCTCGCTGTCGCTGATGGACGCCGGCGTGCCGCTGAAGCGTCCGGTGGCCGGCATCGCCATGGGGCTGATCAAGGAGGATCGCGGCTACGCGGTGCTGTCGGACATCCTCGGCGACGAGGACCATCTCGGCGACATGGACTTCAAGGTCGCCGGCACCGAGCAGGGCGTGACCTCGCTGCAGATGGACATCAAGATCACCTCCATCACGCCGGAGATCATGAAGATCGCGCTGGAGCAGGCGCGCGAGGGACGGCTGCATATCCTTGGCGAGATGGCGCTGGCTTTGACCCAGGGCAGAGCGGGAGTTTCGTCCACCGCGCCGAAGATCACCGTGATCAACGTGCCCAAGGAGAAGCTGCGCGACATCATCGGCACCGGCGGCAAGGTGATACGCGAGATCGTGGAGTCCACGGGCTGCAAGATCGACATCAACGATGACGGCACGGTCAAGATCGCGGCCAGCTCCGACGAGCAGGCGCAAAAGGCGATCGACCGCATACGCAACATCGTCGCCGAGCCCGAGATCGGCGTGATCTACACCGGCAAGGTGGTCAAGGTGGCCGATTTCGGCGCCTTCGTGAACTTCCTCGGCGCCAAGGACGGGCTCGTGCACATCAGCGAGCTGGCCCAGGGCCGTGTCGCCAAGACCGCGGACGTGGTCACCATGGGCGACGCCGTGAAGGTCAAGGTGCTCGGCTTCGACGATCGCGGCAAGGTGAAGCTGTCGATGCGTGTGGTCGATCAGGCGACCGGCGCCGACATCAGCGACAGCGTCGGCGGCAAGGGCGCGCCCCGCGAGCGCCGGGATGCCGAAGCTACCGCGGACTGAAGTTGCTGAAACTCATTGCAACAAAGAATGATCCGGTCTTGCGGGAACGGGTCATAATTGCAATTTGTAACCGGTCGGCCGGAGGCAGGCGCCGGCCGGTACCTGACGCGGGGACAGGTCCGGTCGGAAATTGGTGTGCCCCGGAACGGGTGCGCATTCGGGGCGAGGCGGAGCTAACAAGGCTGTGATGAAGACGATCAACGCGATCAGGATGGCTGGAGCCGAGGTTCTTCCTCTGATCGAGGGCGGCAAGGGGGTTTCGGTTTCCACCGGCGTCTCCTCCGGCCATTGGGCGGCCGCGGGCGGCACCGGCACGATCAGCGTGGTTAACGCCGACAGCTTCGACGAGCAGGGACGGGTCATACCCCAGGTCTATCATGGCCATACCCGGCGCGAGCGGCATGAGGAGATGGTGAATTATGCCATCGCCGGCGGCATCGCCCAGGCCCGTTCGGCGCATGAAGTGGCCAACGGACGCGGCCGCATCCACGCCAATATCCTGTGGGAGATGGGGGCGGCCGAGCGCGTCATCACCGGCGTGCTGGAAGGCGCGCGCGGGCTGATCAACGGGCTCACCTGCGGCGCCGGCATGCCCTATCGCCTGGCCGACATCGCGGTCCGCTTCGGCGTCCCCTATTATCCCATCGTCTCGTCCGGACGTGCCTTCAGCGCCTTGTGGAAGCGCGCCTATCACAAGGCCGCCAACCTGCTCGGCGGCGTGGTCTACGAGGATCCCTGGCTCGCCGGCGGCCATAACGGCCTGTCCAACAGTGAGAACCCGCTGGAGCCGCAGCCGCCGTTCGGGCGCGTGCTCGAACTCCGCCGCCTGATGCGCAGCTTCGGCCTCGGCGACACGCCGATCATCATGGCCGGCGGCGTCTGGTGGCTGGAGGAATGGGAGGACTGGATCGACAATCCCGACCTCGGCCCGATCGCCTTCCAGTTCGGCACCCGCCCGTTGCTGACCCAGGAGAGCCCGATCCCGGACACCTGGAAGCAGCGCCTGCTGCATCTCAAGCAGGGCGACGTGTTCCTCAACAAGTTCAGTCCTACGGGGTTCTACTCGTCCGCGGTGAACAACCAGTTCCTGCTCGACCTGCGCGCCCGTTCGGAGCGTCAGGTGGCGTTCTCGACCGAGCCGGTAGGGGAGCATGCGTCGCCGTTCGGCGTCGGCGCCCGCGCCCGGCTGGTCTACCTGACGCCGGCGGATCTCTCGCATGCCCGTGCCTGGGAGGCGCAGGGCTTCACCGAGGCGTTGCGTACGCCAGACTCCACGCTGGTGTTCGAGACGCCGGAGCATTCGGCTCAGATCATGGCCGACCAGGTCGCGTGCATGGGCTGCCTGTCGGAGTGCCGCTTCTCCAACTGGAGCCAGCACGGTCCCGAGTACAGCAACGGGCGCAAGGCGGATCCGCGCTCCTTCTGCATCCAGAAGACCTTGCAATCGATCAGTCACGCCGCGGCGGACGATGTCGAGGCAGCCGAGAACAACCTGATGTTCGGCGGCACTAACGCCTGCCGCTTCGCCAGCGATCCGTATTACTCGAACGGCTTCGTGCCCACGGTCAGCCAGTTGTTCGATCGTATCCTGACGGGCCGGTGATCTATGCAGGATCGGTGATCGTCAGACCCGGGCGTATCTCCCCGACCGCCTGACCGTTCCAGTTGGCCAGCGTCGGGTGCATCAGTTCCTGGAGCGGCACCAGTTCGGTCCCGGTCAACCTCAGATAATGCGCGACCAGGGCTGCCAGGGCGACCTCGGCTCCCCGTCCGGCGCCGTCGCGGCATTTGACGGCGATACCCAGGCCAAGCTCCGGCAGGGCGGCGCCATGGATGCCTTCCGCCCCCATCTTGCTGAAGACCCGGCTTCCGAGCCGCTGCATCATCAGGGTGTCGAACCGGCCGCTGCCCGCGACCATGAACGGGTCCGCCGCCACCGCCGCGCGCAGCCGGGCCGCCGCGCGAGCCCGGCTCGGCACCAGATGCTCGCCGCTGCCGAGGCGGGCGAAGCCCGTGGCCAGGGCATGAAGCGGGATCGCATAGGTGGGAATGCCGCAGCCGTCGATGGCCCGGTTGCGGTCGTCGAGCGTGGCACCGGTGAGGTCGGCCAGGACGGACGTCACCAGGCGCATGACTGGATGTTGCGGCTGCGTATAGCCGCGCGCGACCTCGCCCCGATCGCAGGCAAGGCAGACGAAGCCCGCATGCTTGCCCGAGCAGTTGTTGTGCAGCGGCCCTGGCGACGCGCTTTCGGCCGCCAGGGCACGGGATGCCGTGCGCGAGGTCGGCCAGTGCGTGCCGCACTCCAGGCAGGAGGCGTCCTGCCCGGCCTTTCGCAGCATCGAGGCGGCAGCCGCTACATGGCGAGGCTCGCCGGTGTGCGATGCGCAGGCCAGCGCGAGTTCGGCGTCATCGAGACCCAGCCGATCGGCACCCCCGCTCTCGACCAGCGGGAGGGCCAGCATTGCCTTGACGGCGGAACGAGGAAACTCCGGCCTCTCCGCGTCGCCGGCGCTGAACAGCACGCGCCCCTGTCCATCGACCACGATGGCGGCACCGACATGACGAGCCTCGACGCGTCCGCCACGGGTCACTTCGGCGAGCAGGGCGTCAACGGTCATAGGGCGGCTGCGTGATCCATGGCGACCTCATCGGAGCTTCTACGCGCGGTGCATGGTGCCGGATGGTTCCACAATCACTCGGCCGCAACTTTCTGCCTTGATGGCATAGCCGTCTCTCCATAGAAACGGCCACCGAGCATTGTCGATACCCCGAAGCCGATCTCGAGCATGAGACGCGGTCTGGTCTTTACCGCAGTGCCCATATGGAATCCGAAAGGATCAACGGCAAAACCGAAGCCGGCTTCGCCCAGAATGGTGGTTTTATTTGCCGCTCCGTAGGCAGCAAGGACCTGATCGTTCGGATGCCCAACCAGGAAGGTGAGCTGATGGCGAATGATCCGGCGGTTATGTGTTTTCTTGATGTAAACATGCGGTCCGGTATCATGATCAACAGGTGTAAGGTAGAAGAAGAATTTCAGCGCCCGCCAGTCATCGAGATCGAAATGAAGCTTTTCCTGCGAGGCAAGGCTGAGGTCGGAATCGCCTACGCCGCGGCTCGGAAAGCTCCACCACAACCTGTTGCTGATCACGCGGGCTTTTTCTCCCAGATAATTTGATGCAATACGACTTAATGCCGGATCGTTCCTTAACTTGATAATGGCTTCGCAATGTTCGATTCTATCGAAGTAGTGGCCGATCAAGATGGGGCGGCCTGAACGAGACGCGACAAATGAACAATCTTCAGGCGCCAGCTCAGTCGTCCGATCCAGGCTGCCAAAGCAGGGAGTGCTTTCAGCAAATAATAATATACTGTCGCGCAAGGAGTGCGGAAGTTGAAGGCCCGTTGACATCCCATCCAGACGCAGGCCTTGCGTTACGGCATTCACGTCGACGTCGGGAAAAATCCGCGATTCAGTATTCGTGCCGGCGGCAGTGCCCGGTCGGCTCCAGAGAAACCTTCGAACTGCAATGAAGCGTCCGAAGATGAACATGATCAGCCATCTCGGATCGTCGCGCACGTTCCCCCAGTAGACAGGCAGGCGCGCCCTGATGCGGCTTATCACGGAGTTATGCCTAGGGTCTGAGAGTTTTTCAGCGCAGCGTAACCGCTATTCATTGTTGTGCGCCTCTTACATTGCAAGGCTGGACTTGGCTGCATACCGGATGGGGAACAAGTTCCGCCTGTTACTGGATACAGCCCGGATGTTGAAACCGTCTACTTATGACTACTTGTGAGGCACACAGAAACGTAGTAGCGGATCGAAGACATTCGCGACTAATTCATGACCATCCGTAGCGTGAGGTCATCAACTCATTTCGGAATACGGCTTTACTCTTGCCATATATACTTACGCGATGCTTTTACGCGCGCTCGCAGATTTCGTTCCGTTTCATCACGAAATATTGTAATCGACGCTGTTCCATTGGTTTCATCGGGCTGTCGACGGCCACGCCGGCCTGGAGGTGACGGCCACCAAGAACCGGGAGCGCCTGCTGGTGGTGACATCATGGTCCCATTCACTTAAACCGCAGCGTCCTGCAGGAGTGCCCCATCGTGACCGCTTCAGAAATAGCTCGTGTACAGGCCTATCTGCGCCGGCTGCTGGGTAGCGAGCGCATCCATGTCGTCAAGCCGTTGCGTGCCGGCCTGTCGGTCGAGGTGGCGGTGGACCGGGAAGTGATCGGCACCCTGCATCGCGACGAGGACGAAGGCGAGGTGTCCTACTCCATGCATGTCAGCATCCTGGAGGAGGACCTGCCGCCCGCGGCGAGCCCCGCGCCGCCCGGACGTCGCTAGCCAAAAGGGAGGGTCAGCCTGGAGCAGGGTCAGGCAGGCAGGCGGCCGCGAACAGCGCGAAGGCCCGGCCACGGTGGCTGATCGCGTTCTTTTCCGGATCGGTCATCTCGGCAAATCGCCGGGTATGGCCTTCCGGCTGGAACACCGGATCATAGCCATGGCCGTTGCTGCCTCTCGGAGGCCACTGCATGATGCCGTCGATCCGTCCCTCGAAACTTTCCGAATGCCCATCCGGCCAGGCCAGGCACAGCACCGAGATGAACCAGGCGGCATCGTCCGATGGGTCGGGACAGGCGGCGCGCGCGCGGTGCACCCGTTCCATCGCCACTTGAAAATCCTTGCCTGGTCCGGCCCAGCGCGCGGAGTAGATACCGGGAGCGCCTCCCAAGGCCCGCACGCAGAAGCCGGAGTCGTCCGCCAGCGCCGGAGACCCCGATGCCTGGGCCGCGGCGAACGCCTTCAGCCGGGCGTTACCCAGAAAACTGTCTTCGGTCTCTTCCGGCTCCGCGAGGCCCAGGCTGCCGGCACTGATCAGGGTGATGCCGCGGCCTGCCAGCAACTGGTCGAACTCCGCCAGCTTGCCCTGGTTATGGCTGGCCAGCACCACTCTCCCGCCGGCTGCGAGCTTGCGGGTCATGCCTTTGCGAACCCTTCCAGCGCCCGCGACACCGCCTCGCGCTGGACCCGGAACAGCGTCTCGGTGGCGCCGCGCGCCAGGCTCATGAGCTCCCGGAACTGCGCCTCCGAGAAGGGCGCATGCTCGGCGGTGGCCTGGATCTCGACGATGCCGCCGCCCTCGGTCAGCACGAAATTCGCGTCCGCCGCGGCGTTGCTGTCCTCCTGGTAGTCGAGGTCGGCGACCGCGCTCAGCGTCTTGGCCTGGCCGACCAGGCCGCAGGAGATCCCCGCCACCTGGCCGGTCAGCGGCAGTTTCGCGATCACCCTCTGCCGGACCAGGCTGTTCAGGGCCAGGCTCAGGGCGACCCAGGCGCCGGTGATCGAGGCACAGCGTGTGCCGCCGTCCGCGTTGAGCACGTCGCAATCCAGGGTGATGGTCATCTCGCCGAGCGCGCGGCGGTCGACCACGGCGCGCAGCGAACGGCCGATCAGCCGCTGGATCTCCTGGGTGCGGCCGGACTGCTTGCCGCGTGCCGCCTCGCGTGCGCCACGGGTGTGGGTGGCGCGCGGCAGCATGCCGTATTCCGCGGTGACCCAGCCGAGCCCCTGCTGGCGGAGGAAGGGTGGCACGCGGGGTTCCACGCTGGCCGTGCACAGCACCTCGGTGCGACCCATCCGGATCAGCACCGAGCCCTCGGCGTGATGCGAAAAGCCCGGCTCGATCGAGACCGTGCGAATTTCGTCGGGCGCGCGGCCGGATGGGCGCATGATCAGTTCTCCGTGTACTGGTGCGACGTGTTGGCGCTTTGTGGGGCCTGGAAGCGGGTCCGGCTTGTTGATGCAGCATCTAGCGCGCGGTGTGAGGACAGGCCAGGGGCGGGGCCACGATGACTTCCTCCCTGGCAACCGCCCTTTCTGGAGATGATGCGATGGATGTTCTGAACCTGCCGCAACGACCTGCCCTGCCGCCGGGGCTCGATGCGCGTTCCGCCGCCATCCTGCGCGAGCTCGTCGAGCAGTATCTCGAGACCGGCGATCCGGTCGGCAGCCGCACCCTGTCGCGCCGCCTGCCGCTGCCGCTGTCGCCGGCGACGATACGCAACGTCATGTCCGACCTGACCGACAATGGCCTGCTGTTCGCCCCGCACACCTCTGCCGGGCGCCTGCCGACCGAGAAGGGCCTGCGCCTGTTCGTCGACGGGCTGCTGCAGTTCGGCAGCCTCTCGGAAGACGAGCGCGACACCATCATGCGCAGCCTGGAGGCCCGCGGCCGTTCGCTGCACGACACGCTCTCCGACGCGTCGGCGATGCTCTCCGGCCTGTCTGCCGCGGCCGGGCTGGTGCTGGCGCCCAAGAGCGAGGGACTGATCAAGCATATCGAGTTCGTCGCCCTCGGCGCGCGGCGGGCCCTGGTGATCCTGGTCGGCGCCGATGGCCAGGTCGAGAACCGCGTGATCGAGACCCCCGCCGGCCTGCCGCCGTCCGCACTGATCGAGGCTGGCAACTATCTCAACGCGCGCCTCTCCGGCCTTTCGCTGGACGAGCTGCGACGGCATGTCACCGAGGAGATGGCCGACAACCGCACCGAGCTCGACCATCTTTCCGCCAGCGTGGTCGAGGCCGGCCTCGCGACCTGGACCGGAGAGGGCCGCGGCGGCTCGCTGATCATACGTGGCCAGGCGCGCCTGCTGTCCGACGTGACCCAGATCGAGCGCATCTCCCATATCCAGATGCTGTTCGACCGGCTGGAGACCCAGGAGACCATGCTGCGCCTGCTGGAGCTGGCGGAGCAGTCCGACGGCGTGCGCATCTTCATCGGCTCGGAAAGCGGGCTGTTCGGCGTGTCGGGCGTGTCGATGGTGGTCGCACCCGCGCGCAACGAGGCCAACCGGATCGTCGGCGCCATCGGCGTGATCGGACCGACGCGGCTCAACTATGGCCGGATCATTCCGGTTGTCGATTACACCGCGCGGGTGATCGGGCGATTGCTGGGGTAGGCCAGGTGCACGGCCGCCCTCCCATCAGCGCAGTGGCAGGTACAGGTCCGTAACGGCTTCATGGTCCGGCACATCGGGGAAGAAGCTCATGCGTTGGCAATATAGGGGGAAATCGCGCGTCTCCTCGCCACTCGCCGGCAGCCATTCGCGATAGAGGCAGGTTGCGGCCGGCCCGAGATCGTCACTGACCCCAACAACCCGGAGCACCGCGCAGCGTCCGCCCGGAATGATGCCCGGCACCACGCCATCGTCATTCGCCGGGATCGGGCGGTCGGTAGCGGCGCAGAGGCCGATATGGAAATCCTCGGGCCTTTCCGGTTCCGGAACGTGGAAGATC
>CAXSEE010000107.1:0-14952 GCA_964235615.1 uncultured Acetobacteraceae bacterium | reverse complement strand
TACGCCAACGTGCATCGCGGCCTGCACTGGATGAGCGAGCGCACCACCGACGCCTATGAGGGCGTGCGCGACAAGGTGGCGAACCTGCTCGGCGCCCCGTCGCCGCGCGAGATCATCTTCACGCAGAACAGCACCGCGGCGATCAACCTGCTCGCCCATTCCTTCGGCGACACCATGCAGCCGGGCCAGGCGGTGGTGATCTCCGAGATGGAGCACCACGCCAACATCGTGCCGTGGCAGATGCTGCGCGACCGGCGCGGCATCGAGCTTCGCGTCGCCCGCATCACCGACCAGGGCGAGCTGGATCTCGATCATCTGCAGGCGTTGCTGGCCGACGGCCGGGTGGCGCTGGTGGCGGTCACGCACATGTCGAACGTGCTCGGCAGCATCACCCCCGCGGCGCGTATCGCCGCCATGGCCCATGAGGCGGGCGCGCTGCTGATGCTGGATGGCTCGCAGTCGGTGGTGCATCGGCGCATCGACGTCCAGGCGATCGGCGCCGATTTCTACGTCTTCACCGGGCACAAGCTGTACGGCCCGACCGGCATCGGCGTGCTCTGGGGCCGGCAGGCTCTGCTGGAGAAACTGCCGCCCTTCATGGGCGGTGGCGACATGATCGCCAGCGTCAGCTTCGAGCGCTCGACCTGGGCCGAGCTGCCGCACCGTTTCGAGGCGGGAACGCCGGCGATCATCGAGGCGATCGGACTGGGTGCCGCGATCGACTATGTCGAGGCGATCGGCTTCGACCGCATCCAGGCCCACGAGGCGGCCCTGACCGAGCACGCGTTATCCCGCCTCGCCAGCATCCCGGGGCTGCGCATCCTGGGCCAGGCGCAGGAGCGCGGCGGGGTAATCTCCTTCACCATGGAGAATGCCCACGCGCATGACATCGCGACCCTGCTCGACCGCAACGGCATCGCCATCCGTGCTGGCAATCACTGCGCCGAGCCGCTGATGCAACGCCTTGGCGTCGGCAGCACCGCGCGCGCCAGCTTCGGGTTGTACACGACGCTGGCCGAGATCGACTTTCTGGCAGAGAGCCTGGAGCGGGTGCGCGGGTTCTTCGCCTGATCATGGCTTCACTGATGAACGACCAGGCCGAGTCGCGCGATGATCTCTATCAGCGCCTGATCATGGAACGGGCGCGCCAGCCGCATCATGCCGGAGTGCTCGATCCGGCCGATCGCAAAGCCGACGGCAACAACCCGTTCTGCGGCGACAAGGTGCATGTCACGCTGGAGTTGTCGTCGGGCGGCGATGTCGCCCGCGTATTGCACCGGACCCGGGGTTGCGCGATCTGCATGGCGTCGGCCGACCTGATGGCGGAGACCGTCACGGGGATGGACGAGACCGCCATTCGCTCGCTGTTCGAGCAATTTGATGTCATGCTGCGCGACGGGGATACCAGCGTGAGCCTGGGTTTGCTGGATGCCTTCGAGAACATACATGAATACCGGTCGCGTATACGCTGTGCGACCCTGCCATGGGCGGCGTTGCTCGACGCGCTCAAGAGCGAGAGGATGGTCTGATGGAGATGTCGCCGGCTGAGCGGGTGCGGGACGAGCTGGACGATCCCAAGGTGCCGGCTGCTTTTTCTTTGAACGAGGAACAAGGTGCGTCGCCTGTCGTCGGAAGCTGGACGCCACCCGGCGAGACGCCTGCCATACCGGAGGAGGATGCGGTGATCGCCGCGATCGCCACCGTGTTCGATCCCGAGATCCCGGTGAACATCTACGAGCTTGGCCTGATCTACGCGGTGGACCTGCATGAGGACGGACGGGTGAAGGTGGAGATGACGCTGACCGCGCCCGGCTGCCCGAGCGCCCAGGAACTGCCGGTCCAGGTTCGGGACGCGGTGCTGCTGGTCAGCGGGGTTACAGACTGCGAAGTGGAGACGGTCTGGGATCCGCCCTGGGATGCCAGCCGGATGAGCGAAGACGCGCGCCTCGCGTTGAACATGTTCTGAGAGGGGAGATTTCGCCATGACCACGAGTGCGACACCGGCTGTTACCGCCCCGACCCGCCCGCGCCGGGAACTGCCGCCGCTGATGAGCCTGTCCGATGCCGCCGCGGCCCGGTTGCGCGGCCTGTACGAGACGGCGCATGCCGGTCATCTGCTGCGCATCAGCGTCGGCACCAAGGGCTGCTCGGGCCTCTCCTATGACATGGGCTGGGTTGCGGCTCCTGGCGCCAGCGACGAGGTGGTCCGCGACAAGGGCCTGACCATTCTGGTCGACAGCAAGGCCTCGTTGTTCCTGATCGGCACGACGATGGATTACGAGGTCAAGGATCTCGAAGCCGGCTTCACCTTCGTCAATCCGAACGAGAAGGGCCGTTGCGGCTGCGGCGAGAGCTTCCACGTCTAGCCAGGTCGGTCGATCGGACTGATCCGGATATAGGGCGCCTGTTGGCGGCGACCCTCATATTTGGACCGGAACGATCGGAGGCAGGCCGAAATCCTGCTCCAGGATCAGTCGCAGCCCTTCGCACCAATGGTCCCAGCTTGGCGCCGGCATAGCTCCCGCCCGACGCTGGCCGACCGGCCGGTTGCCCAGTTTCATGACCGCGCGGGCCATCGCCTCGACGTCGAGATAAGGCACCGTCAGAGCGATATCTTCGCCCGGCAGATCCGCAGCATTCATACAGCCCGCGAAAGCAACGACCGCTAGGCCGTTGCACTGAGCCTGCTGGCCATCGCCGTCGAAGGCCTCGGCACGGGCGGTCATCAGGAAGATATCGGCCTGGGCGAGCAGGCGCTGCATCAGGACGGGGTCGGACAGGAAGCGCACCCGGTCGGCAAGCCCGAGTTTCTGGATGTCATGCTGGCAGAGGCCGCTGAACAGGCGGTCCACCTCCTCACCGATCCAGACGAAGTGGGCCTCCCGGATGTTGGCCCCTGGGATGTTGGCCCCTGGGATGTTGGCAGGGACATGACCGAGCACCACCTGTTGGGCCACCTTGATGAACAGGTCGGTGCCCCTGCGGAAATCGATCGGTCCTCCACCCAGCACCAGCAGCGCGTCGGGCGGCATGCCCAGTTCGTGGCGCAGAGCTGCAGTGTCACTGGCGGCCGCATCCCGGCCAGTCTGTTGGTCCACGCCCCCAGCTTGCTGGCCGACGCTCACAGCTTGCTGGTCGACGCCCCCAGCTTGCTGATCGACGCCATTGCCGAGCACGACGAGCTGCTCGGCGGCCAGACCGTAACGCTGACACAGCGCGGTCCTGGCATGGTGCGAGACGGTAATGATCCGCGCGGCGTTGTCCGCCAACGCCTGCATGGTCGCGGCACCGCCGAGCAGGCTGTCGATCGACACCGGCATCTCATGCAGCCACGCCAGCGTCCTGAGCCCGAGCCGGCCCGCGAGTGCCGCGACATCCGGCATGGTCGCGGTGTTGACGATGACGATGCCCTCGGGCGCCTCCCGCTGGAAGGAATACAGCAGTTCGACCACATCCTGCCGCTTCTGCAGCAGCAGCGTGGGAACCACGGCATTGAATTCCGGCTCCAGCGCACCGCCACGCAGCAGCGCCACATGACAGGCCAGCCCGGGATCCGCCGCCAGACGCTGGACCGCGCGGAGCGCGCAGAGCGAGATCGGCTGGCCGGAAGCGTCAGGCGAGATCAGCAATAGCGGTCGCGCACCAGCCTCATGTCCCGGACTGCGGATGCCGCGCCAGGCCAAGCGGTTCATCGGCTGCGGCAGTGGCGTCCGCCCGTCCTGGCGGCCCGATGTCAGATAATGCGTCAGTGGATCGAGCCTGGACCGGAGATCGGGCCCGGACCGCTCCGCGGGATCCAGGCCATCGGCATAATAGACCGGGTCGAACCGGACCGAGGGGGCGATCATTCCTACATCGTTCTCGAGATAATGCGAGAGGGCGCCGTAACGGCAGGCTTCTGCTTCGGGATGAAGCTGCGTGTATCCCATGGCGTCGAAAAACTCGTTAGGGTCGCGCCGTTCATGCGCACCGTGACGAATGAAGTGCAGGAGCGGGACATCGCCGTGCGACGCCACATCGGAATAACGGCGCAGATAGAAGGTGCCATCGAACAGCGGATGAGGATCCTGGCTGCTGGACACTCTACGTTCCGGTAGCAGGCCATGTTCCAGGAAATGCAGGAACGGATCGCGTCCGACGCCGTCGTCCAGCGCGCGGCCCTGGCTCGTGGCATAGAACTCGGGTTGGAACAGTGGGTGCGGCGAGCGCCGCGGCAGTCTTGCGTGCGTTGCGTAATGGATGATGGCACCGACCCTGTCGATCGCGGCACACTCCTCCGGCTGATCGAGATGGATCTGGCGATAATGGACAGCATCGAACATCTCGTGGGTCGAGGCGGTCTCGTGACAGCCGTGGCGCAGGAAATGTGCCAGGGGATCATGCCCCGCCAGGGCCACGTCGGGCCGTAACGCCAGATAATAGGCTGGATCGAACAACGGGTGGGTGCGGCAGCCCTCACGCCATCCGGTCTCGATATAATGCAGCAGCGGATGCCTGGGATGGGCAGTCTCGATGCGGTTCACCCGGCGGTAGTAGGCGGCGTCGAACAGCGGGTTGGGCGAGAGCTGTGCCCGTGTGCCGGAAGCCAGGAAATGCAGCAACGGCAACTGCCCGAACAGGGTCTGGTCTTCGCTCTGGGTGATATAGTGCGCCGTGTCGAACAAGGGATGCGGATCAAGCCGGTTGAAGGCGCCATCCTGGAGGTAATGCAGGAACGCGGGCTCGGAGGCCGCCTCGACCGGCATCTGGGCGGCGTAGAAGCCCGGATCGAACAAGGGGTGTGGCGTGCGGTCTTCGTGCATTCCACGTTCGAGGAAATGCTCCAGCGCATCGATCCCGGCGGCAGCCACGTCGGGATAGGTTCTCAGGTAGAAGCTGCGGTCGAACAAGGCCCTGATCACGCCAGGCAGCACCGGCATCCGCCGTCCGGCCCTGGACGGACCCGCAGGCGCCGGAGCGACCGCCATAATCCTGTTGATGCCGATGGGAGGCACGACGTTCATCTAGCACTCTCGATGCTGTGAAGCGATGAGCAGGATCCTGCGCCACAGGTCTTAAATGATGGTTAATGAAACGAAACTGGGACGAAATCCCGGAATTGATGCATGGGAGCGGGAAGAACCTGTGTTGGAACGGCGGCGTTTGCGCTACAACCTGAGGCGTTACCAGCCCGGTGGAACCCATGCCGCACATCAAAACCCAGGACGACGTCAGCCTGTTCTACAAGGACTGGGGAACCGGCAAGCCGGTGGTGTTCATCCATGGCTGGCCGGTGAATGCCGACATGTGGGAATACCAGATGACCCCGCTGGCGAGGCAGGGGCTGCGCTGCATCGCCTATGACCGTCGCGGGTTCGGGCGGTCGGACCAGCCGCTCGGGCCATACGACTATGAAGTCTTCGCCGACGACCTCAAGGCGGTGCTCGATACGCTCGACCTGCATGACGTGACGTTGGTCGGCTTCTCGATGGGCGGCGGCGAGATCGCGCGCTACCTGGCGCGGCATGGCAGCAAGCGTATCGCCAAGGCGGTGCTGGTGGCCTCCGTGGTGCCGTTCCTGCTCAAGACGCCGGATCATCCGGATGGTGCGGACCGTGGCGTATTCGACGGGATGGTCGGCGGCCTCGAGATCGACCGGCCGCACTTCCTGGCCGGCTTCGGCAAGCAATTCTTCGGCGCCGGCCTGCTCACGTCGCCGGTGTCCAGCGAGATACTGGACTGGAGCTTGTGGATGGCGATGCAGGCCTCCCCGATCGCCACCATCGACTGCGTGCGCGCCTTTTCCGAGACAGATTTCCGTCCCGACCTCGCCGCCTTCACCATTCCCACCCTGGTGATCCACGGCGATGCCGACCAGACTGTGCCGGCGGGCATCTCGGGCAAGGTTGCAGCCGCTGGGATCAAAGGCGCGGTCTACAAGGAATACGCGGGCGCTCCACACGGACTGTTCGTGACCGAAAAGGACCGTCTCGCGCAGGACCTGCTGGAGTTCATCCGAAGCTGAGGTCGGGCTCCTTCGGATGACCTGAAACCCGCACCGCATCCGTGAACCGCCATCCTTCGCCCTTGGCGATGAGGCTCTCGATCAACTCGGGATCATCCAGGAAGTCAGCCTCGCGATAGATGCCGAAGGCATACACGACGATGACGCCGTGCTGGCCATCAGGAGAGCGGATCGGATTTGTCATCGCCTACCCCCATGCAGATCTCGCTCGGGAACATGCGGGCATAGAGGCGATCGCGTGCCTGCATCGACAAGGCCGGCACCGTCGAGCGAGGTCGTGCTTCGCTCAGCGCGCGATGCGCGAGCTTGTCGCCAAGGCAATCGGTTGCCTGACGGTCGCACGCACGCTCTGGCGATGCCGTTGCCGTTGCCGTTATAATCGAACCGTCGTGTCTGCTCACGAAAATCCCCCAATCTTCCCGTTCGCCCCGAAGCTTTCCCGATCGACAGTGGCCGCTCGAATTACCGAGGTATCGTGGCAATCCGGTGGCGCAAAAAAGAAGCGATTGCGTTGTTCAACGTTGTAAAGCGGTTTGAATACGGAATGGTTAAGCGGCTCCGTAAATTCTTTCTGGCTGTTTCTTTATTGCCAGGATTTTCAACCGGCGAAGTGCTTCGTCCGGTTCCCCTCGGCGATGCGCCGTGGCGCGCGTTATTACGTGTCCAGACCGAACTGGGCAGTCGCTGCACCGGATTTCTTATCGCGCCCGCGGTAGCGGTCACCGCCGCGCATTGCCTGTTCATATCGCGGACCGGCCATTATCTGCAGGCGTCTTCCGTGCATGTGCTGCTGCGTTATCGATTGGGCAGATACGATGCGCATGCGCGGGTGCTGCGTTTCGTCATATCCCCACTCTATGATCCGGGAGATCAGGCGCGCACCGCCGGTCTCGACCGAGCCGTGCTGATACTGGATCATGCCATCGCTCCATCAAGCGACGTGTTGCAGCCGGAGCCGGCCGCGCCGCGGGTCGGGACAATCCTGCGCCTCGCCGGCTATGGACAGGATCGCGACGAGCTCGCCGTCGAAGGTCCGGCCTGCAGGGTCACCGGTCTGCGGGCCGATGCCACCGGTCACGTCGTGATCGCCCATGACTGCGCCGGCACGCTTGGGACCAGCGGTGCCCCGCTGCTGGCGCAGGATGCCGCGGGTACATGGCGGCCGGTCGGCGTGCAGATTGAGGCGCGGATCGGAACAGCCGGAGGCCTTGCGTCAGCGCTCGGGGAGGGCTCCTGAGTGCCCGTTTGAAAACGCGCTGCGACTGCCATCCAACGCGGTTTTTCTGCACCACGGTGCTTACGGCCAATAAGGCCGCTCCGCTCCGACGCTCGAACCACGCCCGGCGGTGCCACGGGCGTCTCTGGCTCGCCTCGGCGCATTCTCAAGCGGGCGCGAGGGCCAGGCCGTCATTCGCTCGGGTAGCCCTTGGGGTAGACGACCTGGCCGGGTGGACCAGGCGGGTGCGGCACGCCCTTGCGTCCGCAGGCGGACAGCGGCAGCGACAGCAGGATCGCCGCCAGAAGCAGCAGCGCCGCGCGGGTCATGGGTTCTGCTCCGGCAAGTTGCCGGTCGAGGCCAAGCCGTCGAGCCAGGCCTGGGCCGCGCGGCGCACGTTGGCAGGCGCGGTGCCGCCCTGGCTGACGCGCGAGGCCACCGAGGCGTCCACGTCCAGCACGGTGAAGATGTCCTGGGTAATGCCCGGTTCCTCCTGCTGCATCTCCGCCAGCGTCAGGGCCGCCAGGTCGACGCCCCTGGCTTCCGCGCGGCCGACCAGCCGGCCGGTGACATGATGGGCGGTGCGGAACGGCAGCCTGAGCACGCGTACCAGCCAGTCGGCGAGGTCGGTCGCGGTCGAGAAGCCGGAGCCGGCGAGGCTGCGCATGCGCTCCAGGTCGGGCGTCATGTCGCGTATCATGCCGTCGATCGCGGCCAGCGACAGGCTGGCGGCGTCGGTCGCCTGGAACACCGGCTCCTTGTCCTCCTGCATGTCCTTGGCATAGGCCAGCGGCAGCCCCTTCATCACCGTCAGCAGCCCGACCAGGGCGCCGACGACGCGGCCGGTCTTGGCCCGGGTCAGCTCGGCGGCGTCCGGGTTGCGCTTCTGCGGCATGATCGACGAGCCCGTGGTAAAGGCGTCCGACAGCCGTATGAAGCCGAACGGCGACGAGCACCAGACCACGATCTCCTCGGCCAGGCGGGAGAGATGCATCACCAGGATCGACAGGGCGGCGAGATACTCGAGCGCGAAGTCGCGGTCGGAGACGGCATCCAGCGAGTTCGCCGTCGGGCGGTCGAAGCCCAGCGCCAAGGCGGTCATCTGCCGGTCGATCGGGAACGAGGTGCCGGCCAGGGCGGCCGAGCCGAGCGGGCACTCGTTGAGCCGGCGCCTCGTGTCGGCGAGACGGCCGCGGTCGCGCGCCAGCATCTCCGCATAGGCCAGCAGGTGATGGCCGAACGTGACCGGCTGGGCGGTCTGGAGGTGGGTGAAGCCGGGCATCGGGTCGGCGGCATGGACCAGCGCGCGCGCGGCCAGGCTGCGGATCAGGGCGGCTGCCTGGGCGTCGAGGCCGTCGATGGCGTCGCGCACCCAGAGGCGGAAGTCGGTCGCGACCTGGTCGTTGCGGCTGCGCGCGGTATGCAGCCGCTTGCCGGCCTCGCCGATGCGCTCGGAAAGCCGTGCCTCGATGTTCATGTGGATGTCCTCGAGGGCGGCATCGAAGGCGAAGCGGCCGTCGGCGATCTCGGCGGCGATGGTGCAGAGGCCCTCGCGGATCGACTGCGCGTCGTCCATGGTGATAATCCCGGCATAGGCCAGCATCTCGGCGTGGGCGAGCGAGCCGCGTATATCCTGGCGCCAGAGCGCCTGGTCGAACCCGATCGAGGCGTTGATCTCCTGCATGATCGCCGAAGGTCCGGCAGCGAACCGGCCGCCCCATTGGGCATTGGGGTCCGTATGCAGGCCGTCCGCGTTCGCAACCCCATCTTTTTTCGAGGACCCATCTTCTTGCAAAGATCCATCTTTCTGCAGAGATCCACCTCTTTTCGAAGATATCGTCATGCCCCAACCCATGCATAAGATCGCGCGCCGCAGCCTGCTGGCGGCGGGCGGGACCCTACTGGCCGCCGTGATCGCGCGCAAATACCTGGTCACGGCGGATGCCGGTGCGGATGCCGGCACCCTGCCGCAATCGAGCGACGTGCCGGGATCGCCGGCAGCGGGTCCGACGCCGCAGCCGCCCTCGGCCATCAAGGCGCAGCCGGCGGCCCTGTTGCCGGCGCTGAGCTTCACCACGGCGGACGGCGCGCCGCGATCGCTGTCCGACTATGCCGGCAAGGGCGTGGTGCTGAACTTCTGGGCGACCTGGTGCGTGCCGTGCGTCTCGGAAATGCCGTCCCTGGATGCGTTGTCGCGCGCATTGGCGGACAAGGGCATCCTGGTCCTGCCCGTCTCGCTGGATCACGGCGGCGTCGATGCCGTGCGCCCGTTCTACGCCGGGCACCGCATTGCCAGCCTGCCCATGCTGCTGGACCCGCACTCCGGGACGATGATGGCGCTCAAGCTGGACGGCATTCCGACGACGCTCGTGATCGACCGGCACGGACGCGAGGTCGCCCGCGTTCAGGGGCCCGTGCGCTGGGACGATCCCGACGCGGCGAAGGTGATCGCCGGCCTCGTGGGATGAACACGAAGCAGAAGCCGGTCAGTCGCCCTGCTGGTAGGTGATCACCTCGAAGCCGGCGAGCCAGGCGCTGCCGAAAGCGGTCGAGATCGCGACATCGGTGGCGTCGCGTCCTCGCGCCATCAGCAGCCGGCCGATGCGGCGGCGGTTGTGCCGGGCGTCGAAGGTGTACCACTGGCCGCCCAGATAGACGTCGAACCAGGCGGAGAAATCCATCGGGTCCTCGACCGGCGGCATGCCGATGTCGCCCAGGTAGCCGGTGCAGTAGCGCGCCGGGATGTTCATGCATCGGCACAGGGTGACAGCGAGATGGGCGAAATCGCGGCACACGCCCTGGCGTTCCATGAAGGCCTCATGGGCGGTACGGGTGGCGCGGGCGAACTCGTAGCCGAAGGTGATGCGGTCATGGACGTAATCGACGATCGCCTGCACCCGGGCCCAGCCGGGCTGGACCTGGCCGAACAGCGACCAGGCCGCGTCCGACAGCCGGTCGGTCTCGCAGTAGCGGCTGCCGAGCAGGAACACCAGCACCTCGGAGGGTAGTTGCTCGACCGGGACCTGCTGGGCATCCGGGACGTGGACGTCCGGCTCGCCGGAGTCGGCGATGGTGAACTGGTTGGTGACGCGCAGCAGCCCCGGTGGGGCCACCACGCGCGTGCATAGGTTGCCGAAGCCGTCGGTGTAATCGGTGGCGGGGACCGGTGGGTCGAACTGGATGGCATGCGACGTCTGCAGATCCGCGAAGCGGCTCGGATGCAGGTTGAGCATCAGCAGGAGCGGCGTAGGCGCCGGGGCATTGAAGGCAATGTCATAGCCGGCGCGTATCAGCATTTTCTTTCTCTCTGCGGTTGAATGAAACGGTAGAACGAGATGGATTAGTTGGGATTTTATAATCTGGCGGGACGGATCTCGCGAGACCGGGTCGCTCGACTGCCGCCGTCGGCACGAGGTTGTCCGTCACGGCCTCCTGCCTGTCATCCGGTCCGGACTGGGACAATGCCGTGACAGCGGGACCGGTGCCCGGCGGCAATGTCTGGGCATCGCCCTCGGCGGTGACATGGACGGATACCGTCATGCCCAGGCTGTCGGCGGGGAAGCCGGTCCAGGTGCCGGCCAGCGGCACGGCCTGGCGCGGGTCTCGCACCGAGGCGACCCGGATCAGGTCGCGCGACCCGATGATGCCGTTGGTGGGGTCGAAATCGATCCAGCCGGCGCCGGGGACGAACACCTCGACCCAGGCATGCGTGGCACCGCCGCCCTGCATGCGGCCTTCGGAGGAGGGGGCATAGATGTAGCCGGTGACGAAGCGCGCGGCCATGCCGAGGGCGCGCACCGCCTCCATCATCAGCACGGCGTAGTCGCGGCAGGTGCCGGCTCGCAGGGCGAGCGTGCGCGAGGGCTCCTGGACGCCTTCCTCATAGCGCGCGCAATAGGTGAAGCCGCGCCGGATCTCGTGGGTCATGGCCACCAGCAGATCGAAGGTCTGGCCGGTCGGGCTGTTGCTCAGGAAGCTGCGCGCCCAGGCATCGACCTTGTGCTCGGGGTCGGGATAATGCCGTTGCACGACCCGGCCCAGCTCCTGCATGTCGTCCAGTTCGTAGGTGAACGGCCAGGTCCGGGCATAACCGGCGAGATGGGCTGCTTCCGGCCGGGTCGGGTCATGGTCGATGACCAGGCGGTTTTCCACGCGCAGCTCGCGGGAGCGCTGGCTGAAACGGGCGATCGTCACGATATTGCCGAACGCATCGGGTATCGAGCGCAACATGGAAGGGGTGGGCGAGATCTCCAGCGTCCAGGAGACGATGCGCTGATCGACCGAGTCGCGCGGGCGGAACATCATGCGATGCTCGCCGAAACCTACCGGTCGGCGGTATCGGTAGGTCGTGACATGCTGGACAGACAGAACCGGCATGGAGTTCCTTCCGCGGCGCGGCATTCATCGAGGGATAAGATCACGGTGCAAGATGACGGCCAAAACAAATCGACCGCTCGGGATGCGAGTCGTTCGAGTTCGAGCGAGCTCAACGCCGGACTGCTCGGTAAAACCGATCCGGCTCCGGTCACGATCAGGCGTGCGGCGTCAGGGTCCCCGTTCGTGCTGGTCGTGGATCATGCAGGGCGGACGATCCCATCGCGGCTCGGAGATCTCGGCCTGTCGGGGGCGGATCGGGCGCGCCACATCGCCTGGGACATCGGCACCGCCGGCACCGCGCGGCTACTGGCCGAGGCGCTGGATGCCGATCTCGTCATGCAGAGCTACTCGCGGCTGGTGATCGACTGCAACCGCCATCCCGGTCATGCGACCTCGATCGCACCGCGCAGCGACACGACCGAGGTGCCTGGCAACCAGAACCTGACTGACTTGGACCGCCAGGCCCGCGAGCGGGAGATTTTCGCGCCCTATCAGCGTTGCATCGCGGAACTGCTCGATGCGCGTCTTGCCGCCGGCCAACGGACCGTGCTGGTGGCGCTGCACAGCTTCACGCCCCGCTTGTTAAGCTCGGGCCTGCTGGCTGGAGCCGTTGCGGACAGGCCGAACGCCGATCTTCCCTCCGGTGAGCGGCCTTGGCATATCGGGCTGCTGTATAACCATGATCCGCGGTTCTCGCTGATCCTGCGCGACCTGCTCCGCGCGGAAGGGGATCTGGTGGTCGGCGACAACGAGCCGTACATGCTCTCCGACCTCGACGACTATACCGTGCCGGTGCATGGCGAACGGCGCGGCCTGCCGCATGTCGAGATCGAGATCCGGCAGGACCTGATCGCGGACGAGGCCGGCGAGGCGCTGTGGGCCGCGCGCCTCGCACGCCTGCTGCCGCAAGCCTGGGCACTGCATGAGGCCGCACTACCTTGCCCTTGACCGGGAAAGCCCGGCTGGCGGGGGTGATCGGCTGGCCGGTCGCCCATTCCCGCTCGCCGCTGCTGCATAATCACTGGCTCGCCCGGCTCGGCATCGACGGTGCCTATGTGCCGCTGCCGGTGGCGCCTTCGCGGCTGGAAGCGGCGGTACGCGGGTTGCAGGCAGCGGGTTTCGCCGGCGTCAACGTCACGGTTCCGCACAAGGAGGCGGTCATCGCCCTGTGCGACACGCTGGAGGCCTCCGCGCGCGCGAGCGGCAGCGTCAATACCCTGGTATTCATGCCGGACGGGCGCATTGTCGGCAGCAGCAGCGACGGCCTCGGCTTCCTGGCCAGCCTGCGTGCCGCCGGCGTCGATCCGGCGGCGGGACCAGTGTTGCTGCTCGGGGCGGGCGGCGCCGCGCGGTCCATAGCCTCGGCGCTGCTGGGCTGCGGCGTTGCGGTCGAGATCGCCAACCGCACGCCGGAACGGGCGCATGCATTGGCTCACGGGCGGCCGGGAATGAGGGTGGTGCCGTGGCCGGACTGGCCGGACCGGCTTCCCGGCAAGAAGCTGCTGGTCAACACGACCTCGCTCGGCATGACCGGGCAGGACCCGCTGCCGGCCGACCTGTCGCACGCGCCGGCCGACCTGGTGGTGGCCGACATCGTCTACGCGCCGCGCGAAACGCCGCTGCTGGCGCAGGCCCGGCGGCATGGCCTGCGCACCGTCGAGGGGATCGGCATGCTGCTGCATCAGGCGGTGCCGGGCTTCACCGCCTGGTTCGGGATCGAGCCGTTGGTGGACGGTGAGGCGCTCGCTCTCCTGACCGGCACGAACGCCGGGTGAAGATCATCGGTCTGACGGGCGGCATCGGCATGGGCAAGTCCACTGCCGCCAACGCCTTCCGCCGCCACGGATTGCCGGTGTTCGATGCCGACCGGGAGGTGCATCGGCTGCAGGCCCGCCACGGCCGCGCCGTGCCGGCGATCGCGGAACTGGTGCCGGAAGCAATGCGGGACGGCCAGATCGACCGCGCCGTGCTGCGTGCCGCGGTCATCGCCGACCCCGCCCGCCTGAAGCAGCTGGAGGCGATCGTGCATCCGATGGTGCGCGCGGCGCAAAAACGCTTCCTGGCCAGGGCGCGGGCGTCGGGATGCCGCCGAGCGGTGCTCGATGTGCCACTGCTGCTGGAGGGCAATGGCTGGCGACAGTGCGACCTGGTGGTGGTGGTGTCGGCGCCGCGCGGCACGCAGGTCAGGCGGGTCCGCAAACGGCGCGGCATGAGCGATGCGGAGGCGGCGACCCTGATCGCCAAGCAGATGCCGGACGCCGAGAAGCGCCGGCGCGCGGATGTCGTGATAAACACCGGCTTGTCACGCTGGCACAGCCTGAGGCAGATCAGGCGATTGCTTGAGGAGCTGAGATGAAGCGCGCGATCCTGTTCGATACCGAGACGACCGGGCTGGACCCGGCCAAGGGCGATCGCGTCATCGAGATCGCGGCCGTGGAGCTGGTCGACGACCTGCCTACCGGGCGGCATTACCACGTGCTGATCGATCCGGAACGGGACATCCCCGAAGAGGCGTCGCGCGTGCATGGCTATACCCGCGCGGATCTGGCCGGACAGCCGAAATTCGCCGAGGTGGCCGACGCCTTTCTCGCGTTCGTGTCGGACGATCTCCTGATCGCCCATAACGCGCGATTTGACTTCGGCTTTCTCGACGCGGAACTGCGACGGCTGCAACGGCCGCCGCTGGACCCGGCCCGCATGATGGACACGCTGGACATGGCGCGCGAGCGCTTCCCCGGCCTGCCGAACAGCCTCGACGCGCTGTGCCGCCGTTATGACATCGACCTGTCCGCGCGTACCACGCATAACGCGCTGCTCGATTGCCAGCTTCTGGCGCAGGTCTATCTGGAGCTGATCGGCGGCCGGCAGCGCGGGCTGGAGCTGGCGGTGGAAGCCGGTGACCTCGCCCATGTCGCGTATTCGCTGCAGACGCCTCGGATGCCGCGTCCGATCTTGCCGGATGCGGCGACGTTGCAGGCACACGCGGCCTTTGTCGGCCGGTTGAGTGATGCGGTCTGGAACGACCCGAGCTGATCCTGCTTATAGCTACAGTCTGACGCTTGATGCGCCGGCGACAGCCGCTCTTGATCCAAAGCAGCCTCCAACTACTCTCGATGATCAAGCATATGTTGCACGGATGGCATACCTGAACGTCCGCCTTATGCTTTGAGTAAATTAACCTAGATGCTAGAAGTACCGAGGTCGCGCTCCAGCCGTTTGGTTAGAACGGAGCCGTGTCGCCCAACCCAAAAATCGTTAGCGGGGTGACGGCGTCAGATGCGCGCGGCCGTGTGACGAATATCGGAACAAGCTGCGCACGCCGCCTGCGAAGGACGTTCATTTGATTAGCTATCTT
>CAXSEE010000106.1:0-15050 GCA_964235615.1 uncultured Acetobacteraceae bacterium | reverse complement strand
ACAGCTGCCACCGCGGAGTGGCCTGCCAGATGGCCGAGGCCTCGAAGCCCTTGAATTCACGTTGCCCATTGTTCGAGTAGAAGGCTTCACCCGCCATCGGACCGAATTCGTAGGAGAAGTATCCGAAGTCCCTTTCTACGTGCTGGTAAAAATAGTTCAACGATAGAACGAGATTATCCCTGTTGTACTTCACGCCTCCTTCGTATAGATGAACAATGGATGCATTGGGTGGGCTTCCGATCAGGTTCGGTCCGAAGTCCGTTACCGGGGCGAAAAGCGCCGAGTTTCCTGCACTCCCGTAGAATGACACGCCTCGCGCTGCCGGAAGGATACGGTCGAGATCATATGAGACGTTGATGAAAGGCAGATATTCCCGGTCCCACTTGTGAGCCTTGTAGCTGCCGAACTCGCAAGGATTGCCTGCCTGACAATAGGCGGTCTCAAGCAGGCTCGCCGACGGCGCCCCGCCAAAGATCTTGCTGCCAAGATCGCTGGAGTCCGTGCCTTCGATCGTCAGACCCGGCGTGACATGCAGGGTGTTGTAAAGAAAATCTATCTTGTCCTGCAGATAGCCCTGGTAGATGGTCCTCTGAAAGCCTCCGTCAAAGCCGCCGGTCGACCCGATCACAGTAGACCAGATCTCGTTCTGCGGCAGCTGCGGGACGTTCGGGTAGACGCTCGCATAGGCATGGGAAGCTGGTTGGGTTTCCTTCGCGACCAGGCCGCCCAATTTTATCGTGTTCAAGATCCCAAGAAACGCCGGCGGCGTGATGGTGAGGCGAGGCTGGAATCCATAGGTATCGTTATGCGTCGAGTTCTGCTGGGCGTTATAGCCGCAGGGGCTCGGCTGAGCCGCCGCCAGATATTCTGCCTGTAGTCCAGCCGGACATCCCGCCGAAGATGCCGTATAGGGATAGGCTTGCGGATCGTAGAAGATGTTGCCGCGACCATACAGACCCTGCTCTGCATAACCTGCGGGTGTCTGAGTGAATGGCGATGACAGACCAACCGTGACCGAACCAGGCTCCCCGTTGGGACCGAAAATGGTCGGGTTGCCATAGCTGGTGGTGTCCGAATCCGAATTCAGGTAAAATAAACTCAGGCCGGCGCTGACATAATCATTGATGTAGGTGTCGTCCTTCAATATCAAGGTTAAATAATCATCGTACTGCCGTTGAAATACGTCCGCGGGCGAGTAGTTGCTGAACATCCCATACTTTTCCAGAAACGGTAAAGGCACAGGCTCCGGAAGTGTCAGGCCGCTCCCCGTATTATAGTTCACGGTAGCTTGGAACAGAGATAGGCCTTGGCTGTAGGGCTTATCGAACGCATATTCCATGCTATTATATCGGGCGGGCGTGTAATCAATAAAACCGTTGGTCTGCAGGTTGGAGTATTTCAGCATCATCTTCGGCGCATCTGCGCCGGTGCCAAGAGGGCCGTCCATGCGACCTGAATTAACATCGAAGCCCTCATCCCAGGTCCCGAATGAACCAACCGAACCAAACAGGTCGGCGTGCGCGTCATTGCTGGGTCTGAGGCTGGTGTAGGCGATAGTACCGCCAATCGTGCCGAAGGTGCTTTTGTCGGGGTAGGCGACACCAGGGTATATAGACACCCCGCCGATCTGGTCCAAGTTGAAGTGGCCGCCCAGGAGGTTTTGAAGGTAGTTGCCGCTGCCGCCGCTCAGCAGGTCTTGCATCGGGACACCGTCGAGGGTCTGGGCTGTCTCCAAACCTCGTGCTCCGCGGACCGTCAGGACGGGCTCGTTCTCGCCGATGCCCTGCTGGTAGACATAGACCGACGGCGCAGCTCTTAGAAGTGTCGCGACGCTTCCCTGTACACCGACTTGGGCGATCTGCGCCGCGCCCAGTTCCGTGACCGCGCTGGGAGAGTTTCGCTCCCTCACCAATCGCCGCTGCGCCTTGACGTTGATGGTCTCAGTGTTGGAGGCTTCCCGCGACGGAGCATTGGCGTTATTTGCCGGGATGCCAGCGGGAGCGCTTGCGGCAGGCACCTGAGCGACCGCGGCTTGCCCGAAAAGAAGTGCCGCAAATCCCGTTGCCGACATCAACCCTCGCCGCTGCACTCCAGGCAAGGCACTGGAAGCCGCTACTCCAAAACCTTCTGTCATCTGCACGCGGTTCTTTCCATCCAATGTAGAAGACCAAGTCATTCATCCGCGGGACAGCTCGTTTAGCCTACCGGTGCGGCGCTCATACTGATCACCTCTCTAACGTTCCACTTCCACTCATTTCCGTAAACGAAAAACTTTCGGACCTGAGAAAAAACTTTGACGGGCACCAGGTCCGGCTTCAGTCTGCAGGTGGATTACCTTGGGATGTTCGAAATGGAGATAGCATATGGCCTTCCAGGAAAGGTCGCACGCCTTGCTTGTTTGGGTGTTTCAGCAGTCAGCGGCTATGTTTCGATCACCGCGGCTTCCGCTGCCCCCAGCCTTGAGCAGGACAGGCTGAGCATCACGCGCTCGATGCAGGACAGTGCAGATGCGTGGTCGAGAAGCGACCTCAACGGTTACATGAAAGTCTACGAGCAGTCGCCAGACACCGTCTATCTTACCGCCAACAAGGTTGTCCGCGGTTATGACGCGATCAAGACCATGTATGCGTCGCGGTTCAAACCTATGCAGCCCATGGGACACCTGTCTTTGATCGTGCTGAACTACCGAGCACTGGGAAGCAATTTCGGGCTCCTCCTTGGGCGCTACGAGTTGGCTCGTCCCAATGGCGTCGGCTCTGCAACCGGGGTATTCACCCTGACATTCCACCGCACTTCCAGCGGCTGGAGAATTATTTCGGACCATACCTCGTCGTGATGCGCTTGACCGAGGCTCGCCGCTCCGTGCCGCAAGACATCATCGAACCGCAGATCGACCTGCCCGAGGAATATCAGCCTTGTCCACATCAACTCGGCGAGCCGGAGACGATGCGCCTCTGGTAGGGATGCTCATTCGAGCCCGGAGGCGCAAGTTGGGTATGACGCTTCAAGAACTGGGAGATGCCGCCGGGGTATCCATCAGCCATCTGAGTGTCATCGAACGCGATCAAGCGACACCATCGCTAGGAACGTTGGCACAGATCGCCAGACATCTGGACGTAGATCTCGAGTATTTCGTAGCGGTGCCGAAGATGCGGGACGCGCTGACCCGAGCCGGGCAACGAGAAAAATTCCACGTAGCGGGATCGTCGATCCTGTATGAGAGACTCGCCGCCGACTTTGCCGGAAATGTCCTGTCTTCGTTTATCCTGACGATCCCTCCTGGCTATAAGTCCGAAGCCGTGAGCCATGATGGCGAGGAGATCCTCTTCATCCTCGCAGGTTCGATCACGCATTGGATGGACGATGAGAGGATTATTCTCAACGAGGGGGATAGTCTGCACTTCCGTGGAAATCGTCCCCACGCATGGGCAAATCATACCAAGTTGGCTGCTCGTGTCCTCTGGACAGGGACTCTGCCTATTTTTCGTCAGCGCATCGCCTCTCAGGACGGTACTAAATCAGGTTCTGGAAGTCGGAAGGCAAAAATCAAGACTGACTGAACGTCGGCATCTCGAATAACCTACAGTCTCCGGCTCAAGGCCAGGCATTTGCGCATCAGCGACGGCAGCGCCTCTCCAGCCAGCGCATGCGGCGCGCGCAGGAAGCCCTGCTGCAATCGTGCGGCCGGCACCGCTTCGACCGATCCTTCGTACACATCCAGCGTCAAGGCAAAATGGCTGAACACGTGCAGCACCGATCCGAGCCGTCGCCAGTCCGCTCGCGCCGGCGCGTGGGCCGCGGCCTCCGGCTCACCCCATGGCTCAGGGCGCCATGTCGTGCCGGGCAGCTCGGTCATGCCGCCGAGCAGCCCGGTCGGTGGACGCCGTTGCAGCAGCACGCGCCCGCTCGCGTCCGTCAGCAGGAACGCGGCACCGAAGCGATGCGGACGCACCGGCTTGGCCGCCTTTACCGGCAACGTCGCCGCGATGCCCTGCCTCCGCCCGGCACAACCGGCCATCCAGGGACAGATCGCGCAGGCCGGGTTGCGGGGCGTGCAGATCGTGGCGCCGAGATCGAACAGGCTCTGGGCGAAATCCGAAGCGCGCGACCGGGCCACCGGCTCGCGGTTGAGGGTTGCCGCGGCGGCACCGATCGCCCGCCTCGCTCCGGGCAGCGGTGCGTCGATCGCGAAGACGCGGGCAGCCACGCGTTCGACATTGCCGTCCACCGGCACCAGCGGCTGGCCAAAGGCGATGGCGGCGATGGCGGCGGCGGTATAGGCGCCGATACCCGGCAGCTTGCGCAGCCCGTCCGCGTCGGTGGGGAAGCCGCCAAGCTGCGACACCGCCCTGGCGCAGGCGTGCAGGTTGCGCGCCCGGGCATAATAGCCGAGCCCGGCCCAGGCCTTCAGCACATCCTCCTCCGGTGCTGCCGCCATCGCCTCGATGGTCGGAAACAGCGCGAGGAAACGCCGGTAATAGGGTATGACGGTGTTGACGACGGTCTGCTGCAGCATGATCTCGCTTAGCCAGACATGATACGGGTCGGCGGTCTCGCCGGGACCGGCACGCCAGGGCAGCACCCGGCGATGCCGGTCATACCAGGCCAGCAGGGCGGCGGGGGGCGGAGGATCGGCGGGTTGAGCAAGCGAGGGCACGGGAGGCATCCATGACCAAGGATCAGCGCCACGTCTATGGCCCGCGTGCCATCGCCAGCCTGCTGCCGGTCATCACCCGGCCGGCGCTGCGCCAGCGTAACGCCGCCTCGGCACAGCTCATCGCCGACTGGGAGTTGATCGTCGGGCCGGCCCTGGCTGCCGTCACCTTGCCGCGCCGCCTGGCCGCCGGGACGCTGACGCTGGCCTGCTCCGGCCCGACCGCGCTGGAGCTGCAGCACCAGTCGCAGATGCTGGTCGGACGCATCAACGCCCATTACGGCCGCCTGCTGGTCGACCGGCTGCGCTTCATGCAGGACGACAGCGCCATCGCCCGGCCACCGCCGCCTCGCGCAAGGCCGGCGACGCCCGAGCCGGTGGTCATCCCGGACATGCCGGAGGGTCCCCTGCGTGACGCCCTCGCCGCCCTCGGCGGCCGTATCGCGGCACGGGACCGGCGCTGAACCGCGACCCGCTTGACGCTCATCCGCTTTGCCGCTCTAGGTCGCGTCTGATCGAAACTGCCGGGAGACGACTGCTTCATGCCGACCGATATTCGCCGCCGCCTCCTGCTGGGCGGGATCATGGCCGCGAGCGCCATGCCCGCCTTCATGACCAGCCCGGCCATGGCGCAACTGGCCGATCCACGCATGGGCGAGCGCGCGCTCGGCAAGCCGGACGCCAAGGTGACCGTGCAGGAATGGTTCTCGCTGACCTGCACCCATTGCGCCCGCTTCGCCCAGGAGGTGTTCCCCGAGGTGCAGGCCAAGCTGATCGACACCGGCCGCATCCGCTACGTGTTCAAGGACTTCCCGCTCGACCAGCTCGCCCTCGCCGCGGCGATGGTCGCCCGCACGCTGCCGCCCGACCGCTACGAGCCGTTCGTGCTGGCCCTGCTGTCGAGCCAGGACCGCTGGGCGTTCGGCCGCGATGTCGATCCGCAGGTGCAGTTGCAGCAGATGGCGGCGCTGGCCGGCATGCCCAAGGCCACCTTCGACTCGGCGATCAATGACGACGGCCTGCGCAAGGCGATCCTCGCGGAACAGGATCGCGGCACGAACGCGCTCAAGATCGACAGCACGCCTACCTTCGTGTTCGGCACGACCACCCACGCCGGGGAGCTGGACTATGCCGCGTTCCTCAAGCAGGTGACCGCCGCCGGTGCCTGATCGCCGGGTATGCCCGGTCCTTTAGGATGAATGTCCGTTTCGCCCGGCTGCGCATCGCCGGGTTCAAGAGCTTCGCCGACGCCGCCAGCCTCGACATCCTGCCAGGGCTGACCGGCATCGTCGGTCCCAACGGCTGCGGCAAATCCAACGTGGTCGAGGCGTTGCGCTGGACCATGGGCGAGAGCTCGGCGCGCTCGCTGCGCGGCGGCGAGATGGACGACCTGATCTTCGCCGGCACCGCCGCCCGTCCCGCGCGCAACCTCGCCGAGGTGACGCTGACCCTGGAGCAGGCTGCGGGCATCGCGCCGCCGCCCCATGACCAGCCGGAGCTGCAGATCTCGCGCCGGATCGAGCGCGGCGCCGGCAGCAGCTACCACGTCAACGGCCGCGAGATGCGCGCGCGCGACGTCCAGACCCTGTTCGCCGATCTCGCCAGCGGCGCCCGCTCCTCGGCGATGGTCAGCCAGGGCCGCGTCGCCGCCATCGTCAACGCCCGCCCGGACGAACGCCGCTCGATCCTGGAGGAGGCGGCCGGCATCACCGGACTGCATGCCAGGCGGCACGAGGCGGAGCTCAAGCTGCGCGCCACCGAGGCCAACCTCGCCCGTGCCGAGGACCTGCGCCTGCAGCTCGAGGCCCGTCTGGGCGAGCTCGACGCGCAGTCCAGGCAGGCCAGCCGCTACCGTGAGGTCGCCGCCAGGCTGCGCGATGCCGAGGCAGCCCTGCTGGCCCTGCTGCATGCCCGCGCGCGGCTCGCAGTCCGGCAGGCTCGCGCGGTTGCCACCGCCACCGAGGCCGCCCTTCGTGACGCGGAGCCCGCGGCGTCGGCCGCCAACGAGGCGGAACTGCGGGCGGAGGCGTCGATGGCCGAGCCGCGCGAGGCCGAGGCGGTCGCGCGCGGCGCCCTGGAGCGGCTGCGCGTCACGGCGGAGATGATCGGCCAGGAGGAGGCACGCGCCGCCAGGGATGCCGCCGAGGCGCTCGGCCGCTTCGAGCAAGCGGCCGGGGACGCCGACGAGGCCTCCGCCCGGCTCGCCGACGCCCAGGCGGCACTGGCCCGGATCGAGGCCGACCAAGCCGCGTCCCAGGTCCGGTGTGCCACCCTGCCGGCGCAGCTGCTGCTGGCCGAGGAGGCGCTCGATGCCGCCGCGGTCGGTCTTGCCGAGGCGTCCGAGGCGGTGTCGCACGCGACCGCGCAGGAGAATGCGGCGCGAGACCAGGTCGCCCGGATCGCTCGCGACCGCGAGGCTGTCGAGACGCGCCTGTCCCGACTCGATGGCCAGCGAACCGGCCTGCGCTGCGAATACCGGGCCGCCCTGCTCGAACTGCCCGCGGAGGACGAGATCACCGCACTGCAAACCGCCTGCGGTGAGGCGGCGGCCGTGCTGGAGGCGGCGCGGGTCGAAGCCGAGCGGGCCGGTGAAGCCCGCATCCAGTCTGCCCGGGCCGCCGACGCCGCCCAGGCCGCCGCACGCGAGGCGATGCGTGCGATGGATGCCGCCAGACGGGCCGATGACGAGACGGCGCAGCGTGCCACCCGCATCGCCGCCGAACTGAACCGGGTGAGGCAGGCCTGCGACGAGGCTCGCGCCGCCCTGGTGCCGGAAGCGGCCCGGCTCGCGGCCAGCAACCAGGTGCAGCTCTGCCACGATGCGTTTGCCGCCGAGCGGCTGTCGCTTGAAGCCATGGAGACGGCACGCTCGACGGCGCAGCAGGCGCATGCCGAGGCCAGGCAGAGGCTCGCCGAAGCCGAACGCCTCCGCCAGCAGATCACCGAGGCCCGGCAGGCGGCCGAGGACACGCTTGGGCGGGCAACTTCCCAGCATGACCAGCTTGCCGGCGAGGTGGCCCGGGCGGAAGCAGCTTTGGTCCCCGCCGCCCGGTTGCAGGCCGGAAGTGAAGCGCTCGCGCGTGCCGAAGCCGAGCTGGCCGATGCCCAGGCGCTGCTCGCCGATGCCGAGACGGCTGCCATGGAGGCGGCAGAGGCTGCCACCGCAGCGGGCCAGAACTTGGCCGGGACCCTGGCCGAGCAGGCCCGGATCGAGGCCGAGGCGGACGGCCTCGCACGCGCCGTCGGCCGCCCGGACGATGCGGCTGGGAGGCAATGGCTCAGCCTGGCCGAGACGCTGTCCGTTCCGCCTGGCCTGGAGGCAGCACTCGCCGCGGTCCTGGCCGAGGGTCTGGACGCCGCCCTGGACGAGGCTTCCCCACGGCACTGGCGCAGCATGCCGTCCGATACCCGGCAGGATCATGCGCTACCGGCTGGCATCCCGGCGCTCTCGACCCTGATCGATGCGCCGGACGCGCTGCACCGCATCCTGTCGCATGCCGGACTGATCGAGGAGACGGCCGGCGGCCAGGCGCTGCAACCCGAACTGGCACCGGGGCAATGCCTGGTCACGCGCGCCGGCACGCTTTGGCGATGGGACGGCTATAGGGTGGCGGGTGGCCAGGCCGCCGACCGCGCGTCGGCACGCGGCGCGTTGCTGCTGGAACAGCGCCGCCGTCTGCGCCAGGCTCGCGTCGAGATCGAGCAGGCGGCGATCCGATCGGCGGACCTGCGCGATCGGGCGGCGGCTCTTGCCGAGGCGCGCACGGCACGGAAGGCTCATGCCGCCGATGCGCGTCTGCGGCGTGACAGCGCCGAACGCGGCCTGACGCTGGTTCGCGAGCAGGTGGCGGCCCTCACCGCGCAGTCCGGCGCCGCGATCGCGCGCCTGGATGCCATCGTTCCGCAGCATCGGCGTGCCGGCCAGCTGCGCCACGAGGCGATCAGGGCCCTGGCCGATGCCGAGACCGCGGCCTTGCCCGAGATGCAGCAGCTGCAACAGGCGCTGGATCGGGCCCGGATCGACGCCGCAGCCGCCGTGACGGCCGAAGCGGCAGCGCGGCAGGCACGACAGCAGGCCGAACACCGTCTGGAAGCGGCGCGGTCGGAGGCGGCTGCGCAATTGGCCCGGCATGGCGAGGCGGAAAGCCGGCTCGAGGCGCTGCTGCCGCAGCATCGTCGGCTGACGGAGGAGCATGCAACCGCCGGGATCGATGCCGGCAAGGCCCGCTCGGTGCTCGAAGGGCTCGCACCGACCGGTCAGGCGCAGGAAGTGCGGGATCATGCGCTTGCCGCTGCCGAGGCTGCGCAAGTCCATGAAGCCGCTGCACAGGCTGCGCGCCAGGAAGCGGAGCGGCAGCGCGACCGGACCCAGGTCGAGCAGGCCGAAGCCACTTCGAGGCTGGCGCGTCAGCGCAGCCGGATCGAGGCGCTGGCACCGCGTCTCGAGGCCCTGGACGAGGAATACGACGAGGCTGCCGCAATCCTTGTGGCGACACGAGCGGAGGCCGCGGGGCTGGCCGATCCCGAACTCGCCGCCAGCGCATCCGGCGCGGCGCGGGAGGCGCTGAACGGCGCCCGCGAGCATGAAGCCGCCTGCCGCGAGACGCGCGCGCAGCTCGTGGCGGAGGCCGCGGCACTGGAAGCCGCGCGGCAGGGTCTCGCGGCCGCGCGGGAGGACTGGAGCCGCCGGGAGGCCATCGCCCATCAGGGCCATGCGAGCGCGATGTCGCGACGCGCCGCCGATGCCGCCGCCCATGAGGCCCTGGCCGAAGTGCCGAAGCATCTCGAACGGCGCCGTCAGGACCATCGGCTGGCCCTGGCCGAGTGCGAGCAGGCGCATGTCGCGGCAGGGACCATCCTGGAGGAAGCCGCACAGGCGCTGGTCCGTGCCCAGGCCGAGCGCCGGCAGGCCGACAGCGCCTTGTCGGAGGCAAGGGAGGCCACGCTGCGCCTGCATGGCCGCGCCGAACAGGCCGACGCCATCCTCGCCCAGCTGCTGGCCGAAAACCCCCATCTGCTGGCTGAGACCCTGGCGCCGCCGCAAACGGTCCCCAATGATCTCTCGGAGGCGGCCGAAGCCGGGCTGCGGCGTCGCATCATCCGCCTGACCCGCGAACGCGAGGAGATCGGCCCGGTCAACCTGCGCGCCGAGATCGAGAGCCGCGAGGCGCAGGCGCGTGCCGACGCCATCGCCAGCGAGCGGGACGAGCTGGAAGCCGCGATCGCCAGGTTGCGCGGCTCGATCGGTCATCTCAACCGCGAAGGCCGCGAACGGCTGCTGGCGGTGTTCGAGACCGTGGACGCGCAGTTCCAGACCTTGTTCGCGCGCATGTTCAATGGCGGCAGGGCCCGTCTCGGCATGGTCGGCGACGATGACCCGCTGCTGGCCGGACTGGAGATCTATGCCCAGCCGCCGGGCAAGAAGCTCGCCACCTTGTCCCTGCTCTCGGGCGGCGAGCAGGCGCTGACCGCCTTGTCGCTGATCTTCGCCGTGTTCCGCTGCAACCCGGCACCGGTCTGCGTGCTCGACGAGGTCGACGCCCCGCTCGACGACGCCAATGTCGGCCGTTTCTGCGCCCTGCTCGCGGACATGGCGGCGGAGACCGGCACCCGCTTCCTGATCGTCACCCACCACCAGTTGACGATGGCGCACATGGACCGCCTCTACGGCGTCACCATGCAGGAACGAGGGGTGAGCCGGCTGCTGTCCGTCGATCTCGCCGCCGCTTCCGGGATGGTCGCATCGAAAGCCGATCGTGTGGAAAGCCGTTGACGGTGCCCGGCGGCCGCTGGCCGAGGCAGTGCGGTCGCGATTGACAGCGCCGGCCAGGTTTTTGCACAGTCCGAGCTCATGAGGCTTTCATTCGGCTCGCTCGCGCTCAGCCTGACCGCATCCTTCGCCTTGGCCGGATGCAGCGATCCGACGATGACGGCCTCGCCGCCGATGCTCACGAGCGGTGCCGCCCTGTTCAACGGCAAGCGGGTTTCGACCTCGACCTTCACTCTGCAGGACCGGGTGATCATGCTGGTCGATTTCACCTGGCCCGATCCGACGCAGAATGGCGGAGTTCACGACTGCGAGTGGAAATGGTTCCGCGGCACGACGCTCGTGTCCGACACGCCCACGATACGGCTGGACTTCCGAACGACCCCTTGGACGCTTCGCAGCGGGCGCCCGGCTGCGGCACTCGGCACCGGAGACTTCACCGTCGAGACGATCGTCGATGGCAACGTCGTCGGCACCAGCCGTTTCACGATCACCGGCTGACCGAACCGGCTGCCACCACCGGACGATCCGCTCCGCACCCGGCCTCGGATTCGATCCGCAGGGCGTTCATGGCGAGGACGAACCGGAACGTGCGCGTAGCGTAGTCCGTCCAATGGAGGTAGCTGGTGATCATGAACGTCTCGTCTATCCCGGGCCGAGCCGGCTCGGAGCGCGAGCTGCCTTCGCAAGATGCCACTCACGCATCGGACGGTCCTGGCCCGAACATCCAGGCGCGCTACTCGATCGGGTCGATCATCAGCACGCTACGAAAACAGAATGGGCTCACCCAGAAGGAGTTCGCCGCCGCCCTGGGAGTGGGTCGAAGTTCCATCGCCCTTTGGGAAACTGACCGCGGTGGGGAAACACCCCATCTCGCTCGTATCGCCGAGCTGCTGGGTGCGTCCGTGGAGGTTTTCCTCACCGGAATGATCTCCGATGGCGTCACGGAGCGCGTCAGCATTGACGAGGCGGAGATGCTGGCGCTCTACCGGGCCTGCGACGTGACGGAACGTCTTGTTGCCCAACGCCTCGTCGGCACCTTGTTGGAGCGTGCTGACGGTGCAGCTCCGGCGGCCGAAAGAGGTGGCGAGCTGAGGCTGCCGCGTATCTCGCGTCGACAGATCCATCCGGCGCGTAATCTACCGTCAGAATCGGCTGGGGACGCCGCCGCAAGCGCCACGGCCGTGGCCGACAATGCGGCGGCACGTTCGGTCGGATCGATCATCAGCATGCTGCGCAGACAGAACGGGATGACTCAACAGGCGTTCGCGGAGCAGTTGGGTGTTGCGCGAAGTGCCGTAGCCCAGTGGGAGACCGGTCGGGCCGGAGGGGCGGCGGCGATGCATCTTGCACGCATCGCCGAGGTCCTGGGCACACCGGTCGAGGTGTTCCTGACCGGAATGGCTTCGCAAGATGCTGAAGAACGCCTGAGCCTCGACGAGGCGGACATGCTGCGGCTTTACCGACCATGCAGTGTGATCGACAGGTTTGCCAGCTTGCATATCATTCGCTCCTTGCTGCGCAAGCGAATGACCGCGGTCTATCGACCCGCATAGCGAGCCTCAAAAACCGTTCTCTTGACGCCGCTGTTACGAAAGCTGCGAAGCGTATCGTTGGTGGAAACCAGCATTCGGGTAAAAGCCGCGTCAAGATTGACGATTGGAGCTGAATTTACCGGGCGTTAAGGGGCTTGCCTCTAGAGTGGCAAATCGCCTCGGGTCAACTCCCGCGGAATTTGCCAACTCAAGCTTCGAGGTTCACCTTTATAGAAGAAATAGTCAGTTACTGTTGCCGTGGGCTCGCTCTCGTAGCATCGCGGACGGCCTGTGTTGGCAATTGCGGAGATCGTTACGAACCTCAATACCCTGGTAGGACCGTCACGCCCGAGTCTGGCCCTTATAGTCACAATAAAAGCCCGTTAAAAAATAATTGACTACTACTGTCCCAGTAAAAGTTCGTGAAAGAATAACTATCTGCTTGCTCAAGCATAGATCCTGTGTGATCTCGTGCAAATCGATCAAGTTATGCTTCTCGAAACTGTGGTGGCTGTTTCTGGACAGGAGGCAATCCCTGGAAACCCGAGTTCAGCCGCTGCCGTGACTGGCTAGCCTGGGCGGTTCGCTGCCTGGTGGTGGTGATCCCGCCCTCACCCATTCCGACCGCGAGTTCACGACGTCCGGCAGGGTCGTGAACTGGCATGTCTGCAACTCCTGCTGGAACGATATGCGGCATCGTCTCGACCGCGCCTTCGAATGCTCCCGATCCATCACCTCCCATCAGGTCAAGGCCGCATGTCGCGCGTCCGGGCTGCGATCCGCGCTTGTAGAAAACCAAGGACAGCCAGAATGACGAACTACGTGTTGAGCAATGGCCAGACCATTTCGGGGGGCACCCTGATGAGCGGCGACACGATCACCATTCTGAAAGGCGGTGAGGCTGACTACGGAACGGTAATGAGTGGAGCGACCGTTCTCAATTACGGGACCTTGACACAAACGACGTTGAGCGGCGGGACGATAGAGATCTTCGTCGGCGGTACCACGACGACCACGATGGGCAGCGGCACCTACATCATCGAGAGCGGCGGTTCGGCCTCTGTCCCGCAACATCTGGTGAGCAGCCTGATCGAGGTCATGAAGGGCGGCAGCCTCGGCAACGACAGCGCCGTCCTCGACACCGATACGCTGGAAGTCTTTTCTGGTGGAAGCGCCCTCGGGATCAGGATCAGCGCCGGCGGATCCGAGGTGATCACCAGCGGCGGCTACGTCAGCGGGGGCACCGATGGTGGCGCTATCAGCGTTCTTGCCGGCGGCACGCTGATTGGCGGGACGGAGCTCAATGGCGCGACGGTGATCGTCGCCTCGGGTGCCACCGCCCAGTCGATGACCGTCGGCAGCGGGGCGTTGCTGACCGACCGTGGCTACAACAACGGCACGATCCTGAGCGGCGGAACCCTGCTGGTAACAGGGTCCGGCGCCACGAATGTAAACACGACCGGCTCCGGAACTTTCATGGTCGGAAGTGGTGCCACGAGCATCGGAACGCCTGGGCTGACCAGCGGCAGCACGATCCTCACCAGCAATGGCGGCGTCGTGTCGGGCCTCACGGTCGGTAGCGGCGTGATATTCAACGTCCTGTCCGGCGGCACCGCCATCAACGACATGGTCGGAAGCGGTGCGACGGTCGATGTCTTGTCCGGGGGAATGGACAACGGCACCACGATCATCAGCGGCGGCATCGAGATTGTCTCAGCCGGCGGCTCGACTATCAACGGGACGGCCATGAGTGGAGCGACCGTTCTCGATTATGGAACCTTGACGAACACGACGTTAAGCGGCGGGACAATAGAGATCTTCGTCGGCGGTGTCACGGCGACCACGACGGGCAGCGGCACTTACATCATCGAGAGCGGTGGTTCGGCCAACATCCCCGCTGCCCTGGTAAGCAGCTTGATCCTGGTTTCGGCGGGTGGCGTTCTCGGCAACGTCAACCACGTCCTCGACACCAACACGCTGGAAATCCTTTCCGGTGGAACCGTTGTCGGGATCAACGTCAGCAGCGGCGGGATCGAGATCGTTTCAGCCGGCGGCAGCGTGCTGTCCGGCGGGACGTTGCGCAACGGCATGATGACCGTCGCCTCGGGTGCCACCGTCTTGAATATAATCGTCAGTAGCGGCTCATTGCTGACCGACAAGGGCCAAACCAACTCTACGGTCCTTAGCGGCGGAACGCTGCTGACGATCGGATCTGGCGCCACGACCGTAAATACGACTGGCTCCGGAACTCTCGCGGTCGGGAGCGGCGCGACGAGCATTGGAATGATTGGGCTGACCAGCGGCAGCACCATCCTTGCCAGCGGCGGCGGCGTCGTGTCGGGCCTCACGGTCGGTAGCGGCCTGACATTCGACGTCCTGTCCGGCGGCACCGCCACCAACGACGTGGTCGCGAGCGGCGGTCAGCTCATCGTATCGTCCGGTGGCAGCCTTGCCGGCACGACGATCGTCAGCGGCGGTGGCCTGCTTTCGAGTGGAACGGTCGGAAGCGGTGCGACGGTCAACGTCTTGTCTGGAGGGTCGGACATTGGCACGACGGTCAACAGCGGCGGAACACTCTACGACAGCGCCGGACTGATACAGAACACGACCATCAGCGGCGGCGTCGTCAACATCGCCTCCGGTGGAGCGATCGGTGGAACGACGACGATCAGCAGCGGCGGCCTTCTTACTCTGAACGGCACGGCTGGTACAGGCATCATCAATTTCGCCGGCAGTGGTGGTGTCATCGCCGTCGGTGGCACATCCATGCCGACGAACGTGATCAGCGGCTTCGCGCTCGGCGACAAGATCGACCTCTCGGGGATCTCCAGCGCGTCGATCACCAGCGTGACGGAGTCCGGAAACACCGTGACCTTCACAACCAAGTCCGGCACATACACGCTGAACGTTGCGAGCGCCGGGACAGCGGGCAGTCCTTCGCACGGCTACACCATGGTCAGTGACGGGCATGGCGGCACCTACTACGAGGTCTGCTTCGCCGAAGGGACGATGATCGCGACACCGGAAGGCGAGGTGGCGGTCGAGACGATCGAGGTGGGCGACCTCGTCCGCACGCTCGATGGCGCGAAGCCGG
>CAXSEE010000105.1:6092-15055 GCA_964235615.1 uncultured Acetobacteraceae bacterium | reverse complement strand
TGGCGGCGGCTGACTTGCACCGAATGAAGATCAACCGGCGATCCGGTTCCGAGGCGTTCGGCCGGGGGCCCATTCCCTGCCTTCTTCTCGGACAGCTCGCGACCGACTCCAGCTGGACCAGCCGGGGGATCTCGACGGCGCTCCTCACCCACGCGCTTCAGCGTTGTGTCCTGGCGGCAAGACTGACCGGAGCGCCGGCGGTGGTGGTCAGGGCGCCCGACGGGCGTGCGGGAGCCTTCTGGACCCGGCGCGGATTCCTCGCCAGCAAGGACGATCCGCTCGTGCTGTTCCGCTCGATCCCGGATATCGCCGCTTCGTTGGACGTAGCTGGGATCGCGCTGGCTGCTTGAACGGCATGATTGGCCCGTGCAAGGCGGGACGGCGGCTCGCCTCGACAGCCGCCAGTACCAGCGTATATAAGACACCCATAAATCTATACGGACGAGTCACATGGCGCTCAGCCTGAAGGACAAGGAAACCGACAGCCTGGCGCGGCAAGTCGCAAGTCTGACGGGTGAGACGCTCACCGAGGCGGTGCGCGGCGCGCTCCGGCTGAGGCTGCGTGACGAGCAGCTCAAGCGGGGCGAGCGGCCTTGGGACGATGCGGCGATTGATGCCATCATCGAGCGGTTCAACGCCCTTCCCATCCTTGATGACCGAACGGACGACGAGATTCTGGGCTATGGCGGGAATGGCCTGCCGTCCTGATGGTCATCGACAGTTCAGCGCTGGTCGCCATTCTTCGACGGGAGCCGGAGGAGCAGGAGTTCCGGAACGCCATCAAGCTGGCCTCCAGTCGACTGCTCAGTGCGCCGACACGTGTCGAGGCCGGCATCGTGGCACTCGGCCGAAGGGGCGAGACGGGGCTTGAGCAGATGCAGGCGCTGCTGGAAAGCCTGAAACTCGCAACCGTGCCGCTTTCGGCCGACCACGCCCGGCTCGCGATTGACGCCTTCCGGCGCTTCGGCAAGGGCAGGCATCCGGCGGGCCTGAACTTCGGCGACTGCTTCTCCTACGCGCTTGCCAAGGCGACCGGGGAGCCCCTGCTGTTCAAGGGCGACGACTTCTCCCAGACCGATGTCAAGCGAGCCATATGACCGCGCCTTTCGGCTCAGGTTCGCCACTTGACGTTTTCCCGCGGCGATAGGCCTGCACTTCACGATAGCCGCGAACGACCCCGATTCATTCCCACTCGATCGTTCCGGGCGGCTTCGAGGTGATGTCGTACGTGACGCGGTTGATGCCGCGCACCTCGTTGACGATGCGCGCCGCGACCCGGTTCAGGAAGCTCATGTCGAACGGGTAGACTTCCGCGGTCATGCCGTCGGTGCTGGTCACGGCGCGCAGGGCGCAGGCCTGGTCGTAGGTGCGGCCGTCGCCCATGACGCCGACCGTGCGCACCGGCAGCAGCACAGCGAAGGCCTGCCAGATGGCGTCGTAGAGGCCGGAAGCGCGGATCTCCTCGAGGAAGATGCTGTCGGCGCGTCGCAGCAATTCCAGGCTGTCGCGGGACAGCGCGCCTGGGATGCGGATCGCGAGGCCCGGGCCGGGGAACGGGTGCCGCCCGACGATGCCGGTGGGGATGCCGAGCTCGCGTCCGAGGGCGCGCACCTCGTCCTTGAACAATTCCCGCAACGGCTCGACCAGTTTCATGTGCATGCGCGCCGGCAGGCCGCCGACGTTGTGGTGCGACTTGATCGTCACCGACGGGCCGCCGGTGAAGCTGACGCTCTCGATCACGTCGGGATAGAGCGTGCCCTGGGCGAGGAAATCGGCACCACCGAGCTTCTTCGCTTCCTCGTCGAACACGTCGATGAACAGCCTGCCGATGGTCTTGCGCTTGGTCTCGGGGTCGGTGACGCCTTCCAGCGCCGAGATGAACAGCTCGCTGGCCTCGCGATGGACCAGCTTGATGTTGAAGCGGCCGCGGAAGGTGTCGACCACCTCCTCCGCCTCACCGGCACGCAGCAGGCCATGGTCGACGAAGATGCAGGTGAGCTGCTCGCCGATCGCCTCGTGGATCAGCACCGCCGCCACCGACGAGTCCACGCCACCGGACAGGCCGCAGATCACCCGCGAGTTGCCGACCTGCTCGCGTATGCGGTCGATCTCCATGGCGCGGAATCCGGCCATGCTCCAAGTGCCGCGGCATCCGGCCACGTCGTGGGTGAAGTTGCGCAGCAGCGCCGAGCCGTGCGGCGTGTGCACCACCTCGGGATGGAACATCAGGCCGTACATCCGGCGTTCCTCGTCGGCGATGATGGCGAACGGCGCGCCCTCGCTGACCGCGACCGCCCGGAACCCCGGAGGCAGCCGGCTGACGCGGTCGCCATGGCTCATCCACACCTGCTCACGTCCGCCGCGCTGCCAGGTGCCGCGCAACAGGGCAGAGTCCTCAAGAATATCGACGTGAGCGCGGCCGAACTCGCGATGGTCCGACGACAGCACCTCTCCGCCGAGCTGGGCGCACATCACCATCTGGCCGTAGCAGATGCCGAGCACCGGCACGCCGAGGGCGAACACCTCGTCCGGCGCGCGCGGCGAGCCGGCTTCCGGCACGCTGGAGGGTCCGCCGGAGAGGATGATGCCGCGCGGCGCGAAGGCCCGGATCCGCTCGATCGCTGCGGCATAGGGCCAGATCTCGCAATAGACGCCACTCTCCCGTACCCGGCGGGCGATCAACTGGGTGACCTGGCTGCCGAAATCCAGGATGAGGATCCGGTCCTCGTGCAACATCTCGTCCAGCGGCTTGCTCATTTCGGCTGCTTTCAACGGGCCATGCCCAGGAATGTAGCTGAACGCGGGCTTCAGCACGACAGGGTCGCTTCATGCAAGTGCCGCCTCGTGCAGATATCCGGTGGCGAGGTTAGGCTGCACGACCGCCACCAGCACCGGACTCCGTCATGCAATTGCTGCTTCTCCTGATCACGCTCGCGACCGCAAGCCTGGGGATCGCCCGGGCGGAAGCCGCAACGCCTGACCTGGGCGGCCGCTGGATCGGCAGCCTGCATACGCTGCAGGGTCATTGTCCGGAGCGTCCCTCGACCCTCGTCGTCGACCAGGACCATGTCAGCTTCGCACCCGCCGACGGCGTGCTGGTGCTGCAGGGCAGGCGTGGTCATGACCGGACGCGCCTGCACGCGCAGCTCAGCCTGCCAGGGATGGATCACAAGCCCGTCCCGATGGTGTTCGAAGCCCATCCTGACGGCGATGCGATCAGCGGGCTCTACGGAACCCCCACCTGCCGGGCCGAGATCAGGCTGCGTCATTCGGAGGACCACCCGCTGCAGCGCCTGCTCGGACGCTGAGGGGTTGCAGCACCCCATCATGTGAGCTAAATCCCGCGCCCACAGCAGCACTCGTAGCTCAATTGGATAGAGCACCAGACTACGAATCTGGGGGTTGGGGGTTCGAGTCCCTCCGAGTGCGCCACTAATCTCCAATGGTCAGCAATCTGCCGGCAAGTCTGACCGCATGCCCAAGCAGCGCTGGCGAGTGCCGATGAGGCCCAAGGCACGAGGAAGCATGAACCAGCTCACGCACATTGCCTGGATGCATCACGCCTACGGCTACCACGCCTATGGCGGCGGATCCTGGATCACGCACATGGTGGTGTCGTCCATCATTCACGGCCTGATCTACAGCGTGATATTCCGGGTGTTGAGGCACCTCAGCCTCAGTGAGATCATCCTGCTCGCTATCGTCGTAATCGGGCTGCTGTATGCCTGGAATCGCAATCGAAGCTATCGTGGGTGGTGACGCCTGGAGCTGATGGCCATGCTTCCAGGATAGGGCCCAGGATAAAGCAATGGGTGGAGGGGGCCGGAGTGGGCCTGGTCTTGTTCTCTGGCCTGGTGGCGCTGGCCCTGCTGCTGCTGCCGTTGATACTCGTGCTGCTGATGGTGCTGTTCGAGACGACGGCGCACGGCGTGCTCGTGCTGCTCGGATTGCTGATCAACTGGCTGCGCGCGTTCATGCCCGGTGGCGACGGGCGGTTGCCACCGTTCCAGACGGTCGTATTCCATCCGCTGGACGTGGCACTGGGATCGCTCATGCGCGCGCTGCCATGCCTGGGCGGCTTGGTGTTGATCCTGCTCAACCGCGAGCCGGGAAGATGGTGGTGGTGGATCGTGCTGCTCTGGGGCCTCGCCGCGGCGATCGGCGGACAAGTGGTGGCGTTGGTGCTCCTGCCTGGCTTGATGATCGCCGCCCTGTTCGCGCTGCCATTGCGCGCGTGGAACAGACAGTGAAGCCCGGCAGGCGGATCGGTCTGGCGCTGCTGCTGGCTCTGGCGGGCTGCGCCACTCCATCCCCCTCCCCGGCACCTCCCTCCACGGATCCGTTCTATCTGGCGCCTCCGGCAGTCATCGGACGCGGCGCCTCGTTGCCGGACCCAGGCACAGGGTCGCCGGGAGCCAGAGGACAGCGCGGCGGCGTGCCCAACATCGGTGGAGCCGTCGGAGAATGAGTAGATGCCTTTGGCGAACTCGCAGTCGGGGATGACGATCGTGCGGCAGGCGGACCATGAGGATCTGATCGAGGCCCTGCGAGGCCTTCTCGATGGCGAGACCGACCTGATCGCCAACGCGGCGAACACCGCGGCGCTGTTGTTCGAACGGCTCCCCTCGATCAACTGGGCCGGCTTCTATTTCCTGCGCGGACAGGAACTGGTGCTTGGACCCTTCCAGGGCCGCGTCGCCTGCGTGCGCATCAAGCTGGGCAGCGGCGTCTGCGGCACCGCCGCGGCGCGGCGCGAGACCATCGTCGTGCCGGACGTCCATGCCTTCCCCGGGCATATCGCCTGCGATGCGGCATCGATGTCCGAGATCGTGGTGCCGCTGATGCAGGGGGGGCGGTTGATCGGGGTGCTGGACATCGACAGCCCGCTGCCGGGACGCTTCGTGGAGGCCGACCGGATCCTGTGCGAGCAGATCGCCATGCTCCTGATGCAGGCTTCGGGGTCATGATGCGTCCGGTAGCCGCGGCGATCGCGGTGATGCTGCGTGCACGCGACGTCGTGCTGGTGCAACGACGCAATCCGCCTGACGCAGGCTTATGGGGCTACCCTGGGGGCAAGATCGAGCCCGGCGAGACGATCTTCGCCGCCGTCCTGCGCGAACTCCACGAGGAGACCGGCCTGGTCGGCTGCACGCGGCGGCTGCTGACGCCGTTCGACGTGTTCCACCATGATGGCGACGGGCAGCTTCTAGGCCATTTCGTCCTGCTGCCGGTGTTGTGCAGTTGGGTATCCGGCAGCGCCCACGCGGCCAGCGACGCGCTCGATGCAGGGTGGTTCGACATCGACGGCCTGGAGCATCGACAGGCGACGCTTTCGCCACACGTGCTCGCCCTCGCGCATCAGGCCCTCGCCATGGACGCCAGGGAACTGACTTCAGGTGATGTCCAGTGACTGGATGACGGTCTCGATCTCCTGGAAACTCGGCATGTGCTGGTTCGGCACCATCTTGCGTCCGCTCTCGACGCTCACCTGCGCGGGATGGCCGTGCAGATGGGCTACCAGAACGGCGCGGATCAACTCGAAATACTTGGCCTCCTCGATCACCACGGCATTCAGCCGGGCACCGATCGGCGCCACCACACCGTAGGCCAGCAGCACGCCGAGGAAGGTGCCCACGAGGGCGCCGCCGATCATCTCGCCGAGCACCGAAGGCGGCTGGTTGATATGCGACATGGTCTTGATCACGCCGAGCACGGCGGCGACGATGCCGAGTGCCGGAAGGGCGTCGGCCATGCTCTGCAGCGCGTGGACCGGATGCAGCTCCTCGGCCAGGGTCTTTTTCAGTTCACGCGCCATGACGTCGTCGATCTGGTGCGGATCATCCACATTCATGCCGACCATGCGCAGATAGTCGCAGATCATGCTGCTGGCATGATGATTGGCGAGGATCTTCGGAAATCTGCTAAAGGCGCTGCTGGTTGCCGGATTCTCGATATGCGGTTCCAGCGCTCCCACGCCGCGGCTGCCGGCGAGGCGGACAAAGAAATACAGTAGGCTGAGCATCTCGATATATTCGGGTTTCTTGTAGACCGAGCCCTTCAGCACCTTCTTCAGGCCGCCGAGCGTGTGCTTCACGTCATGCATCGAGTTGGCCATGATGAAGGTGCCGATGGCTGCTCCCAGGATGCTCAGCAACTCGAATGGCATCGAGCCGAACAGGGCGCCCATCGCGCCGCCGGAAGCCGCGAAGCTGCCGAACACGCAGACCAGCAGGAACACCAGACCGCCGATAGTCAGCATGACGGGAAGCCGGGTGTCAGCATGGCATGACGCCGATCATCGGGCGCGGGACGCGGCGTGTTGCGGCCATGCGCGCTGCAGCGTCAGCACGATCCGGCGGTTGGCAGGAGACAGCGGATCGGCCGGCAGCAGCAGCTTGCGGTCGGCATAGCCGGTCACGTTGCTCAGCCGTGCATCGGGCAGGCCGGCCGAAGCCAGCACGTCCCGAGCCGCGTCGGCCCGCTCGGCGGAGAGGCTCCAGTTGGACAGCTCGCCGCTATGATAGGGCGACGCATCGGTATAGCCGCCGATCGAGACAGACTCCGGCAGCCCGACGATGAAGCGGGCGGCGATGCGCAGCAACGCCTGAGCCCGCGCCGTCGGCACCGTCGAGCCATTGTCGAACATGGGTAGCCGTGCCGCATCCATGATCTGGATGCGCAGGCCCTCGGACGTCACGTCGATCGCCATCTGTCCCGCGATGCCGGCCAGCGCCGGGTCATGCGCCACGGCGTCGCGCAGGCGCATCGCCGTCCCGCGCAGGGCCGCGTCTTCCGCGAGCGCCCGGGTGACACCGCCGCCGGCCGCATCTTGCGCGCCGTCCGCGCTGGCGGAAGCCGCCTGCGTTGCGGGAACGATCGCAGCCTGCGGCGCCGGCGGGGGCAGCGTCTGGCTGACGGCAGGTATCGAGGTCGGCGGCGTTGGGGCGGCCAGGCCTGTACCGGCCGCAGCGCCTGTCGGACCTGGAGTCGCGGCATCGGCAGTTCCGGTCTCGGGTTCGCCATCATTGTCGCTCTTGCTGGGGTCGGCATGAGCGCCCATCACCGCGAGCTGAGCCGCGCCCTGATCGACGAGCTGGGCCGCATCGGCAACCGGGGCGGCGCCGCCGGGTATCATGCCGGTGGCGGAAAATCCGTTCTCCACCTTGGCCATCGGGCTGAAATAGGCCGCGATGCCCCTGCGCTGATCCTCCGACGTGGCGTTGATCAGCCACATCAGAAGGAAGAAGGCCATCATGGCCGTGACGAAATCGGCGTAGGCCACCTTCCAGGCGCCGCCATGATGGCCGCCCTCGACGACTTCTTCCCGGCGGATGATGATATTGGGCCGGGCAGCGCGCGGCTTGGCAGCGCCACTGGCGGCAGTCTTGTTCGCGCCGCCCTTGTCCGCCATCACCCGCCTCCCGCCGCGCAGAAGGTTACTGTGCGGCAGCCGGGTTAAATTCGTCTTAAGGCAGCCGGACGATCTGGTCACGCATCATGGCCGACAGGTCGGCTCGCACGGTGACGCGGTAGAGACGATAGGTCTCCGCGACACGCCCTGCCCGGCCTCGTTGCACGTCACCGATCGGAACACTGCTGGAAAATAGATGTGGGTCGGGGAGTTCCTTGCGTCGCGCCGTGCGCACCAGCAGCCCGGTGCGGCCGGCGACATCCGGATGCGGCAATGCGAACAGGCGCCAGCGTGGCTCGGCCGCCAGCACGCCACGACCAGGCAGCATGAAGGCCAGCTCACTGGCGAGGCCATATTCGTCGGCCATGATGAAGCTATCCGGCGTCGACCGGGCCGCGACCGCGTTGGCCAGGCCCTGCCATCCGGCTAGGCGCATGAGCGTGATGTCGAAGGCGCGCGGCAGCGGCACCGGAGCCAGGGTCGATTGCACGTAGACCAGCAGGGTCAGCAGCAGGCCGAACCCGGCAGCACTCTTCCAGCGCCACTCCAACGATGCGGGCCATCTCAGCGCGGCGGCGGCAATGGCGCAGGCGGGGTAAAGCAGGCCGGGCCAGTTCGCCTGCACACGCCCGCCCAGCGCGTGCTCGACGAACACCAGCAGCGCCGGCACCGTGACAAAGACCAGCAGGGACCGGCCCGGCGTCCCGGACAAGGGATGGCGGCAGAGCCGGGCCATTCCGAGGGCGAACAGGATGAAGATGAACGGGGTGGCGAGCCCGATCTGGCCGCCGAGCAGCTCGAGCTGGTAGCGTCCCGCGGCGGCCGGATGCCAGTCACCGGTGCGGCCGCCCTGCTTGAGAAAGCTCGCCCAGCCATGGGCTGCGTTCCACCATAATACCGGCACGAACAGCAGCAGGGCGATCCCCGCGGCCATCCAGGGCCACGGCGTACGCAACCAGGAACGGCCGCCCCGCGTCGCCAGCAGCCAAAGGACCAGGCCACCGCCGGGAAGCACGACGGTGTATTTGCTGTCCAGGGCCAGTCCGATCGCCGCACCCACGGCCAGCCACCAGGCACCGCGACGGGTGGCGATCAGGCGGCCGAGGGCGAACAGGGCAGCGGTCCAGAAGAACAGCAGCGGGGTGTCGGGGGTGATGGTCACGGCGCCCACGCCGAGCAGCAGGGTCGCGTTGAGCAGCACGGCCGCGATGATGGCATGCTGCCGGCGCAGCTCGGGCGTGCCACCGAGCAGGTCGCCGGCAGCCGCCCCCAGCAGCAAGGTGCCGAGCCCGGCGGCGATCGGCGACAGCAGGCGCACCCCGAACGGCGTGTCGCCGAACAGCAGCGTGCCCGCATGGATCCACAGCGCGGTCATCGGCGGATGGTCGAGATAGCCGGGCGCCAGGGCGTGCGACCAAGTCCAGTAATAGGCCTCGTCGGCGGAGAGCGGCGAGCCGCCGGCCACGACCAGCCGCAGCATGGTCAACATGCCTAACGCCGCCAGCCATGAGCGCATCAGCGCGAGCCCAGCAGCCATGAGCGCATCAGCGCG
>CAXSEE010000105.1:0-5992 GCA_964235615.1 uncultured Acetobacteraceae bacterium | reverse complement strand
CCGCCAGCCATGAGCGCATCAGCGCGAGCCCAGCAGCCATGAGCGCATCAGCGCGCGCGCCAGATCAGGGTCGACGAGACGGCATAATTCCATACCACGCCGATCGCGGCTCCGGCGGCGCCCGCGAAATCCCAGCCGCGATGGTCGGCATAGAGCGTCCTGGCGATGCCGATATTGGCGACCGCACCGACGCCGCAGACCAGCATGAACACGGCGAGGCCGACCCAGAGCCGGCTGCCGCGCAGGCAGCGGTCGCGGTAGGTCAATGTGTTGTTGAGGACGAAATTGACGACCATCGAGACCAGCGTCGCGATGATCTGGGCCGGGACGAAGCCTGCTCCGGCGGTCCCGGCCAGATGCAGCACGCCGAGATTGACCGCGACGCCCAGCGCGCCGATCAGCGCGAAGGCGGCAAAGCGCATCGGCAGCAGGCCGCCCGCCGCCTTGTCCAGCAGCATGGCCGCGAACTGCACCAGCACCAGCGCGTCCAGCTTGCTCTCCCCGGCGAGGCGCGGCCGGAACTGGCAGGGCAGTTCCAGCACCCGCGGCGGCGTCGGGGCACTCAGGATCAGGTCGAGCAGGATCTTGAAGCCGGTGGCGCTGAGCCGGGGCGACAGGCTCTCGAAATAGGTCCGCCGGCAGGCAAAGAAGCCGCTCATGGGATCGCCCAGACGCACCGGCAGCATGGCCTGCGCCATCCGGATGCCGCTCTCGGAGAGCCGATGACGCCAGGGTGTGGAGAGCCCCTCGCTGTTGCCTCCCGCGACATGCCGGCTGCCGACTGCGATGTCGCAACGATCGTGGCACACCGCCTCGAGCATGGGCAGGAGGCGCGTCTCGTCATGCTGCAGGTCGCCGTCCATCACCGCGATGAACTCCGCCGACGAGGCCAGCACGCCTTCGATCACCGCCGAGGACAGGCCGCGACGGCCGATGCGCCGCAGTCCGCGCACACGCGGATCGGCCAGTGCCAGGGCACGGATCTCGTCGGAAGTGCCGTCCGGGCTGTCGTCATCGACGAAGATGACTTCCCAGCGGCAACCGGAAAGCGCCGCATCGAGCGCTGCGACCAGCGGGCGGACATTCTCGCGTTCCCTGTAGCAGGGAACCACGACGCTGAGCTGGGCACTGGGCTGAACTGTTCCCGACGGAAGCAGGAGCGGGACTGCCGTGGCCGTGGCGGTGGATGCCGGCATGGATGGTTCTCTCAGCGCGGATCGATCGGCACGCCGGCGAGATCGCGACTGGTGCGTATGGTCTGCAGGGTCTGCACGCGGCTGACATGCACCGCCTCGGTCAGGCGCCGCGTCAACTGGTTCTCGTGGGCGGTGTCGCGCGCGACCAGGCGCAGCAGGAAATCGCCGCCGCCGCGGATCATGTGGCACTCGCGCACCTCCGGCCAGTCCGCCACCATCGTCTCGAAGCCGCTGAGCACGGCGTCGCGCTGGCTGTCGAGGCCGATCAGCGCGAAGAACACGATCGCCCAGCCCAGCAGTTGCGGATCGCTGTCGCCGTGATAGCCGCGTATCACCCCCAGCTCCTCCAGCCTTCGCACCCGCCGCAGGCAGGGCGGCGCCGAGATGCCGGCCCTGCGTGCCAGCTCCACGTTGGTGATCCGGCCGTCTTCCTGAAGTTCGGCCACGATCCGCCGGTCGATGGCGTCAAGCTCGGTCAAGCGGGTCCTGTCGGATGGATCGGGATGTCATGCGCCGGAGCATATAGGGCCGCGGCAGGAAAGCCGCAAAGACGGGCGAAACGCACCCGCGGCGCCGCGCGGCCGGCATCTTGCTTGCACCGCGGCAAATCCCCCCGATATCCTGGCCTGCACAGGAGTTCAGACCGCGACCATGACCGAAACCATTTCGACCGATGTCCTGGTGATCGGCGCCGGCCCTGCTGGCTATACAGCGGCCATCTATGCCGCGCGCGCCAATCTCAAGCCGGTCCTGGTCGCTGGCCTGCAGCCGGGCGGCCAGCTCATGATCACCAACGACGTCGAGAACTACCCGGGGTTTGCCGACGCGGTCCAGGGTCCGTGGCTGATGGAGCAGATGAGCCAGCAGGCGGAGCATGTCGGCACGCGCATCATCCATGACCTGATCATGCAGGCCGAGCTGGCGGCGCCGCGCGCGCCTGGCGCTCCGTTCCGGCTGGTCGGCGACTCGGGGGACATCTACCTCGCCCGCAGCGTCATCATCGCCACCGGCGCCCAGGCGCGCTGGCTCGGGCTGCCGTCGGAGAAGAAGCTGCAGGGCGCCGGCGTTTCGGCCTGCGCCACCTGCGACGGCTTCTTCTATCGCGGAAAGCGGGTAGCGGTGGTCGGCGGCGGCAACACGGCCGTCGAGGAGGCGCTCTACCTCACCCACCATGCCGACCACGTGACCCTGATCCATCGCCGCGACCGCCTGCGCGCCGAGAAGATCCAGCAGGACCGATTGTTCGCCCACCCGAAGATCTCGGTCATCTGGAACAGCGTCGTCGAGGACATCACCGAAACCGGCACGCCTCCCGTCGTCGGTGGCCTGGTGCTGCGCGACATCACCAACAACCAGGCGACGAGCCTTGCGGTGGACGGGGTGTTCGTGGCGATCGGCCACACGCCCAACACGTCGATGTTCCGCGGCCAGGTGGGGCTGGACGAGGAGGGCTACATCATCACCACGCCCGGCACGACCCACACCTCCCTGCCCGGCGTGTTTGCCGCCGGCGACGTGCAGGACAAGATATTCCGCCAGGCGGTGACCGCGGCCGGCACCGGCTGCATGGCCGCCCTCGAAGCCGAGCGCTACCTCTCCGAGGCCTTGCCGGTGCAAGCCATGGCCGCGGAATGACGAGACCGGGCCCGGATCGCGCCTATGCGGACCTAGCCGGTGCAGAAGACCAAGTGAAGTGAGAATCGCCGCATGAGCATGGACTGGGACAAGCTCCGGATCTTCCACGCCGTGGCCGAGGCGGGGAGCTTCACCCATGCGGGCGATGTGCTCAATCTCAGCCAGTCCGCGGTCTCCAGGCAGATCTCGGCGCTGGAGGAGGCACTGCAGGTGCCGCTGTTCCACCGTCATGCGCGCGGGCTGATCCTGACCGAGCAGGGCGAGGCGATGAACCGCACCGTACGCGAGGTGTTCGCCAAGCTGGCCATGACCGAGGCCCTGCTCACCGAGAGCAAGGAGAAGGCGGCCGGACGGCTCAAGATCACCACCACCACCGGCTTCGGCGGCGAGTGGCTGACGCCCAGGCTGCCCGCCTTCCTCAAGCTGCATCCCGAGATCACCATCACCCTCATCCTGGAAGACGAAGACCTCGATCTCGGCATGCGCGAGGCCGATGTGGCGATCCGGATGCATCCGCCGCGTCAGCCCGACCTGGTGCAACGGCATCTCGCCGACATCCATATGCCGGTCTGCGCGGCGCCGGCCTATCTCGAAGCCCATGGCACCCCCGCCAGCATCGAGGAGATCGACCGCCACAAGCTGGTGCTGTTCGGCTCGTACCATCCGCCGGCGCCGGACATCAACTGGCTCGCCACCAGCGGCAAGCCCGCTGGTCAGAAACGCCCGTCGACGTTCGAGGTGAACAACTTCGCCGCCATGGCGGACGCCATCGAGGCCGGCCTCGGCATCGGCTCGCTGCCGCATTACATCGTCAACGACCGGCCCGGCCTGAAGAAGATCCTGACGCAGGTGAAATCCCCGGTGATCGAGGCCTATTTCGTCTATCCGGAGGAGCTGCGCACGTCCAAGCGCGTCGCCGTGTTCCGGGATTTCCTGCTGAACGAGATGCCGTCGCGGAACTGATCGGGCCTGAAGCCTGCTAAACTAAACCCGCCCATAGTCATCCTCGATCCGGACGACGTCATCCTCTCCGAGATACGACCCCGACTGCACCTCGATGAGGGTCAGCGGGATCCGCCCCGGATTGAATACCCGATGCTCGCAGCCGAGCGGCAAATAGATGCTCTCGTTCTCGCGCACCAGCACCTCCTCGCCGTCGCGCACCACCATGGCGACGCCGGCGACCACGATCCAATGCTCGGCGCGGTGGTAATGCTTCTGCAGCGACAGCTTGCCGCCCGGCAGGATCACCACGCGCTTGACCTGGAAGCGGTCTCCCTCGATCAGCGCCTCCTGGAAGCCCCAGGGACGATAGACACGGTTATGCGCCACCGCCTCATGACGGCCGTGCGCGCGCAGCCGCTCCACCACTTTCTTCACGTCCTGGGCGCGGTCGCGATGCGTCACCATCACCGCGTCCTTGGTGACGACGACGATCGCGTCCTGCAGCCCGGTCACGGCGGTGACGATGCCGTCGCTGCGCACGTAGCAATTCTGGGTATGCTCGAGGAACACGTCGCCGACGGAGACATTGCCGGTCTCGTCCTTCGGGCTGATGTCCCAGAGCGCATCCCAGCTGCCGACATCGGACCAGCCCAGATCGGCCGGCACCACGGCGGCGCGATGGGTATGCTCGGCCACCGCGTAGTCGATGCTGATGTCGGGCGCGTCCATGAACGAGGCGGCGTCGAGCCGGATGAAGTGCAGGTCGCTGGTGCGCGCCTCGACCGCGCGACGGGCAGCCGCGAGAACCGCCGGCGCGTAGAGCTGCATCTCCTCGAGCAGCGTCTCGGCGGTGAACACGTACATGCCGGAGTTCCAGAGATGCCGCCCCGAGGCGACCAGCTCGACGGCACGCTCCATGTTGGGCTTCTCGACGAAGCCGGCCAGGGCGCGCACGCCTGGCAGGCCGGGCAGCGGCTCCCCAGCCTCGATATAGCCATAGCCGGTTTCGGGGCGGACCGGCTTCATCCCGAAGGTGACCAGATGGCCGGCGATGGCGGCGGCAACCGCGGCGGCAACGGCCTCGGCGAGAGCGTCCGGCTTGGTTATGGCTGAGTCCGCGGCCATCATCCACAGCACCGCGTGCGGGTTCTCCTCCGCCACCAGCAGAGCGGCCACGGCCAGGGCCGGCGCCGAGTTGCGTCCGACCGGCTCGAGCACGATGCGCGCGTTCATGATCCCGGCCTCGCGCATCTGCTCGGCGATCAGGAAGCGGTGTTCGTGATTGCAGACGATGATCGGCGGCGCGAAGCCTTCGCCGACGCCGCGCAGCGCCGTCTCCTGCAGCATGGTGCGATCGGAGATCAGCGGCCAGAGCTGCTTGGGAAAGCTGGCCCGCGAGACCGGCCAGAGCCGGCTGCCCGAACCGCCGGACAGGATCACCGGCACGACGATCGTACTGGTCCCGACACGAAGCGGGGGTGTTGCGGTTACCTCGTTGATATCCATCATCGGTTCCCCACCGGCGTTCGGATGGGCACTATACGGAGTGAGAGGGGCCGGTGCCAACTAGCGCGTGACGGAGATCATGGCGCGTGCCGGGCGGATAATCCGCCATCTACCGTGAACACGACACCGCTGGTGTAGGCGGAGCGCCGCGACGCCAGGAACACGAACAGGTCGGCGATCTCCCTGACACTCGCCGGCCGCCCCAAAGGAAGGGGGGATATGGCAGGCTGCTGCTCACCAGCCGTGCGCCGTTCACCCATCAGACGCTTGAGGCGATCGGTGGCGACCGGACCTGGACTGACCCCAACGACCCGGATCGCGTCATCGAGACTCCTCGATCCCAGGGCACGGGTGAATGCCACCAGAGCGGCGTTGCCGGTGCTCCCGGCGATGTAGGCCGGGTCGAAAAATTCTGCACTCGCGCCGATATTGTTGAGGATCACCCCGCCGCCCTGCTGCTTCATCCTGGCGTAGAAATGCCGGCAGAGATCGATGTAGCCATACACCTTGAGATCCCATGCCTGCCGCCATGCCGCCGACCCGACGGTCTGCAGATTGCCGCCGGGGATCGCCCCCGCGTTGTTCACCAGGACGTCGACATCGTTCAACGCGGCCAATTGCTCTATCGCGTTCGCATCGGTGAGGTCCAGGGCCAGCACCTCGACCGACACGCTGGACTCCGAGCGCAAGCGGTCCGCAACGGCGGCGAG
>CAXSEE010000104.1:0-15095 GCA_964235615.1 uncultured Acetobacteraceae bacterium | reverse complement strand
CAACCCGCCCCAGAAGAGAAACCTGCAAAACACTTCCTCCGTATCCCAAGGGGAGGTCGCCCGAGAATTCGTGCTGGCGAGTCACATGGCGTGGCGTTCGAGAACCGGAGCGGAGCGGACTTAATGTCCGTGAGCACCGGAAGCGCAGAAAGCCGCGCCAGGTGGCCGCCAGCGCGGATTATCGGGTGATCTCCTAGGCGTGGCCGGTTTGGGTGGAGAGTTGAGCTGCATTATTGACGCCGCGCTTGGCCTGCCAGAGGCCGACGAAGTCGATCGGCTGCAGCACCACCGGGGGGAAGCCGCCGTCGCGGGTGACTTCGCTGATGATGTTGCGGGCGTAGGGGAAGATCAGCCGCGGCACTTCGACCAGCAGGATCGGCTCGACCATGTTGTCCGGGGTGTCGGTCAGGGTAACGACGGCGGCGTAGGCGAGCTCGGCGATGAACACGACCCGGCCAGTGGTGCCGGCTTCGGTGGTGGGTTCGGTGGCCTCGGCCTTGATCGCCAGCACGACCTCGAACACCGGCTGTTCCTGCTGCAGGCGGTTGGCCTGCACGTCGATGTTGACCGAGATCTGCGGGTTGGCGCGCAGGGTGGCGAAGATCTCGGCGCCGGCCGGCACCTCGAACGACAGGTCCTTGGTGTATTGCAGGTTCATCGTCAGCGGCAGCGCGGGGGGCTGTTGCGGCTGGGCCGGGGAAAGCGGCGGGTTCTCGGACATCAGGGCCTCCTGCTGGAACTGGACGGGGACGTGCTGGCGGCGGCGGTAGCACGCCGCGCAGCGTGGTGCCAGCGCGCCAGAATTCTAGTGGCGCCAGATCACCGGAAGCGCTGGCCGCTCGTTGGGATCGACGTGGCGGAAGGTGCCGTTCTCCAGGCTGTTGCCGGACAGGGCGAGCAGGAAGCCCCAGTGCGAGACCACCAGCGTGGTACCCCAGTCCGGGAGTGCCGCCATCTCGCCGCGGAAGCGCTCGGCCCGGTCGAGCACCGACTGCTCGGCTTCCTGGTCGAGCGGCCACCATATCTCGTCCAGATGAGCGAAATCGAGCGAACTCCAGCGCCTTTGCAGCTCGGTCCTGGGCGTGCCGATATCGCAGATGAAGGCGCAGCGCTCGCGCACCAGCGGCGTCACCACCGGCACCAGGCCGCGGGCGCTCGCGATCGGCGCGGCGGTCTGCAGGGCGCGCGTGTAGGGCGACACCAGGATGCGGGTGATCGGGGCATCCACCAGGGCCGCGACGGCCTGCTCCGCCTGCTGCTCGCCGAACGGCGTCAGCACCGGGTCGATGATCCCGGGATCCTTCCGGGTGCGGGTGAAATGCAGGTTGAATTCGCTCTGGCAATGCCGCAGCACGATCATCCCTGCCCGATACGCCCCAAGCCGGCCGGCGGCAATGCAAAAACCGCCCGGTGCGCGGCTGCCGCTTCGCTGTTGTCTAGCCGTGCGCGAGCCCCTATCTCCACTGTGTTGCCACGCTCGTGATCGGGACGCTGTGAAAGGCGGGACGACAAGGGCAGGAACGCAGGAGAGTGGACGCGATCATGGATTTTACCGCCGGCCGGTTCCCCGTCGATATCGTGCTGTTTGCCATGATTGCGGCCTTCCTCGTGCTGCGGCTGCGCGGCATCCTCGGCAAGCAGGCCGGCCTGCAGCGACGCGCACCCGCCGTGCCTCAGCGTGCTGCTCCTCTCGGCCCGGTGATCGAGGGCCGAGCCGAGCCGGCGCCGGCGCAGACCGACCGGCCCTTGCCGGACCCGAACAGTGCCGCCGGCCTCAAGCTCGCCCGGATACGCGAGCGCGACCGCGGCTTCGACGCGAGCGCCTTCCTGCGCGGTGCCGAGGGAGCCTTCCGCAAGATCGTGCAAGCCTTTGCCGAAGGGGACCGCACCGTCCTGCGCTCCAACCTGACCGAGGCCGCATACAGCGCGTTCGACGCCGCGATCACCGCGCGCGAGGCAGCGGGGGAGACCCAGCGGGCCGAGATCCGCAATATCCTGCAGGCGACCATCACCGAGGCCAACCTCACCGAGCAGGGCGGATTGTGGCTGGCGGCGATCGACGTGCGCTTCGTATCCGACCAGATCAGCATGGTGCTGGGACGTGACGGGCAGCCGGTCTCCGGTGCCGACGCCACGACCGAGCTGTCCGACCTGTGGACCTTCGAGCGGCTGCTGGATGCCAACGGCGCCGCATCGGGTCCGAATTGGCGTCTGGCGAGCGCCCGCAGCGCATAGCTCGCTCGAAGTCTTATCACTGACTGGATAACGATGCCTGTCCCGACCAGGGCCGCGCGGTTTTGCGCGGCGTTTTTCTGCGTGCTGTTGCTGGCCGGCTGCGAGGCCGGGCCGCCGGCGGGTCCAGCGCTGCTATCGCTGCGGCCGGTCGATTACAGCGCCTTGCCGGGGTGGCAGGACGATCCGGTCGCGACCCTGCTGCCCGCATTGCTGAACCAGTGCCATCGGCTGGCCCTGTTGCCGGCCGACGCGATGCTGGGTGACTCCGGAGCCGGGGATGCCCTGCAGGCAGGCGGCAAAGCCGGCGACTGGACGCCGTTCTGCCATGCCGTGCAGTGGATACCGCCCGGCCAGGACGAGGCGGCCCGGCATGTCGTCGCCGCTTGGCTGCAGCCCTACGAGGTCGGTGACCGCGGCCGTGACGATGCCCGCTTCACCGGCTATTTCGAGCCGGAATATCCCGGTGCCCTCGGTCCCGACGCGACCCACACGGTCCCGGTCTACCGCCGCCCGCCCGACCTGCTGACGGTCCATGCGCCGCCGGCCCCGGACGCGACCGGCCGGGTCTCCGACGGCCATATGGCGCCCTACTGGACACGCGCCCAGATCGACCAGGGCGTGCTCGCCGGGCATGGGCTCGAGCTGGTCTGGCTGACCGACCCGGTGGATCTGTTCTTCCTGCAGTTGCAGGGATCCGGACGTGTACGGCTGCCCAGCGGCCAGATCGTCCGGCTCGGTTATGCCGGACGCAACGGCGCTCCCTACGTCCCGCTCGGCCGGTTGCTGGTCGAGCAGGGCCAGTTGCCGCCGGACGGGGTCAGCATGCAGTCGATCCGCGGCTGGCTCGGCACGCACCCGCAGCAGGCTCGGGCGATGATGGAGCAGAACCCCAACTACGTGTTCTTCCGCAGCCTCGACGACCTTCGGCCTGACCAGGGTCCGCTCGGGGCGCTCGGCGTCGATCTTCAGCCCGGCAGGTCCGTCGCCATCGACCGCGCCTTCCTGCCGCTCTCGGCGCCGGTCTGGATCGACACCGCGACGCCGGACGGCCGTCCGTTGCGGCGGCTGATGCTGGCGCAGGATCTCGGCACCGACATCACCGGTCCGGCACGGGCGGATATCTTCTTCGGCTGGGGACCGCAGGCGGCGGCGGATGCCGGTGCGATGCATGCCGGCGGCCATCTGGTCGTGCTGCTGCCGCGGCCTTCTGCACGCTAACCATCTGGGAACGTTGCAGCGGTATCAAAAATTATCTCCAGGGTGGGCATCCCCCCTGGCGGCAGCCTTCGCGAGGTGGCGATACTGCGCGGATGATACCCAGTCTCGTGCCCCACACCGAGTCGCCCCGCACCGAGTTGCATGGTGCCGCGCCCATCCTGGGACGAGCGCATAAGTCCGCTCGGATCCTGATGCCGCGCACGCAGCGATACATGGTCGGCCGGCATCTGATCTACCGCGGCGACTGCCTGCGCGTGCTCGGACAGCTCGACGAGGCCAGCGTCGACGTCGTGATCACCTCGCCGCCGTACAATCTCGGGTTGAAGTACGGCACCTATCACGATCGTCGCGACGAGGGAGAGTATCTCGACTGGCTGATCGACTGCGCCACCGCGGTCAAGCGTGTGATGCGCCCCGACGCCTCGTTCTTCCTCAACATCACCGGGTCGAGCGCCAGCCCCTGGCTGCCGTTCGAGCTGATGGTACGGTTGCGTCCGCTGTTCGAGCTGCAGAACCATATCACCTGGGTGAAGTCGATCTCGGTGGGCGAGGACAGCCTCGGACACTTCAAGCCGATCCGCTCGGAGCGCTTCCTGCACCGCAACCACGAGCATGTCTTCCATCTGACGCATTCGGGCAGCGTGCCGCTGAAACGGCTGGCGGTCGGCGTCCCGTACAAGGACAAGACCAACATCTCGCGCCGTGGCCATCAGCAGGACCTGCGCTGTCGCGGCGACACCTGGTTCATCCCCTACGCGACGGTGCAGGCCAAGTCGCAGAAGTTCAACCATCCGGCCGCCTTCCCGGTGATGCTGCCGCGCATGTGCATACGCCTGCACGGACAAGCGCATCCGGTGGTGCTCGATCCGTTCATGGGCAGCGGCACCAGCCTGATCGCCGCCGAGGAGGAAGGCGGACGCGGCATCGGCATCGAACTGGACTCCGCCTATGTGTCGGTCGCGCGAAGCCGGCTCTTCTCGACGCTCCGGAGCGAGCGTGCCGCCTGACACGCGGCGGCCGATCTGGCCAATTCCGCCATTACGTGGCCTGATGCGCGACGTAAAGTCATGACATCAGCGCTTTCATATCCTTGACCGACGCGGATTTGCGCCATTGGTATTCCTGGCACGGATGCTGCTTTAAGGCGGTGGCTCCCTCAACGCTTCCGGACCCTTAGATGACCTTGCTGCCGGACCCCTTTCCGCTCCCCGCTGCTTCCGGCCGCAGAGTCCCGCTTGCCTTGCTGCTGCTCAGCCTTTCGGCCTGCGCGGTCGGGCCGGATTTCCATCGCCCCTCGATGCCAGGGCCGCCGGTCGCGCGCTACACCGAGACTCCCTTGCCGGCCGCCACCGGCACGCAGCCGATCGGCGCCGGCGCCCGGCAGCGCTTCATCTCCGGCCGCGACATCCCTGGCGAGTGGTGGCAGCTGTTCCGCTCCCCGGTCATCACCGCCCTGGTCGAGCGCGCGCTGCGCGACAATCCCAACGTCGAGGCGGCACAGGCCAGCCTGCGCCAGGCCCAAGAACAGCGCCTGCAGCAGGAGGGCACCCTGTTCCCCAGCGTCTCCGGCACCGTGCTGCGCAACCGCGGCGAGACGCCGGGCGTGTTCAGCGGGCTTCCGGGCACGGACTTCACCCAGAGCTATTACGGCGCCCAGCTCAGCCTGTCCTACACGCTCGACATCTGGGGCGGCCTGCGCCGCGCCGTCGAGCAGACCGCCGCCCGGGCCGAGTTCCAGCGCTTCCAGCTCGAGGCGGTCGACCTCGCCCTGGCCGCGGGCGTCGCCACCAGCGCGGTCGACGCGGCTTCGCTGGCCGGCCAGATCAAGGTGCAGCGGGAGCTGATCGGCTTCGAGACGCGCCAGCTCGAGACCGTGAAGCGGCAGTTCGAGCTCGGCGGGGCCACCGGTACCGACGTTGCCATCCAGGAGGCGCAGGTCGCGACCGCGCGCACCGTGCTGATCCCGTTGCAGACCCAGCTCGCGCAGACGCGGGACCAGCTCGCCGCTTATCTCGGGATTGCTCCCTCGGAGCTGGGGCTGGCCGAACTCAACCTCCCCGGGCTTAGCCTTGACGACATCACCCTGCCCGGTGAGCTGCCGGTCAGCCTGCCCGCCTCGCTGCTCGACCAGCGTCCCGACATACGCGAGGCGGAGGCGGCATTGCACCAGCAGAGCGCGGCCCTCGGGGTGGCGATCGCGCAGCGGCTGCCGAACGTCACCCTGTCCGCCCAGGTCGGCTCGGACGCCGCCGACACGCATCAGCTGTTCTCGCCCGGCAACGGCCTGTGGTCCCTGGTCAACCAGGCGGTGCAGCCGGTATTCGACGCCGGCCAGCTGCTGCACGCGCAGCGCGCCCAGCGCGCCGCACTCGACAATGCGGCGGCAAGCTGGCGCAACACCGTGGTCACGGCGTTCCAGAACGTCGCCGACGTTCTGGTGGCGCTGCAGAACGACGAGCTCGCGCTGGCCGCCAGCCTCGACGAGCAGCGCGCCTCGGAGCGCAGCCTGTCGCTGGCCAGCCTGCAGTACAAGCTGGGCGGCGTCTCGTATCTCACCGTGCTGACAGCGCAACAGAGCACCCAGAACGCCATTCTCTCGCTGCTGCGGGCACGGGCCGCGCGTTACACGGACAGCATCGCGCTCTACCAGGCGCTTGGCGGTGGCTGGTGGCATCGCGACGACCAGCCAGCCCCGCCGCCGGGCCTGCTCAGCTCGCCGCTGCCCTGATGAACCCCCGAGCTTCTTCAGCTCGGCGCTGCCCTGATGAACCTTGGGAACGGATCCTGCCCATGAAAGCGAAGTTCCTGGTCGTGCCGCTGCTGCTGTGCCTGGCCGTTGCCGGCATCTGGTGGACGGGTGCGCTGCGTGTCGGAGGCCTGTTCTCTGGGAGAGGACACCTAGCCGGCGCCCACGCCGCCGCTCCTGCCGGGGAGCCGCCGGCTACCGTCTCGGCGGTGAGCGCCGGCATGCAGAGCTGGCAGGAACGCCTCTCCGCCACCGGCGACGTGCGCGCGGTGCAGGGCTCCGACCTGTCCGCGGAGGTCAGCGGCATCGTCGACACGATAAGCTTCACCTCCGGACAGGATGTCGCCGCCGGCGTCGTGCTGCTTGCCCTCCGCCCCAACGACGACGAGGCCAGGCTCGCGCAACTGCAGGCGGCGGCGGACCTGGCCACCGCCAACATGGCCCGCGACCGCCGGCAGTTCGACGCCCAGGCGATCAGCCGCGCCACCCTGGATGCGGACGAGAGCAACCTGCGCGCCGACCAGGCCCAGGTCGCGGCGATGCGCGCGCAGATGACGGAGAAGATCGTGCGCGCGCCGTTCGCCGGCCGGCTCGGCATACGCAGCGTCGATGTCGGGCAGTATCTGACCGCGGGCACCCCGATCGTGACCTTGCAGGCGCTCGACCCGATCTTCGTCGATTTCAACATCCAGCAGCAGGCCCTGAGCCGGATCGTCCCCGGCCAGAAAGCCCACGTGCATGTCGATGCGTGGCCGGACCGCGTGTTCACGGCCACCATCGCCTCGATCAACAGCCGCGTGGATACCGCCAGCCGCATGGTGATGGTGCGCGCCGAGCTGGCTAATCATGATCACGCGCTGCTGCCGGGGATGTTCGCCACGGTCGAGATCGATGCCGGCGCCCCCATGCAGCGCCTGACGCTGCCGCAGTCCGCGATCAGCTACAATCCTTATGGAAACTTCGTCTATGTCGTCGCCGCGGGCCGGACCGGCAGCCTCGTCGCCCAGTCCCGCGTCGTCGAGACCGGTGCGGTGCGCGGCGACCAGGTCTCGATCCTGTCGGGTGTCGCCGCCGGCGAGCAGGTCGTGACCGCCGGCCAGCTCAAGCTGCGCAACGGCGCTCCGGTGGTGGTCGACAACAGCGTGCGGACTTCGGATAATCCCGCGCCGGCGCCGCAGGACGAGTAAGGCCGGGCCTGAGGAAATCCACGCCGGAGAGTGACGATCCATGCGCATGACCGACCTGTTCATCCGCCGTCCGGTGTTGGCCTGCGTCGTCTCGGTGCTGGTGCTGGTGTTCGGGCTGCGCGCCGAGCAGTCGCTGCCGGTCGCGCAATTCCCTCATACCGTCAGCGGCGCGATCGAGATCCAGACATCCTATTACGGCGCCGATCCGGCCACCATCGCCGGCTTCATCACCACGCCGCTGGAAGGGGCGATCGCGCAGGCCCAGGGCATCGACTACATGACGTCGAGCAGCTCGACCAGCCTGAGCGACATCACCATCTATCTCAAGCTGAACTACGATCCCGCGCGCGCCCTGGCCGAGATCCAGGCCTATGTCACGTCGGTGACATCGCAGTTGCCGACCGGCACGCAGGCCTCGTCGATCACCCTGTCCGCCGCCTCGCAAGAGGTGCTCGACCTGAACGTCTACAGCGAGACCCTGTCGCCGGCCAAGGTCGCCGACTACGTGCATCGCCTGATCGCGCCGCGCCTGCAGGCCGTGCCCGGCGTTCAGCAGGTCGAGGTCCAGGGCAGCCCGAGCGTCGTCATGCGCGCCTGGCTCGATCCGCAGCGGCTCGCGTCCTACGGCCTGACCGCGGTCGACGTGCAGAACGCGCTGGGCAACAACAACTTCCTCTCCGGCGCCGGGCAGACGCTGGGGGCCATGACCTTCTCCAACCTCGACATCAACTCCGGCCTGCACACCGAGGCGCAGTTCCGCAACCTGGTGGTGCGGCAGAAAGGCAACCGCATCATCCGCCTCGGCGACGTCGCCCGGGTCGCGTTCGGCTCCGATCCCGATAACTTCAAGGTGGTCAGCGGTGGCCACGAGGGCGTGTACATCGATATCCATCCCACACCGGCGGCCAACGCCCTGACCGTCTCCAGGGATCTGAAGGCCAAGCTCGCCGAGATCGAGACGCAGATGCCTGCCGCCATCCGCATCGCGGTGCTCGAAGATGCCGGCCAGTTCATACGCACCTCGATCCACGAGGTCGCGGTCACCCTGGCCGAGGCGCTGCTGATCGTCTCGCTGGTGGTGTTCGCCTTCCTGGGCTCGCCGCGATCGGTGCTGATCCCGGTGGTGACGATCCCGCTCTCGCTGATCGGCACTTTTGCCATCATGGCCGTGCTGGGCTTCTCGATCAACCTGCTCACCCTGCTGGCGCTGGTGCTGGCGACCGGCCTGGTGGTCGATGACGCGATCATCGTGGTCGAGAACGTCAACCGCCATGTTGCCGGCGGCATGAAGCCGATCGCCGCCGCATTGCAGGCGGCGCGCGAGCTGTCGTTGCCGATCCTGGCCATGACGGTCGTGCTGATCTCGGCCTACATCCCGCTCGGCCTGCAGGGCGGGCTGACCGGCGCGCTGTTCACCGAGTTCGCCTTTACGCTGGCCGGCTCCGTCACCGTCTCGGCGCTGCTGGCACTGACATTATCGCCGATGATGGCCTCCCGCCTGCTCAGGACACGCCAGCATGGCGGCAGGCGCACCCTGTCCGACCGGCTCGAGGACTGGGCGACTTCCATCCTCGTCCAGGTCCAGCATGGCTACGCGAAATTGCTGCGGCTGTCGCTGCGGGTGCGTCCGCTGGTGCTGGCCTTCGGGCTGGCCGTGCTGGTGAGCATCTGGTTCCTCTATACCGGCTCGAAAAGCGAGCTGTCGCCGCCGGAGGACCAGGGCTTCCTGGTGGTCAACGGACAGGGCGCTCCGAATGCGACCCTGGACCAGCTCTCCCTCTATGACCGGCAGCTCATCGGCATCTATACCGCGCCGCCGGAACAGAAGAACTATTGGCACATCGTCTCGCCGCCGAGCTTCGAGGGCGGCGTGGTGCTGAAGGACTGGGACCAGCGCCATCGCAGCGTGTTCACCATCGCCGATGAGATCCAGGCGGCCCTGACCCATGTCACAGGCGCCGAGATGGCGGTGTTCACGCCCCCCTATCTGCCCGGCACGCATGGCTTGCCGGTCGGCTTCGTGCTCGAAGGAACCGGGAATTTCAATGACCTGAACACGATCTCGGACAATTTCCTCAACCGTGTGCGGGCCAGCGGCAAGTTCGTCTATGCCGAGAAGGACCTCAGGATCGACCAGCCGCAATCGACCATCGTGATCGACCGGGACAAGCTCTCGACGCTCGGCATCAGCATGAACGACGTCGGCAACGCGCTGAACGCCATGCTCGGCGGCAACTATGTCGGCTTCTTCTCCAACAACCAGCATTCGTACAAGGTCGAGCCGCTGGTGGCGCGGAAATACCGGCTGAACGCCGCGCAGATTCTCGACTACCCGATCACCACCATCGGCGGCGTATCGATCCCGCTATCGTCGGTCGCGCATATCAGGCAGTCCGTGGTGCCGGAATCGATCGGGCATTTCCAGCAGCTCGCCGCCACCACAATCAGCGCGATGCCGGCTCCAGGCATCACCCAGGGGCAGGCATACGCCTATCTGCAATCCCTGGCACGCGAGACGCTGCCGTCAGGCTACGGCACCGACACGGTCGGGCCGCTGCGCCAGTTCGTCCAGGAGACCGGCGGCTTCGCGGCCACCTTCGCGCTCGCCGTAGTCGTGACCTATCTCGCTCTTGCCGCCCTGTTCGAGAGCTTTCGCGATCCGCTGATCATCCTCGTGTCGGTGCCGATGTCGATCGCCGGGGCCCTGCTGTTCGTCTGGCTCGGCGTCGGCGGCGCCAGCATCAACCTGTTCACCGAGGTCGGGCTGGTGACGCTGATGGGGCTGATCAGCAAGCACGGCATCCTCATCGTCGAAGTCGCCAACGAGCAGCAGAAACTGGGCCTGTCCAAGCTGGAGGCGATCGAGCGTGCCTGCCTGCTGCGGCTGCGTCCGATCCTGATGACGACGGCGGCCATGGTGCTCGGCGTGCTGCCCCTGGTGTTCGCCACCGGCGCCGGTGCGGCCTCACGCTACGTGATGGGGCTGGTGATCGCCTCGGGACTGTCGATCGGGACGTTGTTTACCCTGTTCGTGCTGCCGGCGGTTTATATGGTGCTGGCGGCTTCGCACTCGCAGCATCCGGAGGCCGTCATGCACGACGTGAAGGCAAAGGGCTTTGCTCCCAATCCTTGAAGCTGGGACCCTGCCCGCAGCTCAGCCCTCGAAATCCGGCAGTGGAAGGGCCGTGATGCCGCGCAGGACGGGACTACGCCAGGCGACGATCGTCAGGAGCCAACCGCCGATGCCGGCGAAGCCGAGTGCCGCGCGAAGGCCCTCGTGCTGTCCGAGCCACCCGCCGATCAGGGCGCCAGGGGTGGCTGGAATAAGGATCAACCAGCGCATGGTGCTCGTCATGCGGCCAAGCATTGGCGTGGGGGTCACCGCCTGACGCAGCGCGATGAAGTTTACGAATATCAGGATCGAGCCGAAGCCGAGCAGCATCAGGTCAACGGCGAACGCAGCCCGGCCCGGAAACCCGACGGGAGAGGCAGCGAGGAGCGATGAGCCGGAAGCGGTAAGCGCGAAGCCCAGGATGATGCATCTGCCCGGACCTGCATGCTGGCTGAGACGTCCGCCCGACAAGCCGCCGAGCACCGTTCCGATCCCGAGACAGACGTAGGAGAGGCCGACGCCCTGTCCGGACATAGCCAAGGTCCGCGTGGCGAAGAGGATGTTCACGCCGATTGCCGAGGCGTTGAAGAGTTCCCAGGCGGCGACGAAACCGGCAAGTGCCACGAGGAGGTGGTTGCGGCGGACGAACCGGCCGCCAGCCAGCAGCTCAAGCCAGAATCCGCCGGCAGTACGCGTAGGCTTCTCGTCGATGCGAATGCCGCCGAGGATCGAGGCCGACGTCAGCAACAACACGGCGTTGAAGAGGAGGGCTACGGGCGCCCCAAGGAGCCTGATGAGGATACCGGCGACCGCTGGTCCGGCCACCTCGGCACCGGAGTTGGCGAGCGCGTTCTTAGCGTAGGCCTCGATGAGGCGGTCGCGTCCGACGATCTGGTTGAGGACGATCTGCGAGGCACTGCCAGCGGTAGTGTTGACCAGACCGACTGTGAAAGCCACGAGCAGGAGCCAGGGAATCGATAGGAAGCCGAGCCAACGGGCTAGCGGCACGCTCGCCGCGGCGGCTGCGAGCATCAGTTCGCCGGCAACATAGACCGGCAGCTTGCGCACGCGGTCGAGCCAGACACCTGATGGAAGCGAGAACAAGGTAAAAGGCAGCGTCTCCATCGAGGTGAGGACGCCCATGGCGGTGGGCGAGGCATGGAGCGAGAGTGCCGCGGTAAGCGGGAGGGCCAGCAGCATGATCTGCATGCCGAAAGAACTCGCCAGCACGGAGATCCAGAGGCGACGATAGGCAGGATCACGAAGAAGATCGTTCGGCCCGACAGTCATGCGTCTCCGGAGGGCCGCGACAAGACGAGCTGATCCTGCCTGTGGTCCCAAGCTCGATTGTTTCATGTTCCGATTGCTAGTCATTCAGTTCCCAACATCTCAACGTTCACCCATCGGCAGTGTTGACGATTGCCGAAAACCAAGCGGCAACGTTGCGGATAAGAGCTGGCTGCTGACACTCGCCGATGCCAATCTCTGCTCCACCCGTGAAGCGGAGACGAGGCATGGCCGATACCGAGAATATCTACCACTGGTTTCGACTGGACGAACACGTCACGACATCAGGTCAGCCATCGATAGCTCAACTTGCCGAATTGGCAAAGCTTGGCATCCGGCACATCATTAATTTAGCGCCGCACAATCATGAAACCGCCTTGCCAGACGAGGCAAGCGTGGTCGAGCAGTTGGGGATGAGCTACATTAACATTCCCGTTGATTTCAAAATCCCTGGCCAGGAACATTTTCAAGCGTTCTGCCGCCTGATGAAGGATTATAGCGACTCTCCTGTGCATGTTCACTGCGCGGCGAACTACAGGGTGGCGGCCTTTCTCTATCGTTATCGAAGAGATGTAATTGGTGTTGATGAAATCGAGGCACGTTCCGACCTTGAGTGTCCACAAGCCCATACATGAACAACGGCGCGAGCACGATGCGTTCATCGATGCCGATCCTCCCGTTGTCCGCGGCATCGACCACCTCGGCCTCACGGGACCACACGGCACGATCTCAGTCCGGATGTGCCATCCTTCCAAGCCTGCCGCTGGTGCAGTGCCTGCTTTGATCTACATGCGCGGCGGCGGCTTTATCGTAGAATCGCTCGACCAGTTCGAGACGGCCATGCGCCGCCTGTGCAAGGGTGCGGGCGTGCAGGTCTGCGCCGTCGACTACAAGCTGGCGCCCGAATATCAGTGGCCGGTGCAGATCGAGGAGGGCGAGTTCGAGCCGCGGGCGTTCTTGTGCACAGACCAACGTCCGCCGAGGTTCGCCGCCACCTCGGCGTCAGGACGCAGCGCCAATGGTCCAACCTGGCCATTGCTCGCACCATCCCGTGCCTGCTCGCGCTCTTCTCGCTCGTGACAGTCTGGGCAAGCGACCTCGCCGAACGCGGCCTCGTCCAGCCCAGGCGTGCCGCCTGGCATGCCAAGCCCATCACAACCTTCTCCGATGCGCTCGACGCCGTATATGGCCAAAGTCAAGCTGGGTGGTTCAGGCCAACCATTTTGACGAGCGGATGGTCGCAATCCCCAAAATCACCGCCGCCAAAAGCAAGCTGATCGAGCCTTCACGCAGTATTGCAAATCCACCGGCCATACCGCCAAGAAAGAAGCAAAGGATGGTGATCGGGACGACCTTTTCTCGCGCTGCGGACGGATCTTTGGCGAGCCTCCCGAGCAGACCGGTTGTCATGCCGGTGATATAGGTCGTTCGTATCGAAGTGGTTCCTGTCTTGTTGAACGAGCCGTTCTGCAAGCCGAGGCCGAGAGAGGTTAGAAGTACGAACGTATGATGGCCAACGAAACCGATGCTTCGACCTACCAGCGCGGCCGACGTCAGAAGGATGATCTCCACTACCAGCGTCATCGTAAAACGCCATTGCTTGGAGGTATCTTTCCCCGGCTTGGTGAGTGAACCCAGGAACGTACCCGCGACAAAACAGAGCACTGCCGATGCGCATGAGGCGGCTTGATCCCATTGCTCCCGTACTAAGCTGACTGCAGCGAGCAGCGTGTTGCCAGTGATATGGCCAGCGAAGCACCCGGCAAACACATAGCATCCCGCATCAGCAAAGCCGCCGACGAAGGCCAGGAGGACGTTCAATGGTAACAGGAGTTGCCGCATAGTTCGCTCTGCCTTCTCCGCAGTGTTGGCGCAGCGAGTGACGTTAGCCTGAAGCTGGTGTCCCAGCTACTATACTCGCATGTGTTCCAAGCACGCTGGCCGACTTCACGGCACTCCGAGGGCGCGCTACCGCGTCATGCACGAGAACGCGGGATACCGGCGCGGCCCTCCTCGAAGATGAAAGATCGCAAGAAGCGTCGACGCTGCGGCCACCGATCCGGCCTGCATCCGCTCGGCAGATCACGGCTTGATCGAGACCATCCTTGCCACCCATCCGGACGCACTGGAACTGATATATACCGGGCACGGCCATTCGCCCCCCGCCCCCACGCTTGAATACGCCTATTCATTCAGCGCGTCGTATCGATTAGGGTTCAGGTACGGCCGGCGCCATCCCTGTCGCAATCAGCTCGGCCAACGCCTTGACGGCATCCGGCAACTGCCCGTCCCGCGGTTCGAGGCCAAAGTGAAGCTCCGGAAGTGGCGGCAGGCCGGCCTCGCCCGCCGGTGACGCACCGAGGCCCGCGGGCAGGAAGCGTCTACCGAAGGCTGTCACCCCAAGGCCTGCCAGCACGCCCGCCCGCAGCCCGGCGATGCTGGGACTGCTCAGCGCCACGAAGGCATCGATCCCAGCCTGGCGCAGGGCGGTGAAGACGGCCTCGGCAGTGACGCTTGGGCGTGGGTGGAGGACCAGGGGCAGCGGGCGTTGCTGAACGAGATCGGCGAAAGCGGGCGCGACTGCCCAAACCAGCGGTTCCCGCCAGATAATGCGCCCGCCCTGCCGGGGATCGGCACGCTTGCTCAGCACGAGATCGAAGTCGCCGCGTCCGAGCCGGTCCGACAGGTTGCCGCTGAGGCCGGTGTCGACCTCCAGACGAACACCGGGATGCAGGAGCCGGAACCGGCCGAGCAGATCGGGCAAGCAGGAGCCTGCGATATCCTCCGCGACGCCAAGCCGGACCGAGCCGGTGAGCAAGGAGCGGCGTGCATGCTCCTCGGCGTCCGCGAGCGCCTGAAGCGTCGCCCGTGCGTGTGGCAGCAGGGCGAGACCCTCTGGCGTCAACCGCTCCCCGCTGGTTTCGCGCCGGATCAAGCGCCGCCCAACCTCGTCTTCCAGGCGCTTGATACGCTGGCTGACGGCAGGCTGCGACAGGCCGATCCGCTCGGCCGCTTTCGACACACCGCCCGCATCCACCACGGCGAGAAAACATTCGAGCAGGTCAGTGCTGATCATAATAGCCCCATTCGTCCGATCAATATCGCCAGTCGCGCTAAACCCAGCGCATCGAGGTTGTGTTGTCCCCGCAGACCGCTGCTTGCGGGGCGACCTGATAGGAGACACGAGACATGACGATCTACGATGGCAGATCGATCCCCGAGAAAGTGACGAGCGGCACCAAGGATCCTGAAATTGCCGAATGGCTGAAGACCGGTCCGGTGCTGGGCGCCCACAAACCCATCCACGAAC
>CAXSEE010000103.1:0-15098 GCA_964235615.1 uncultured Acetobacteraceae bacterium | reverse complement strand
CGCCGGATTGCACCGCCTGAAACGCGACGCGCAGGATATGAAGGACGCTCTGTTACGAGGCCAGATCGATCGTATCGCCGATATTCTCAACGGCTCCTGGCTGGCCAAGAAGCGAACAGCGCACGGGATCAGCAGCGAACGCATCGACATGCTGATGCAGACGGCATTTGCGGCGGGAGCTACCGGCGGCAAGGTCTCCGGCGCGGGCGGCGGCGGTTTCATGATGTTCCTGGTTCCACCGGAACGGCGCGTGCCGTTGATCAGGGCCTTGAACGATGTCGGTGGTCTTGCCAGTGGCGTGCATCTTACCAACACCGGCGCCGAGAGCTGGACTCTTTGATGGAGCCCGGCTGATGGATGAGGCGGCACGGATCGCCGCCAGCCGCCGCAGCGTGGAGCGGCTGGAGACCGATCGGGCACGCTGGACGGATCGTGACAGCTACCTGCCGTTCTGGGACGCCCGCGGTGCCGCCGTTGCTCCGCTGCTGAAGAACCGGGACTGGGTCTGCGACCTCGGCTGCGGAGCCCAGGCTTTACGCAAGCAGCTCGCGCCGGGGACACGTTATCTGCCTGCCGACATTCATGCCTGGACGGAAGATACCGAGACCTGCGAACTGAACGAGGGCAGGCTCCCGCGTCGGTCGCTGCTGCGTTGCGACGTCGCCGTGATGCTGGGCGTGCTGGAATACATCGTCGATCCGGCAAGCCTGCTGCGCCATCTGCACGGATATGCGGAGCATCTCCTGCTGACCTACTGCACACCCGAGCTATGGACGGTGGATCGGGCCGGGTTCGGCTGGGTGAACGCGCTGTCGGAGGCGGACCTGCGCACCCTGCTTGCCGACGCTGGATATGCAGTCGCGGCGACCAGTGTGTTCGATGACCGGCAACTGATCCTGCAGGCTGTGAACACCGGGTTCGCGCAGCTTCGCCGCCTGCGCCGGTCGGCCAGCCGCCGCCTGATGATCAGGCCGGCGGTGCCGCGGGCCTGACTGTCTCGAACACCAGCATGGTGTGGCCGGACCGCATGATCTCATGGACGGTCACCATGAAGCCGATGCGGCGCAACAAGGCCGGCAGGTCGGCGCCATAGTCCCAGAACGCCAGCGCGCCTTCCTCGCGTATCGGGTCGCCGTGATATTCCGGCGGCAGGATATGGTGGATCGCACCCTCCACGATCTCGGCCCGGCGGATCGTCATCGGGCGTTTCGGGTCATAGGGCATGGTGAATACATGCCGGCCCCCTGGTCGCAGCACGCGGAAGATCTCGCTCCAGGCACGCTCCATGTCAGGCACATGCTCCATCACGTCCTGGCTGATGACGAGATCGAGACTTTCGTTTTGGAAGCTCAGCGCCTGCAGATCCTCGCAACGGACGTTGTTCGGCGCCATCCCGCCCGGCGCCACATCGGGGAAGAAGTCCGACATGCTGAAGCTCGGCGCTTCCCGCAGGATGGCCTGCATGGGCCCGACGAAACCGAACTCGTGCACGCGCAGGGCGGCGAAGATCGGCCGTGCCTGCCGCAGGCTGACAATCCGCTGGCGCCGGTACGGGCGCAGCAGCACCTCGACCAGTGCAGTGGTACGGTTGAGCGCCTTGCAGGCGGTGCAGGCAAAAGCTTCCCGCCAATTGTCGCTGCGCGGTCCCGCGAAACGTGGCCGGGTACCGCAGACCGGGCAGGTGTCGTCGCCCAGCAGGTCGAGCAACACGCTGCGGGCACGCTCCTCGGAAAACTGCCGGTCCAGCACCGCCATCCCGTCCGTCGCGAGCGCGCGGCAGAGCGCCTCGTCGGCACAGAGCTTCAGGATCGCCTCGGCAATTCCTGCGGCGTCGTCGGCGATCAGCGCCTCGACGCCGTGGCGGAGCTGGATGCCCTCGTTGCCGACGCCGGTGGTCACGACCGGCACACCGGCGCGCAGGCTGCCGACGATCTTGCCTTTCACGCCCGCGCCATAGCGCAGCGGGCTGACCGCGACACGCGAAAGCGCGTAATAGGGTTCGAGGGTGGGCACGAATCCCGTCACCTCGATCCGGTCCGAGGCGAGTGCCCGCACCTCGGGGGGCGGGACATTGCCCACGATCAGCAGACGAAGGTCGGGACGCTCGCGCCAGACCAGCGGCATGATCTCATCGGCGAGCCAGACCGCCGCATCGACATTCGGCGTATGGTCGAAGCCGCCGACGAAGATCAGCGCGTCACGGCCGCTGAAATCGAACTCCGCCGGATCCGGCAAGCCGGCTGCCGGAAACAGATAAGGCGGCACGACCGTGACATGCGCCAGCGGGACCTCGTGGCGGATGATGCGCGCCTCCTCGTCGCTCGGCGTCATCACCCGGTCGACGGCGGCGAAGATGCCGAGTTCTATCGGCTTGACCCGCTCAGACTCCTCCTTGGCGCCGATGTCGCCATCGAGTTCGAACCTCCGCATGTCGCGCAGGTAATGCAGGTCGTGGGTATAGTACAATATCCGTGCGCCCGTAGTCCGGCGCAACAGATCGAGCGTCGGGCCGGCAACATAGGGACGCGCGATCCAGATGAAATCGATGTGGGCGCCATCGCGGTCGAGCCAGCCAGCCAGGGTATCCGGAGCATGCAGCACCTCGATGCCCCGCTGCTGAAGGATGTTCGTGTAGGGCTGCAGCGCCTGGCCGTCGAACGGATGATAGATGACTTTCAGCCCCAGTTCCTGCATCAGGTTGAGATACTGGAACAGGGTTACCGCACCGGCATGCTTGTCGTATTCCGGCACCTTGTCGTCGATCACCAGGATCACGCCGCGTGCGGCCGGCTGCTCGCGCTTGACGAAGGCCGGAGCCAGCGGGTTGGGTTGCCCTGGCAGCAGGGACTGCCATTTCTTGACGAACACAGCGTGGTTCTTCAGCGACTGACGGTCGCGGACCTCTTCGCCATAGGAAGCGCTGCCCAGATGAACCACTTGGCTGGCGGGCTGGTAGAGCACACGCAGCCCGTGCTCGCGCAGCGCGATCGCGAGGTCGAATTCCTCGTAGAAGGCAGGAGCATAGCGGTCGTCGAACCTGCCGAGCGAGGCGAAGGCCGTCCTGCTGATCAGGAAGCAGGCTCCGGTCACGACATCCACCTGACGCACGTAGTTGTAGGCGCCGCGTATCGCTATGTCGCCAGCGCCATAGGGCCAGCCCCAGCCGTCGGAGAGGATGCTGCCGCCTGCCTCCTGCACGCTTCCGTCCGGGTTGAGCAGCTTGCAGCCGACCATGCCGACCGCCGGATCAGCCATCGAGGCGACCAGCGGACGCAGCCAGTCGCGTCCGACCAATGTGTCGTTGTTCAGGAACACGATGTGCTGGCCACGCGCGCGTGCAGCCGCGCGATTGCAGTTGCGCAGGAAACCAAGATTCTCGGCGTTGACATGAACCTGCAGGTTTGCCACGTCGGCAAACAACGGAGCGATCGGGGCAGCCGGACAGTCGTCGGCCAGGATCACCTCGTAGGTCACGGTGTCCGGCGTGTTGTTCATGATCGCGAACAGGCAGCGCCAGGTTTGCGCGTAGGCTCCATAAGCCGGCACGACGATCGACACCAGTGGATCGTTCGTCATGGGAAAGCCGAGAAGCCGGCTCGGAAGATCACCGACGACGGCCGGCCATTTCCGTGTCGGATCACCGGGAGTGCTGCGCAGATGATAGCCCAGTGGCCCGTATGCACCCCGATCCGGATGTTGCGCCGCATACCACCGGTTGTCGAATGCGGGATGCGGATCGAGACCCTTCGCGTCTCCCTCGACGACATAATGGATCAACGCGTCCGTCGGATCGTCGCTCAGATTCTCGAAGCGATAGCCGGCCTTGTCGAACAGGCGATTGGGCATGCGCGCGCTACCTGCGGGCTCTGCAAGATAATGCTCGAGCGGGGTCATGCCGGCCGGTGGCGCCTCGCCCTTTTGCGAGAGATAATATGCGGTATCGAACAGAGGATGCGGGTCGAGGCCGGCCGCCGCACCTATTGTGATGTAATGCAGCAACGGTATCGCATCTTCGGAGAGCGAGGGAAGGCGGGAACGATACCATCGGCTATCGAACAACGGATGCGGGTCGAGCCCCGCACTGTTGCCGACCCAGGCATAATGCATCGCCGGATCGACACCGCCGGGCACCAAGGCGGCGTATCGAGCTGCATACCAGTCGGCATCGAACAACCGCTGCCGACGCAGTGAAGCCACGTCCGCGGCCATACGCGTGCGTTGACGAAGCCGCGTCAGGATCTGGCCGGTTGCCGTCCACCATGCCAGTCGCAGCAGCCGGCTGGCGAACTGCCTCAATCGCGGCGCACGATTGCCCAGATGCCGTATCGGCGCCAGCGCGCGCCAGCCGACAGAGCCGACAAGGGCGTTGTAGTGCGCCTGCAGATTGATGAACGCCGCCTGCAGGTCTGGATTGCCGCTACTGGTCAAACTCCGATGTTCGCCCTGCAGCCGGTTGATCTCCTCCGCCTGCCGATCGAGCTGCAAACGCGACGTGTCGTTCAGCTGGGACACCCGGTGCAGATCATCGCGCAGCATTTGCAGCGTCCGGTCGACGATTTCCTGCTCGAGCCTGGCCTGCTCATCCCACGCCTGCTCGGCGGTCCGCGCGCGCACCATCTCGACTTCGGCTTGTGCCAAGCGGCCGAGGGCGTCTGCCTGGAGCGCCTGCGCCTGATCCAGCGCCGACTGCAGCCGCAAGCACTCCCGCTGTTCCGCCACCCGCGCCGCCTCGGCCTCGTCGAGTGCTGCCTGAGCCCGGGCCTGCTCGGCTTCGAGCTCGACCGCCTGTTGCTGCAGCAGAACAGCCCCTTCCTGCTCGGCATCGACTGCATTCTGCCAGTGCTGGATCAGGTCGCCCAGCAGGCTGTGCAGCCGGTCGGTGGCCGCGGAATGGGTTGTCCCCAGCACTTCCGGCCCATGCCTGGCAACGTCCGCCGACACCGTGCGAATGAAGACATCCGGCCTGACCGGGAACGGTGCCGCCGCCAGCATCGGCCATAACGGCGGGATCCGGAACGCGGCGACAACCTCATGCGCGTAGCTGTCCCGCGCAGACGCCAGGCTCGCATGGAAGCGGCAAGGTATCCCGACCGAAGCCGCCAGGTCTTCCCATTTGAAGGGAAGATCGATGTTGCCGCTGTCCCAGAAGCCGAACGGCACGCCGTAGGCCATCGCCGCGATGACCGCGTGCATGGATGCACCCAGCACGAATTCAGACGCCGCCAGAACATCCAGGAAATCATCGACTACGGCAGGAGAGCCGATGATGTTCGGCCGCAGGATCGTGGCACAGCCGGATAATGCCAGCAGTTCCGCGTCGCTTCGTGCGTCGTGATAATGCGGCACCAGAACCGGTGGCCCCTTTCCGCGCCGCGATGGGTCGGCCGCATGCAGGAACGGCAGCAGCAGTCCGGGATCCCCGATCGGCACGCTCGTCCCCAGGCGTAGCTCCGACCGTGACAGGGGGCCACGGACGCTCAGCAGCTCCGCACCGGGACGACCCACCTCGCTCAGGCCTCCCGGTTGGCGCAGCCCGCATCCCCAGAAGAGCACGCGCTGGCCCGCGGATATGAACATGTCGTCGATGCAGCTACCGACGATGCGCACGGTCTGCTCGGTCGGCAGGACGTGGACGAACAGACGCTGCAGGAAATAATCCGAGAGATAGTCACCAAAATTCTTGGTCGTGTCGTCCTGCAGCCAGTATTTCACATTTTCCAGCATCAGGCGGCCTCTGGCATGAGACAGCCCTGGCATGAGACAGCCCTGGCATGAGACAGCCCTAGCATGCCGCGGCGCCCGGCTTGCCGGTCTGCATCCTCTGCCAGGGAAGGATGCGGCGTGGCTTGTCCGACAGCAGCAGGTGATGGTCCGTCGCATCCAGATTGGCGTTCAGATAAGGATCATGGCGCATCTCCTCGAACCACCTCGACTGCATGGAAGCCAGGGACCGTCTGAACAGTGCCTGCTGGCTTATCGTCATGTCATGACCTCGCGTGGCACCGTCGACATGATGGAGCAGCGCGAACGGACTCCAGACGACGCGCAAGCCGGCATGTCGTACTTTCAGGCACAGGTCGATGTCGTTGCAAGACAATGGAAGCGCCTCGTTCAGACCACCAACCGCCGCCAACACCTTGCGATGGATCGCCAGGCACGCCCCGGTCACCGCCGACATGTCGCGGGCCATCGCCAGCTGTCCGAGATAACCGGCGTCCTGTCGCGACGCACGCAGGATGTGCTTGGCGGATCGTTCGGCGAGCACCATGCCGCCATGCTGAATGCTGCCATCGGAGTAGAGCAGGCAGGCGCCGGCGATGCCGACATTGGGCCGGGCAAGCTGCGCCACCAGCTCGTCCAGCCAGTCGGTCGCGATCACGTCGACATCGTCGTTCATCAGAACCAGGATGTCTCCCCGTGCCGCATCGGCCAGCCGGTTGTTGAAGGCCGACCAGTTGAACGGATCCTCGACCGGGAGGATCCGGATTGCGGCATGGCGCTCCAACCGGCGGAGCAGCTTGCGCGCTGCCAGGGACCGGTTGTTATGGTCGGCGATGAGGATCTCGACCGGCGTATAGTCGGTCCGCAGCAGCAACCCGTCGATACAGCGCTCCAGCAGCTCGGGCTGTTCGTGCGAGGAGATGAGAATGGAGACCAGCGGAGGCGGCGCGGGACGAGCAAAGCTCGCGCGTGGCCACACGCCGCCAGCAAGCACGAAATCTCCCACGATGGTCTTGTCATCGGTCCGTGCGATATGACGGTCCAGGATACGACGCAGCTCCGGATGCAGGCGAGTAGCGGCTACCTGTGGGAAAGGCAATGCCCGCCCCGGCGCCCGGCCGCGGTGGAACAGCACGGCGGGAATATGCAGGATCCAGTTTGGCGGCAGCTTGTCGGTCACGCGCAGCAGCAGGTCGTAGCGGGTAAACAGGCCGGCGTCGCCGCGCAGACCTCCGACCGCATCGATCCGGTCCCGTCGCACCATGACGAGCTGACCGATACAGTCTCCCGCCAGCAGCATGTCCGGTCCCCAGCCAGGCTTGAACAGCGCGCCGAAGCGAGCGCCGGCGCCATCGAGACTGTCCTCGTCGGTGTAGATCACCACCAACTCCGGCTTCAGCTCCAGCGCCGCGGCCATTTCGTAGAGCGCCGTCTCGGCCAGGCGGTCGCTGCTCTCGAGCATGCCGACAAACTGTCCTGTCGAGGCGGCCAGAGCCAGCTGCAACAGCTCCGGCATCTCGGCGCCGGCTGGAGCCGGCACCAGGCGTATGCCCGGAACATGGCCTGCGGCCCGTTCCAGGCACGCAGCCACGGTAGCCGGCATGTCCGCCGGGCAGCCAATGCAGAGCTCCCATGTCGGATAATCCTGTCTTTCCAGAGCGGCGATGGTCTCCAGGATCAGGTCCGGTCGCACCGTCGTTGCCGTCAGAAGCAGCGAGAACAACGGCCGCGACGTCATCCGGTCGATGTGCTGATCAATGGCGATCAGGTCCTGCTCCTCGATCCTGCCATGCTGCTCGAGCCAGAACTGGTAAGCGAGGTCGTCTTCCGGCCGCATGCCATCGGCGAACAATGTATTCGCAAGATAGCCGCGATGCCCACTCAGGGCGTCCGCGATCCGGACCAGCATGTCCACCCGATCGCTGTCGCCTGCCGCCTGCTCGATCATCGTCGCGAGCACATCGGCGTCCGGCTTCCGCTCGAAGGCAAAACCGAACAGCCGGATGATGTAATGCCGGTCTGCCCAAGGATCCGGACCATGCACGGTCAGGAACTCCTGCGAACCGGCAATCACCGCAGCCAGGTCACGAAAGCTGGCGCCATTACGCTGCTGTTCAGCAAACAGCCGCAGTGTCCCGGGGTCGGGCAGTCGACCGAAGGCGGTACGGAAGAGCCGGAGGACTGGCTCGGCAAGCCGGCGCGTTTCGATAGCCAATTCGGCACTCATGTTATTCCGACCCTGTTCCCTCACCAGCCGCGCGGCCCGAACCCGCAAGCCGCCGAAAGGTCTTACAATCGGATAATCGAGGTTGCCAAGCCACCGCAGCCAAGCTGATGCTGTCGGAGCTGCCGTCGAAGAAGCTCAGCTGCGACGAAACTTATCCACAGCCTGATGGCATGTATGACGCCGCGCTTCTCATGCTCATATTGCCATCATACATTCCCAGCGAAAGTCTGGCAAGGTAGGAGTAATCGATGACCAACCACATGTACAACGCCTACAAGACGACCGGCTTTGCCGAGGTTTTTGGATGGTGTGATCCTCGCGTATTGGATTATGCCGAGTTGTTCGACCAGTTTCAGGCAGATGTCGCCGTGACCGGAAATTTTGGCGAGATCGGAGTGCAGAGCGGAAAACTGTTTATCGGGATGCACAACCTGCTGCATGCCAACGAGAAGTCTCTTGCGATCGATATCTTCGAAGACACACAGTTCAACATTGATGGCTCAGGCAATACTTCGCTCACCGAGTTCCAGAACAACCTTGTCAAGCACGGCAATCCAGACATCTACACGCGGGTGATCCGTGAGGACTCGATCAACCTGTCCCCGATGGACGCATTCGAAATAGCCAAGGATCTCGGCAAGTTCAGGCTGTTCAGCGTTGATGGCTCGCACGAGCTTCTTCACACGATGAGCGACATTTTGTTCGCCGAAGCGGCGATCTGCAACGGCGGCATCGTGATACTGGATGACTACTACAGTCCGGGCTGGCCAGAAGTACATCAAGCCGTCGCCCATCTTTTTATTGGCCGCCGAACCAAGCTTGTCCCGATCTGCTGCCAGTGGGGTAAATTCTTCTTCACGACGCTGGCCTATGCGGAAACCTACAAGCAGAGGCTGAAGCAGCATTATTTGGCTCTGGATCCGGGTGAGCCGATCAAGGATGTCAATTTCTACGGCTACTCGATGCCGTGCCTCGAGCGGCATTTCTGGTAGAAGGAAGCCTTCTTGCGCGTTCCAGTCCACTTGCCGGCTCCACATCCTCAGGCTCAGGTCGAACAACTGGCCTTCTGTCGGGAGGATGGTGCCGTAGCGGTCGCCAACAGCCACACGGATGTCCTTCGCTCGGTTAGTCTCCCTAGTGATGACGATCTATTCGACCGTACTGTTCATGATAGGTTCTACTCAGGCTACTGGTCAGGCTACTGGTCAGGCTACTGGGCAAGCCAAGCTATGGCCGAACCATCCTGTAGGCGCGCCAATCCGTCCACACGGGGTTGCCAACCATCAGAAGGCCCTTGACATTGTTGTCATGGGTCTATGACGACTCGAAGTGCATGCCGTTCGAGAACAAGCTGGAGCGTTCACTACCATGGCCGACAACGACCATCTCCCGTCGAGCAAGAAAGTGCGCCTTGGTGAGTATAGCTTTCGACTTGCGGGAGTTTCGATCGAAGATCCCTATTGGCAATCGGTGCATGATGACTTCGAACCCGAATTCCAAAATTTTTGCCGGCGGCTGATCCAGCGGGACTATGTCTGCCTCGACATCGGCGCGAACATTGGCGTCAAGACTTTATTCCTGTCGCGGCATTGCGCTAATGGGCGCGTCATTTCTTTGGAGGCTGGCAGAAAAGTTGCGGCCACCCTAGCGCGCAACATCGCCTTGAACGAGTGCACCAATGCGATCTCGTATCATGCTGCCGCTGCTGGACATGATGGAACCTTGACTTTTGACGAGGCGTCAGCCTGGGGCCATCAAGACAAAGGGGGAGTTACTGTAGAGGCAATGACGCTGGAGACATTGGTTTCCCGTAACAGCCTGGATCGCGTCGACTTCATCAAGCTGGACGTCGAAGGCGGTGAGTTTCCTGTCTTGAAGAGTTCCCTCGATCTGATCAATCGCTTCGAGAGCTTGGTCCACGTCGAGCTGAATTCATTGACTCTCCTAGTATGGGGCAACACAAACCCTCGCGAATTTATCGAGTGGATTGGGAATAGTTTCTCCGAGGTCTATGCCATCACTCGTAAAGGCTCGAACAAGCCCTTGCTTACCCGTGTCGAGACCCAAGACCAGTGCGGCACGATTCTTCATCGCAATCTTATTGACGACGGCTGTGTAACAGATTTGGTGATGAGCAATTCACCCTACAGGTTCGAGCCCGTGCCTCAACACTTCGAAGACCAGATCATAGGTTTGAATCGACAAGCTGCTGACATGAGGCAAAGGATCGCAGCGCTGAAAGCGGACTTGGCAGCGCTGGAAGCAGACTTGAATGCGAGCAGATCCGAAGCAAGTTCGCTAAAGGCCGAGCGGGCTGCGTTGTTGGCGTCGACCTCTTGGCGTATATCTGCGCCGATCCGCTGGCTGAAGACGACCGGCTCCCGCAGTCCCACCTGATGTGCTGCCTCCATAGTTCATCTACAACCTTCTCCACCTGAACTATCGGAAGGTGATTGCAGCCCAGCGCAGGGGTCCATGCAGCGGGGAATGCCAGATCGGCTCAGGGTGCCAGATCTAGCCGGTTGTCGGCCCGGTTGGTGTCAGGCAGCTTGTTTCCTGGATCAAGCACGACCGATCGCACTGCATCATGCGTGGGCAGCGAGACGTCGATGTGATCGCCCTTCATCCACGCCTCGACCGGCACCGTGACCTGCATCCGGCCACCATTGGCCAGCCTGACCTCCAGCATGGCTGGCATCAGCAGCCAACCCTTGGCGACGAGCCCGACGACAGCACCGCGGCCGGGGTCGTTCTCCGGATAGGTGACGCCGGTGACGCCCATGTCGAGCGTCCAGTTATGCTGGTACCAGCCGCGCCACCACCAGGACAGGTCCTCGCCCGCCTCGCTGTCCATGAAGCGGAAGAAATCGTACGGCGTCGGATGCCTGTAGGCCCAGGCAGCAATATAGCGACGGAAGGCCGGATCGAACCGGTCCGGCCCCAGGATCTGCTCGCGCAGCAGCACCAGCCCCAGCGCGGACTTGAAGTAGGTGATCGGGTGGCGATAGGTCTCGCTCACCAGATCGGACGGCTCCAGCATCGCCGGCGCCTTCGGGTCCTGCAGCCAGGGGATGATCTCCTGCACCGGACTGCCGCCGCCGGGCGCATATTCCGGATCGCGTTTCGGCGCATACTCGCCGTGGTTGAAATGATCCGACGCATAGACGTCGATGAAGGTGTTGAATCCCTCGTCCATAAAGGCGAAGCGGCGCTCGTTGGTGCCGACCATCATCGGGAACCAGCCATGGCCCAACTCATGGGTGGTGATCCAGAACAGCTCCTTGCCGGAATCGTCGATGCCATCGAACGCCATCGCCGGATATTCCATCCCGGCGCCATGCCCCGCGAGGTTGACCGCGTTCGGCCACGGGAACGGATACCATTCGGCGGAGAAATACTCGATCGCGTGCTTCACATACTCGGTCGAGCGGACCCAGTTCTGCGCTGCCTCGACCGGATAGATCGACATCGCCAGCCGCGGCGTCGGCTTCGCCGAGGATGGTAACAAGAACTGGGGCAACCACGAGAAGAAACTCGGCGGCGGCGCGATCGGCGGCAGGTTGATCCGCGCCGCATCCCAGGCGAATGAGGCCGATGCGGCGAACGCCACGTCGCGCGTGTTCCGCATCCGGAAACGCCAGGTCTGGGTGCCGTCATGCGTCGGCCGCGTCGACGGGTCGCCCACCTCCGCGGGCGCGCGTATCATCACCGTGCTGTCGCTGTTCGCCGCCTGCGCCAGCCGCGCGCGCTGCGTCGCCGTCAGCACCTGGCCGGGGTTGATCAGCGCGCCGGATCCCTGCACCAGGAAGTCCCAAGGCACCGTCACGCTATAGTCGATGTCGCCATAGTCGAGATAGAATTCCTGGCCGAGATAGGGCCCGGTGTCCCAGCCGCGCACGTCGTCATAGACCGCCATGCGCGGGAACCACTGCGCGATCTCGTAGATGTCGCCGTTCTTTGTCGGCGTGACCGCCGTGCGGCCGCCCCAGGTTCCGGGCACGGTGTAGTGCCAGGCGATATGCAGCCTGGTCTGCCCGCCCTTCGGTCCCAGCACCGACGGCAGCCGCACCTGCATGCGCGTGTCGGAGACCAGGATCGGCACTGAAACGGTATGGCCGTCCTGCTCGACCGCGACGCTCTCGATCACGTCGCCGCCGGTCGAATGCCCAACGAGATAGGGCGACGCGAATTTCGAGCGTGCATCCGGGCGATAGATGTTCTGGTCGAGCTGCACCCAAAGCACGTCGAGCGGGTCAGGGCTGTTGTTGGTGTAGGTGATCGTCTCCGCGCCATGCAGCACGTGCGGCCCCGTCTCGATCGAGGCGGCGATGCTGTAGTCGGTGCGGTTCTGCCAGTAGGCCGGCCCCGGAAGACCGCTGGCGGACCTGTAGGCGTTCGGCCGGTTTCCGGCGTCGAACGGGGCGAAGATCACGGCCGGGTCCGGCGCTGGCGATGCGGCGGACCCCGGCGGGCCGGGATGCGTCACGGCATCATGCGGCGCCGCGGCCGGCGGCGGGGCAGGAACGGGGTCGGGAACAGGCTGTGCCCGCGCACCCGTCGGGGACAGGCAGAGCAGGATCGGGACGAGGAGGGCGCGGCGCGGCATCGACATGCGCGCATCGTCGCGGGCGGCGCAAGCAGGCGCAAGTGCGGCGCACTGGCATGCGGCGCGCTGGCACTTGGGACTCGGACATCAATCCGGATGCCGGATCTTGCCAGTCCATACCCGGTTCGCGATAAATCGCTGAGCCGAACCAGGATCAGCCGTGCGCCACCCGGGCGAAACGGCGCCTCGGTTCGTGCCGACGACGCTCGTCTGCAGCGGCCGGGACCAAATAGAGGTAAGCTCATGCAGATCTTGAAGCGGAGCGGGCGCCGCCCGATTGGGCTGTTCCCGTGCGGCTAGCCGATCAGGCTTCCTTCAACAAGGCGAGCCAGCAGGCCCCCAGGCTCCATCTCGGGGCAGCCGCATGCGTGGTTTTCGCCGTCGTCGCGATGGCATCTGGCGGGACGGACGGCGCCGTCGCCGCGATGCGGATCGCGGTTGCGTCCGCCTTCGTCCTGCTCGGAGCCGGCTTCGTGTCCGCAGGCCTGCTTGCACAGGCGCGACACCTCGCCCTGCGTGCCGACGCCGCCCGCCCGGATGTCGCCAACCTTGATATCCCCAACCTTGATATCCACAATGATCCGCCGACGCCGGCCAAGGGCCAAGGCATCCTTCGCCGTGCCCGCCGTCGCGCCACCTGGCAGCAGGCGCTGGCCGGCGGCATGCTGGCCGCACTGGGAGCACTTGCGGCCGTCCTCGCCTGCGCCGCCGGCATTGTGTGGCAACCGACCCCAACCACCACCGCCATCCTGGCCGCGTCCGCGCTGTTCGGCGCGTTCCTGCTGCTGGTGGTCGAGCGACAGCTCGCCGCCCTCGATCCCCGCCTGCTGCCCGAAGCGCCGGGACTGGCCGCACTGGCGCGCGTGCCGGTCGCCGTGCTGCTGCTTTGCGGCCTCGGCTGCCTGTTGCTCTATGCCGGGATCCCCTACGGCGCCTATGCCGGGCGGACCGCGGCGATCCTGTGCCTCCTGGTCGCGGCCGAGATGACGCTGCGGGCGCTCGCCACCCTGTTCGTGCCGTTCCCGCCGATGCTGGAGGCGCGCGCGGTGGCCACCAGCCTGCTGGCCGGCGCCCTGGTGCTGCGACGCCCGCGGCCGATGGCCGCGACGGTGCGGGACTGGTTCGGCATCGATCTCTCGCGCAGCTGGGCGATCGCCTTCGTCCGTGCGGCGCTGGCACCGGTGCTGACCCTGCTCGTCCTGTTCGGCTGGAGCCTGAGCGGGGTCGAGGCGCTGCGCGTCGACCAGCGCGCCATCTACGAGCGGCTCGGCCGGCCGGTTGCGGTCTACGGACCCGGCCTGCATGTCCACCTGCCCTGGCCCCTCGGCCAGCTCCGCCCGGTCGAGCTCGGCGTGCTGCATGACGTGCCGATCGTGTTCGACAGTTCGGATCAGGCCGGCGCGTCCGCGGCGCCGGCAGGGCTGCCGGATGCCGAGGTGCCGCCCGGGCCGGAGGCCGACCGGCTATGGGATGAGACGCATCCCTCCGAGGCGGCCTATCTCGTCGCCAGCCTGTCGCGCGGCCACCAGAGCTTCGAGAGCGTCAATATCGATCTCCGGGTGGTCTATCGGGTGGGGCTATCCGACGCGTCGGCGATGTCGGCGGCCTACATGTCGAGCAACCCGCAGCGCCTGGTGCAGGCCCGGACCAGCCGTCTGCTGGCGCATTATTTCGCGCACCACACGCTGCTCGGCGTGCTCGGCGCCGACCGCGCGAGCGTCTCGCGCGACATCATGACGGACCTCCAGGCCGAGCTCGACGCGATCCCGGCCGGCGTGCAGATCATGGCGGTGGTGGTGGAGGCGATCCATCCGCCGCCAGGTGCGGCCAACGCCTACCATGCGGTGCAGACCGCCCAGATCAGCGCCCACACGACCATGGCGGAACAGGCCGGCTACGCGGTCAGCCGGGAGAGCGACGCGCGGCGGGAAGCCAGCATCGGGTATGATCTGGCGGCGGCGCTGTCGCACGAGGCGGTCGTGGATGCGACCGTGCATTCCACCGGCTTCGCCGCCGACCGCCAGGCCGACGCGGCCAGCCCGGCCTCGTTCCTGCTCGAGCGCAGGCTGGCCCGGCTCGCCAGCGGTCTCGCCCATCGCCAGCTGCTGATCGTCGATCATCGGTTGGGCGGCCGAGGCGACATGGCGCCGATCATCGACATGCGGCCGCCCGGGAGCGGCGGTGCGGCGGAACTGCCCCCCGCATCCGGCCAAGCCCAGTAGGAGCTAGCGTGTTCGGTCACCATCATCACGGGCATGACGACGGCCACGATCACGGCCATGGCCATGCGCATCACGGCCATGCGCAAGATGGGCACGACCAGCCGGCGGCATTGGATGGCGGTATCCTCAGGCTGCGCCGCTACGGCCGGTTCGGTCTCGCCGGGCTGATCCTCGCGATCGCGTTCGCGGCGGCCTGCCTGACGATCGTGGAGCCGGGCGAGGCACTGGTCGTCACCGCGTTCGGCAACCCGGTTCGGGTGCTCACCGAACCCGGTCTTGCGCTGCGCTGGCCGGCGCCCTTCGAGTCCGCCATTCCGATCGA
>CAXSEE010000102.1:0-15114 GCA_964235615.1 uncultured Acetobacteraceae bacterium | reverse complement strand
CTCGGGCAGGAACCAGTATTATCCCAACGAAACCCGCCTGTCGCCGGACGGGCGTCTCGAACCCGACAACGCTTCGATCCCCCTGGACCTGCGCCGCGGACGAAACGAGATCATCCTCGCGGTCGGGAATGATTGGCGCTCCCAGGCAGGCCCGTTCCAACCTTCGGTCTACGGGTGGGCCGCTGAAGCCCGCTTCCATCGGGTCGAGGGGCTGGACCTGCACTGACCGCCCGCAGGCATGAAACCGCGCATCGCACTATTCTCTCTTGAGTTCGCCGGCGATCGGCGCGTGGTTGAGCAGCGCCACCAGGGCGGTACCACCGAAGGTGTTGCCCAGGAGCGTGGGCACGAAGAAGTGCGAGAGATAGTCGCCGACGCTGGCGTGCCCGTTGAACACGCCGAACGAGGCCTCGACCGACCCCGCGATGATATGCGGGAACTGGCACATCGCCACGGCATAGGTCAGCAGGATGATGATCAGCGGGCGCGACGGGCCGGCGCCTGGCAGCAGCCAGACCATCAGGCCGATCAGCCATCCTGCGGCGCCCGCCGTCCCGAAGGTCTGCCAGAATGGGTGCGCCATCGTCCGCGCGGACAAGGCTTCCATCGCCGTGTAGGCCTCGGGCGAGAACAGGCCGTGCCGCGAGGCGATGAAGCCGAAGATGAAGGTGCCGATCAGGTTGGCGCCCAGCACGATGCCCCATACCCGCATCGTGCCGAGCAGGACGGAGAAGTTGCGCTTGGTCAGGGCCGGGATCAGGGCCGTCAGGGTGGTCTCGGTGAACAACTGCTGCTGGCCGAGGATGACGATCAGAAAGCCCAGGCAGTAGCCGAAGCTGTCGACCAGCCGGCTCCAGTTGGCTTCCGGCAGTCCGGCCTGCATATAGGCCTGCCCCAGGAACGAGAAGCCGATCGACAGCCCCGCCGCCAGGCTCGACCAGGCCAGGCCGCCGAACGACCGCTCGAGTTCCTCCTCGCCCTGTCCCCGCACGATCTCGTGGATGACCAGGGGTCCAAGGGCGGTGTGGTCGAGCGCCTGCTGCTGTTGCTGCTCGTCGAGATGGGGCGAGTTCACGCCCGCCTGGTCCGACATCCATTCACCCCCGCCGCCCGATCCGCCCCGCGAGAACGCGAGGCAGAGCGCTTGGTTCAGGGTTCAGACCAGCAGCTTGACCCCGACCAGGAGCAGCACCACGGCCAGCACCGGGCTGAGCACGCGGTCCGAGACGCGCGAGGCGATCAGGCTGCCGACGATGATACCGGGGATCGAGCCGGAGATCAGGGAGCCGAACATGTGCCAGTTCACCGAGCCGATCCACCAGTGCCCGAGGCCGGCGGCCAAGGTCAGCGGCACCGCATGGGCGATGTCGGAGCCGACGATCCGCGAGATCGGCAGCTGCGGGTAGAGCAGGATGAGCACGGTCACACCGATCGCGCCGGCGCCCACCGAGGAGACCGACACCACGACCCCCAGCACGATACCGGTCAATACGGTAAGCAGGGCGGCCCGGCGCGGTACCGGACGGCGCTGGCCGCTGTTCGCCCAGCGGCGGATCGGGCCGCGGAAGATCAGGCTGAGGGCGGTCAGCAGCAGCGCGATCCCGAGCACGGACGAGATCAGATGGGAGACGCTATCGCTCGGGGCGCCAAGCCGGACCAGGCCATACAGCGTCAGCGCCGTCGCCGGCAGGCTGCCGGCTGCCAGCAGGCCGACCACGCGCCACTCGACGGTGCTGCGAACGCCATGCACCAGGGTCCCGACTGTCTTGGTGCAGGCGGCATAGAGCAGGTCGGTGCCGACCGCGGTCGCGGGATGGATGCCGAACAGCAGCACCAGCAGCGGCGTCATCAGCGAGCCGCCGCCGACGCCGGTCATGCCGACCAGAAGGCCGACCACGAAACCGGACACGGCGAACAGCGGGTCGATCAGAGCCGTGGCGGCCATTGAACAGTGGATCCAGACCAGCGTGGGCCGCCCAAGCTTGGGACGTGACGACCCCGTAGCACGGTATGACTATATCTGCATCCTCTCCGCAAAGACCGTCAGCTGATGGCGATGCGGACGCTCCGGCCGGTGCGCAGGCTCTCGGCGGCGGCGTCGGCCAATCGCAGCGCCTCCAGCCCATCGCGGAAGCTGGCCAGCGGCGGGGTCCGCTCTCGCACGCAGCCCACGAAATGCGCGATCTCGGCGGCATAGGCGTCGGCGTAGCGCTGGATGAAGAAATGCAGCACCGGGTCGGCTGCCTGCGTGCTGGTGGCGGAATAGGCCTCGATACTGGTCTCGCGATGGTTGCCGGCGAGCAGCATGCCGCTGCTGCCGAACACTTCGATGCGCTGGTCATAGCCATAGACGCTGCGCCGGCTGTTGTTGATATGCACCAAGGCCCCGGAAGCGGCGCGCAGCGTGATCATCGCGCTGTCGATGTCGCCGGCGGCGCCGATGGCCGGATCAACCAGCGAGGCGCCGAACGCCGATACCTCGTCGATGTCGCCGACCAGGGAACGGGCCATGTCGAAGTCGTGGATCGTCATGTCGCGAAACAGCCCGCCGGAGACCTCGATATAGGCCAGCGGCGGCGGCGCGGGATCGCGGCTGGTGATGACCAGCTGTTCGACGCGGCCGATCTCGCCGGCTTCCACACGTCGGCGCAGGGCGGCGAAGGAGGGATCGAAGCGGCGGTTGAACCCGATCATCACGGTGGGGTCGAACGGCTCGATCTCTGCCCAGCAGCGCGCCACGCGGGCCATGTCGAGGTCGATCGGCTTCTCGCACAGCACCGCCTTGCCGGCGCGGACGGCGGCGATGATGAGGTCGACGTGGGTGTCGGTGGAGGTGGCGATCAGCACCGCCTCGACCGCGGGATCAGCCAGGGCATCCTCGACCGACGTCGCCTGGCGCACGCCGTGGGCGGCGGCGACCTCGGCGCTCGCGCCGGCGACCACGTCATAGACGCAGGCCAGTTCGGCGGCGGGATGGCGGGCGAGGTTGCTGGCATGCATGCGGCCGATGCGACCACAGCCGAGCAGGGCGAAACGGACCATGTAAATGTCCTGATTGGTGGCGCGGAAATTTTCCGTTAGCCTGTAGATTATGGAATTTATATTCCATCAGCAGGAAGGGTTGTCAACGATGTCGCAAGGGGTCATCGGGCAGGACGAAGAGCCTGGAGCGAGCGATATCCCACGCGACTTCAAGAGCTTGCGCGCCCTGATCGTGGCACGGCGGGAGCTGATGCCGAAACGTCTGGTGCAGGTGGCGGACTTCGCGGTGGATCATCCCCAGGAGATCGCGTTCGGCCGCGTGGCCGACCTGGCCGTGCAGGCGGGGGTGCAGCCTTCGACCCTGGTGCGGTTCGCCCAGACGCTCGGCTATTCCGGCTTCTCGGACCTGCAGGCAGTGTTCCGCGCCCATGCCAGGCAGCGCTGGCCGGATTACCGCGAACGGCTCGAGAGCCTGCACGGCCAGGACGGCGTTAACGCCGATCCCGGCGCCCTGCTGCACGGCTTCCTGCACGCCGCCCGGGTGTCGATCGACCATCTGGAGCAGACCTTCGACCAGGAGGCGCTGGCCGCCGCGGTCGAACTGCTGGCGGGAGCACGGTCGATCTGCCTGCTCGGCGCGCGCCGCGTCTACCCGGTCGCGGTCTATCTCGCCTATGCGCTGGGCAAGCTGGGCGCGCGTTGCGAGCTCGCCGACCATGCCGGCGGGTTGTCGCAGCGCCAGGTCGAGCTGCTGGACATGGACGACGCCGTGCTGGCGGTGAGTTTCACGCCCTATGCCGGCGAGACGTTGGAGCTCGCGCAACTGGCCGCCCGACGCGGTGTGCCGGTGGTGGCGATCACAGACTCGCCCTTCTCGCCGCTGGCCCAGATCGCGCGTGTGTGGATGGAGGTGGCCGAGACCGATCTCGGCGGCTTCCGCTCGCTGTCGGCGACGCTGGCCTTGTCGACGGCACTTTGCGTGGCATTGGTGGAACGGAGGGCGGCAGGATCATGAAGCGGGAACTGGGGATCGGGCTGGTCGGCAGCGGGTTCATGGGGCGGGCGCATGCGCTGGCTTTCCGCGCCGTGGACGGGCTGTTCAGCCTGAAGGCGCGGCCGCGGCTGGAACTGCTGGCGGACCGCTCGGAGGCGGAGGCGGCGCAGGCCGCGTCGGCGCTGGGGTTCGCCCGTGCCACCTCGGACTGGCAGGCGCTGGTGCGCGATCCGGCGGTGGACATCGTCGCCATCGCCACGCCGAACTTGCTGCACGCGCCGATCGCCCTGGCCGCCATCGCCCACGGCAAGCATGTCTATTGCGAGAAGCCGCTGGCGACAAACCTGGCGGACGCGACCGCCATGACCGAGGCCGCGCGCCGGGCAGGGGTGGTGACGCTGGTCGGCTTCAACTATCTGCGCAACCCGATGATCGTGACCGCGAGGGAGATCGTGCGCGGCGGCGAGATCGGTCCGATCACCGGGTTTCGCGGCATCCATGCCGAAGGCTTCATGGCCGATCCGGACGCCGCCTTTTCCTGGCGCTGCGACCCGGCGCAGGACGGCGGCGCGCTGGCCGATATCGGCAGCCATATCATCGCCATGAGCCGGTTCCTGCTCGGCGAGGTGGATGCGGTATGCGCCAGGCTCGATACGATCCACGCCGCCCGGCCCGGGGCGGATGGCGTGGCGAGGCCGGTAAGCGTGGATGATCAGGCGGCCATGCTGCTGCGGTTTCGCGATCACCCCTTCACCGCCAGCCTTTCCACGAGCTGGCTGGCCAGCGGCCGTGAGATGCAACTGGGCTTCGAGCTGACCGGCACCAGGGGCGCCATCGCCTTCACCCAGGAACGGTTCAACGAGCTTCGGCTATATCGCGCGGGGCAGCAGCCGGGGCGAGGCGGCTTCACCCTCATCAATGCCGGGCCAGGACACGGCGATTATGCCGCCTTCTGTCCCGCCCCGGGCCATCAGCTCGGCTTCAACGACCTCAAGACCATCGAGGTGAAGCGGTTGATCGACGCGGTCTGCGGCGAGGCGCCGAGCGACATGGATTTCGGCGAGGCGCTGGCGGTGGCCCATGTGGTCGAGGCAGTGCGCCGCTCCTCCGTGGAGGCAAGATGGGTGGAGGTGGCAGGCGGATAACAGCCGGAACCTGAACAAGATTACATTTTTTGTGCAGTGCACAATCTACTTGCAAGAGTCGATTGGCCGTGGTTATGTTGCACCGCACAATTGCTTCAGGATGGAGTTTACTTCAATGGCAATCCACGCTCACCCGACGGCTTCATTCGGCGCACCGGTTGGCTTCGGCGGTCTGTTCCAGATCGGCGAGCGCTACCGCGCACACCGCAGTGCCTCGATCGAGCAGGCCCGCATCCGTCGCGAGCTCGAGAGCTACACTGACCGTCAGCTCGGCGATCTCGGCCTCAGCCGCCTCGACATCCCCGCCGTCGCTGCCGGAAATTTCGTCCGCTGATCCAGCCGCCCGCCGATAAGAGAACCTGCGTTCCATATTGACCGGATTATGGAATAGTATAGTCATGGCTCCCGAGAAGGGGAGCTCGCCATGGACCCGGCAATGCTGGATGTCGTCACGATCGGACGCTCATCCGTCGATCTCTACGGCCAGCAGGTCGGGTCCCGCCTGGAAGACATGGCGAGCTTCAGCAAGGCGGTCGGCGGCTGCCCGGCCAACATCGCCATCGGCACCGCACGCCTGGGCCTGCGTTCCGGCCTGATCACCCGCGTCGGCAACGAGCATTTCGGCCGCTTCCTGCGCGAGCAGCTCCAGCGGGAGCAGGTCGATACCACCGGCGTCCACACCGATCCGGAGCGGCTGACCGCGCTGGCTTTCGTCGGCGTGCGTGACAGCCACAGCTTCCCGCTGGTGTTCTACCGCACCGACTGCGCGGACTCCGCCCTGGACGAGAGCGACATCGACGAGGCATTGCTGGCCCGTGCGGGGGCAATCGTGGTGACCGGCACGCATTTCTCCCGGCCGCACAGCGCCGCGGCCCAGCGCCGGGCGATGCGGCTGATGCGCGCACCTGGTCGCGCGGAGCCGGGCCGCGTGGTGCTCGATGTCGACTACCGGCCCAACCTGTGGGGATTGGCGGGACATGGCGAGGGAGAGTCCCGTTACATCCGCTCCGTGGAGGTTTCGCGCCAGCTGGCCGAGATCCTGCCGGATTGCGACCTGATCGTCGGCACCGAGGAGGAGCTGCATATCGCCGGCGGCGACGAGGACACGCTGTCGGCGATCCGGGCGATCCGCGCGCTGGCGCCGGCCGCGACCATCGTCTGCAAGCGCGGGCCCATGGGCTGCGTGGTGTTTCCCGGCGCCATCCCGAACGCGCTGGATGACGGCATCAAGGGTCCCGGCTTTCCGGTCGAGGTGTACAACACGCTCGGCGCCGGCGATGCGTTCATGTCCGGCTTCCTGCGCGGCTGGCTGCGCGACGAGCCGATCGAGACCTGTTGCGCATTCGCTAACGCCTGCGGGGCGTTCGCGGTCTCGCGGCTGCTGTGCTCGCCCGAGAGCCCGACGTTCACGGAACTGCGTGCGTTCCTCGATCATGGCAGCCCGCATCATGCGTTGCGTCATGACAGGCGCCTCAACCACCTGCACTGGGCGACGACCCGCCGGGTGCAGCCGACGCCGATCATGGCCCTGGCCTGCGACCACCGCGTCCAGCTCGAGGAGGTGGCACGCTCGGTGGAGGCGCCGTTCGAGCGCATCGCGGACTTCAAGCTGCTGGTGGTGCAGGCCGCCGCGCGCGTGGCGATGGGACGGCCGGGCTACGGGATGTTCCTCGACGGGCGCTATGGCCGCGAGGCGCTGTTCGCCGCCTCCCACGCCGGATTGTGGGTGGCGCGACCGATCGAGCAGACTGGATCGAGGCCGCTGGATTTCGAGAATGGCGGCTCGCTTGGCGCGCAACTGGTCGAATGGCCGGTCGATCAGGTCGTGAAATGCCTGTGTTTCTACCATCCCGACGACGGTGAGGCGCTGCGCCTGCGACAGGAGCGCGAACTGCTGCGCGCGCAGGATGCCTGCCGCAGGCTGGGACGCGACCTGCTGGTGGAGATCATTGCCGGCAAGCACGGCGCGTTGCAGCCCGACACGCTGCCGCGGGTGATGACCAGGCTGTATGACATCGGCATCAGGCCGGACTGGTGGAAGCTGGAGCCGCAGCGGCACGCGGCGAACTGGATCGCCATCGGCGATGTCATCGCGGCGCGCGACCCGCTCTGCCGCGGCATCGTGCTGCTGGGCCTGGAAGCGCCGGCCGCGCAACTGATCGAGGCGTTCGACGCTTCGTCGGCAACGCCTTGGGTGAAGGGCTTCGCGATCGGGCGCACCATCTTCATGGGTCCGGCGCGGGAATGGCTGGCGAACCGGATGACCGACGCGCAGGCGGTCGATGAGATGGCGAAGCGGTTCGCCAGCCTGGTCGAAGCCTGGCAGGGCCGGCTTGCGTCGGGAGCGGCCGTGAAATGAGCACCATCCGGCTCACGACCGCGCAGGCCCTGGTCCGCGCCATGCAGGCGCAGAAGATCGAGCTCGACGGCGCGATCGTGCCGTTCTTCGGTGGGGTCTGGGCGATCTTCGGCCATGGCAACGTCGCCGGCCTGGGCGAGGCTCTGCACGGGGTTCGCGAGAGCCTGCCGACGTATCGCGCACAGAACGAGCAGGCCATGGTTCATGCGGCGGTCGCCTATGCCAAGGCAAACCGGCGGCAGCGGGCGATGGCCTGCACCACATCGATCGGCCCCGGTGCGCTGAACATGGTGACGGCGTGCGCGGTGGCGCATGTCAACCGGCTGCCGGTGCTGCTGCTGCCGGGCGACGTGTTCGCCAGCCGGCGTCCCGATCCGGTGCTGCAGCAGATCGAGGATTTCGGCGACGGCACGGTCAGCGCCAATGACTGCTTCCGTCCGGTCTCGCGCTATTTCGACCGGCTGACGCGGCCCGAGCAGCTGATGCCGGCCTTTGCCCGTGCCATGGCGGTGCTGACCGACCCCGCCGAATGCGGACCGGTGACGCTCGCTTTCTGCCAGGACGTGCAGGCCCAAGCCTACGACTTTCCCGACACCCTGTTCGCCGAGCGCCTCCACCGGCAGCGCCGGCCGCGTCCCGACGCGTTCGAGATCGAGGCGGCGGTGGCGCGGCTGCGCGAGGCCAGGCGGCCGTTCGTGGTCGCCGGCGGCGGCGTGCTGTATTCGCGCGCGGAGCGGGAGCTGGCGGACTTCTGTGCGAGCCGCGGCATCCCGGTAGGCGAGACGCAGTCGGGCAAGTCCTCGTTGCCGTACAGCCATCCGATGAACATGGGCAGCATCGGCGTGACCGGGACCGCAAGCGCGAACGACATGGCGGCACAGGCCGACGTGGTGCTGGCGATCGGCACCAGGCTGCAGGATTTCACCACCGGATCGCGTTCCCTGTTCCGGGACCCGGATGTTCGGCTGATCGGGATGAATGCGCAGGCCTTCGATGCCGGCAAGCACGGCGCGTTAGCGGTGGTGGGAGACGCGCAGGCCGGGCTGGCGGCGCTCGATGCGGGCCTGGGCGCGTGGCGGGCGCCGCTGGAATGGAGCCGCCGTGCCGAGCAGGCGCGTGCCGATTGGCTCGACCGCGCGATCGCCTATACCGCGGAACCGGGCGGCGGCCGGCTGCCCTCGGATGCGCAGGTCATCGGCGTGGTGCAGCGCGCCTCGCTGCCGACTGACGTGGTGGTGTCGGCCGCGGGCGGACTGCCCGGCGAGATGCACAAGCATTGGCTGGCCTCGCGGCCGGGCGGCTACCATATGGAGTATGGCTTCTCCTGCATGGGCTACGAGATCGCCGGCGGCCTGGGCGTCAAGATGGCGGACCCGTCGCGCGAGGTGATCGTCATGGTCGGCGACGGTTCCTATATGATGCTGAATTCGGAGATCGCGACGTCGGTCATGCTGGCACGCAAGCTGATCGTGCTGCTGCTGGACAATGGCGGCTTTGCCTGCATCAACCGGCTGCAGGGCGTGACCGGTGGCGCCGCGTTCAACAACATGCTGGTCGACACCCTGCACGAGACCCTGCCGGTGATCGATTTCGCCGCCCACGCGCGCAGCCTCGGGGCCGTGTCGGAGGTGGCGAGCCTGGCCGGCCTTCCCGCCGCGATCGCACGCGCGCGTGCCTCGGACCGGACCTACGTGGTGGTGATCGATACCGATCCGGCCATGATCACCGACGCCGGCGGCAACTGGTGGGACGTGGCGGTGCCGGAAGTCTCCGTGCGCCCATCGGTGCAAGCCGCATACGAGGCGTATGTTGCCAATCGCGAACGGCAAGTCTGAAAGGACCAGGTCATGACGATACGGATCGGCACCAACCCGATCGGCTGGTCGAACGACGACCTCCCGAGCCTTGGCGGCGACACGCCGCTGGAAGTCTGCCTGTCCGAGGCGAGGCAGGCCGGCTTTGAGGGCATCGAACTTGGAAACAAATTTCCCCGTCATGCCGATGCGCTGCTGGCCGCTTTGGCGCCGTTCGGCCTGGCCTGCATCTCGGGCTGGTATTCCGCCAGCCTGCTGCATCATGACGCGGAGACCGAGCTTGCGCATCTGCGTCCGCATCTGGACCTACTCCGCGCGGTTGGCAGCAAGGTGATGGTGTTCGCCGAGACATCGAACGCCATTCATGGGGACCAGACCAAGGCTCTTTCGGAGCGGCCGGTGCTACCGGCGGACGGCTGGGCGCAGTTCGGCGCGCGCCTGACCGAAGTCGGCGACGCGCTGCTCAGCGAAGGCGTGCGTCTGGTCTATCACCATCACATGGGCACGGTGGTGCAGAGCGAAGCCGATATCGACGCCCTGATGGCCCATACCGGACCGTCGGTGCAGTTGCTGCTCGATACCGGTCATGCCGCCTGGGCCGGTGCGGATCCGGCAGCACTTGCCGCGCGCCACGCGTTGCGGATCGGCCATGTGCATACCAAGGACATCCGCCGCGGCATCCAGGCCCAAGCCGATGACCAGGGCTGGAGCTTTCTGGATTCCGTCATCGCCGGCGTCTATACGGTGCCAGGCGACGGCAGCATCGATTTCGTCTCGGTGTTCCGCAACCTGCCGCATTATTCCGGCTGGGTGGTGATCGAGGCCGAGCAGGATCCCGAACGCGCCAACCCGCTGCACTACGCGATGCTCGGCTATCGCAACCTGGTTGGCTATCTGGCCGCGGCGGGGCTGCGCTGATGCCGCGGCTGCTGATCCATCCCGCCAAATCAGATGCCCAGGGTGTCGTGCAGCGCATCACCCCGGCCTCGGCGGGCTGGGGCTATGTCGGCTTCGAGGCACGGGACATCGCACCGGGAGGCGTCACTGGCGGCGAGGACGCCGCTCGCGAGCTCTGCCTGGTGCTGGTGAGCGGGCGCGCCCGCATCACCGCGGGCGACCGGGAGCTGGGCAGCCTGGGCAAGCGCATGAGCCCGTTCGAGGGTGGCCCCTGCTCGGTCTACCTGCCACCGGGCACTCCTTGGCGGGTGACCGCGGAAACTTCGGTCGAGCTCGCGATATGTTCCTCTCCGGCCAAGGGCGGCTTGCCGGTCCGGGTGATCACGCCGGAGGAGGCGGGCGAGATCACCCGCGGCAGCGGCACCAACGCCCGCTTCGTGCGCAACATCCTGCCCGATACGGCGGCGGCCGAAACGTTGCTCGTGGTCGAGGTGATCACGCCCGGCGGCCACTGGTCGAGCTACCCGCCGCACAAGCACGACACCGACGATTATCCCAACGAGACCTATCTCGAAGAGACCTACTACCACCGCCTCGCGCGGGGTTCGGGCTTCGCGTTGCAACGCGTGTATACCAAGGACGGATCGCTGGACGAGACCATGGCGATTTCCGATCGCGACGTGGTGCTGGTGCCGAAAGGCTACCATCCGGTCGGTGCCCCGCATGGGTTCGATCTTTATTATCTGAACGTAATGGCGGGGCCGCGCCGGCAATGGAAATTCAGCATGGACCCGGATCAGGCTCACCTTCCGTATTGACCCTCGGAAGGTAAGGCTGGGCTCTGCCCAGACCCGCCAAAGGCCTTGGCCTTTGGAAACCGATCTATTGACATGATCGAGCGGGTCCAGGGCAGAGCCTTGGTCTTCCTCCGTTGTGGCGGGAATGATACGCCACGGCTTTCCCCGGCATGGAGATCGGCCGCCTCGCTTTGCAAGCAGACGGTAGTTTGTTACTTGGGGTCCGGTTGGGGTAGGGAATTCGAGCATGCCGAAGCACGGAAGCCGGTCGAGCCGGGACGCGAACCGCCGCTCCGGCCGAGCGGCGCAGGGCGTTTGCGTCGCCCTGTCGAGCTTGTGGCTTGCCTCCGGCGCCGCTAACGCGGTCACGCCGTTGAACACCTATTTCGGCCCGGGCCTGCCGCTCGACAGCTACTTCCCGGAAGGTACTCCCGGCGCGGACGAGCAGGAAGGTGTCACGGTGCGTTCGCGGCTCAGACCCGAATACGACGCGCAGGGCATACGCGAAGGCGCCTTCATCATCAGGCCGGACTTCGAGGAGGAAGCCGGCTACAACAGCAACGTCGTCGGCGGCGCCGTCGATGGCCAGGGCAGCAGTCAGCTCAACAGCTCCGGCTCGGTCTCCGTCGCTTCTGATTGGTCGCGGGACAGCATCGGCGCCTCTATCGGGATCAACGACACCCGCTACTTCGATGTGCCGAGGCTGAGCAGCACGAACTATAACGCGTCGATCGGCGGCAGCCTGGATATCGGCCGCGACCAGCTCTCCCTGTCGATCAGCTACCTGAGCGCCAACGAGGAGCCGTACGACATCGGCGTGAACAACGTGGTGAACGCCATCCAACTGGTCCAGCCGCTGAACTTCAAGGTCGCCGACTTCAGGGTCAGCTACAACAGCGTGTTCGGCCGCTTCACCCTCACGCCGAACGTCGATTACGAGATGTTCCGCTTCTCCACCGGCGTCTTCAGCGGTGTGGCGCCCGGTGCCGAGGAGGCCTTCAACCAGACCCTTCGCGACAGCAACATCGTGCAGGGCGGCGTGATCGGACGCTACGAATTCCAGCCGAACCGCGACGCCATCGTCGTCCTGAACGGCGACTACGTCAGCTACGTCCATGGCGGGAACCGCGCCAACATCGGCGTCCTCAATACCGACGGCGCCACCGCCATGGCCGGCCTCGATTATGAACTGAACGGCGCTGTCACCGTGCGCGCGCTGATCGGCTACCAGGAGCGCCTGTTCGGTGGCAAGGCCAGCAACCTGGGCGCCCCGATCGCCGAGGCGGACGTCATCTGGAACCCGACCGGCCTAACCACGGTGACCGCGCGATATGCCCGCACGATCGAGGACGCGACGACCAACACCGTGACCGGCTATACCTATGACCGCGCGAGCGTGGTCGTCGATCACGAGCTGTATCGTAACATCCTGCTGCAGGGGAGCGCCCACCTGGACGAGGCCAATTACGGCCCGGGCGACACGCAGAGCATCTATGGCGTCGGCGTCGGCGTCACCTACCTGATCAACCGCAATATCCAGACCGCCCTGAGCTACCAGTTTCTCCAGCATAACGCCCCCGGCGACAACTTCGGCCAGCACATCATACTGCTGAACGTGAAGTTCGGCCTCTGATCCGGCTCAGACCGAACCGGCCTTCACCCGCATGGCGACCTCGCTGCCGCGCGCCCGCTCGACCAGATAGAGCGGGCGCTGCTTGGTCTCGTTGAAGACCCGGCCGAGATACTCGCCGATCACGCCCAACGTCATCAACTGCACGCCGCCGAGGAACAGCACCACGGCCATCAAGCTCGGATAGCCCGGGACCTGGTTGCCGAACAGCAGCGTGCGGATGATAAGCTGGCCGCCGAAGCCGAGTGCGAACACCGCCACGACTAGCCCCAGGTAGGTCGCGATCTTGAGCGGCATCAAGGTGAAGCCGGTGATGCCCTCGACGGCGAGGTTCCAGAGCCGCCAATAGTTCCAGCTGCTGCTGCCGGCATGTCGCGGCGCCCGGTCGTAAAGCACCGCCTGGCTCGGAAAGCCGACCCAGGCGAACATGCCCTTCATGAAACGGTGATGCTCGCGCAGTTGCAGCAGTGCGTCGAGCGCGCGCCGGCTGAGCAGGCGGAAGTCGCCAGTGTTGGGCGGCAGCCGCACCTCGCCGAGCCGTTGCATCAGGCCGTAGAACTGGTGGGCGGTGAATTTCTTCATCCACGTCTCGCCCTCGCGGGCGCGGCGCTGGGCATACACCATGTCGATGCCCTGGTCCCACACCGCAACGAGGTCGGGGATCACCTCGGGCGGGTCCTGCAGGTCGGCGTCGATCACGACGATGGCCTCGCCATGGGCATGATCGAGGCCGGCGGTAAGGGCGATCTCCTTGCCGAAATTGCGCGACAGGTTGATCAGCCCGACATGCGGATCGGCCGCGCGCATCGTCTCCATGCAGGCCAGGGTAGTGTCGGCGCTGCCGTCGTTGACGTAGATCACTTCCCAGCTCCGGCCGATCCCGTCCATGACCAGGCTGAGCCGGCGATGAAACTCCCCGAGACCGAGGGCCTCGTTGTAGCAGGGCACGACAACCGACAACACGGGGCGGCCGGCGGCAGAGATCTCGAGCATTCTGGCTGATCTTTCGTCCATGAGCGGCGACATCACGGCTCCCTGCACGCTACCCGGTGGTCGAAGGCGATCACGTCGAAACCGGCGGCGGCACTCCAGCAACGGTCACGGTCGAAGGCGGCCCGCATGACCCCTAGCACCGCCCTGCTGTCGGCGTCCAGGCCGAGCAGCCCGGCCATCGCCAGGCCACCAGGACTGCCCCGAGGATCAGGCCGAAATTCAGCGGCAGGCCACCGAACACGTTGGCGCTGGCGTACTTGCCCGGGCGGACCAGGATCAGCACCGTGCCCCAGATCATGCAAAGCCGCGCCACGCCGGCGAGGGCGATCAGGCTGAACAGGACCAGGAGTAAACGGGTTCGGAATAATCCGCCTCCAAACACATCGTGTCAGGCCGCGACCGACCGGAAATATAACGGCGGATGCACATCGATCGGTATGATGCAAATCGGCGGCGATGCCTGTCAGGGTGCCGTGGCCGGAAAAGAACCGGCGCACGTCACTTGGCTCGAAGACGCCCGCCGACATGTCTTCCATGCGTCGACAGCATCTCGTCCCAAATCCTCTGCTTCAGCCGTATGCGACTGTAGCATGAGGGGGTCCCGTGTTAAATGGCGCCGATTGAATGGCGCCCCGTGGAACGGAGCGTCGATCCTGAGGAGCGGTCATTGGATTATGGTATCGAAGCTTTGCCCTGGCGCACGCGCCGCCTGCTCGGAATCGATTTCGCCGATCTCGATGTGGCAATGGCGGCGCAATGGATCTCGGAACGTTCCGAAAATTCATCGTTTGCCTACGTGGTGACGCCGAACGCGGATCATCTGGTGCGTCTGTCCCGCGACCCTTCGCTGCTGCCGTTGTACCAGGATGCCATGATGCGTCTGCTGGACAGCCGGGTGGTGGCGCGCGCCGCCCGCATGATCGGCCTGCTTCCGCCGGCGGTGGCCCCGGGCAGCGACCTGACCGGCCGGCTGCTGAAGGCGCATCTGGCGCCGGGAGAGGTGGTGACGATCATCGGCCTGCGCGCGGCCCATCTGGCAGCCCTCGTGGCGAACACCGGGATCGCGCCGCCCGCGCATTACGACCCGCCGATGGGTTTCGACCGGGATCCGGCGGAGATGCGCCGCGTCGTGCAGTTCGTGCTCGACCACCCGGCGCGGCTGGTGTTTCTCGCGGTCGGATCGCCACGCCAGGAACGGGTGGCGGCGGCGCTCGAGGCGACCGGCCAGGCGCGCGGGACCGGCCTGTGCATCGGCGCCAGCCTGGAGTTCCTGGCCGGCGCCATGCCGCGCGCGCCGCAACTGATGCAGCGGTTGGGGATCGAGTGGCTGCACCGCATGCTGTCCGATCCGCGCCGGCTGGCACGGCGCTATCTGTTCGACAACCCACCGATCTTCTGGCTGCTGCTGCGCGAGCGCCTGGGACGGGGTCGCAACCGGTAGTGGCCTCTCAGTCGGTGATACGGTCCAGCGGCGGGATGTGGCGCAGGACGTAGCGTTTGATC
>CAXSEE010000101.1:0-15145 GCA_964235615.1 uncultured Acetobacteraceae bacterium | reverse complement strand
GCGATCAGGCACTTCGGTTGCCGATACGTCATCGGGCAGCACGACCGATGACAGGCGCGAGGCCGGCACGTAACGGGCCCAACCAGCGGTTGAATAGCAATCGTGCGGTTTGCCATCACACAGAGTGTCGAACAGCTTTCTGTCGACGACGCGCTTCCGTCCGCCGCTCCCAACCTGGACCGACACCTAGTCGTTCAACGGATACGACGCCATCAGCCGGCGCTGCGTCAGCCAGTCCCGGGCCATCTGCCGCAATCCGCTGCTCTTGAAGCCCGCGGCCCGGTTCGCGGCGCCGATCTCGAAGGCCTGCCGGTAATGGTCGAACTGGTCCCGGTAGGCATCCCGCAGACGGGTCGACGGGTCCCAGATATGGGTTGCCTCCGAGCCCACGCCGTTGATCTCGATGATGCGGAAGCCGGTGCCGCGCCTGAGGCTGGCGATGTTCTGGTAGCGGACGTCGATGCGCCCGAAATGGAAATCCGGGATGTCGGAGATGATGCGATCGATGGACGCGTTCAGCGCCGGCGTGATGTCCGACGCTCCGTTGGCAAAGATCGACCCCTTGCAGTGGTTCCCCGCGAAGACCAGCCGTATCGGCACCCCGGGACCGGGGATCTCGCCCAAGCGGTGCTGCAGCCGCGGCGTGTAGAGATGCGGGACCATCCGCGTGCGCGGATCGGCCATGATGAGTTCGAGAATGCTGGAACGGCCGTCACCGAACAGGATCGGCGCCCTCTTGTGGGTCAGGGAGGTGATCATGCCCGATGCGGCCTGCGGATGCCGGATATAGAATATCCCGGCCTCTCCCTCGTAAGGGATCAGCTCCTGCAACAGCAGGTCGACATCCCTCGGGAATGAGGCGAGCGCCTGGACCAGCGCGCTCCGGTCTTCGGCCAGCCGCACGCCGGTCCCGTTGCAGCCGATATCCGGCTTGACCACGACCGGGAGCGACAACCCGTCCTGCTCCATGAGCGCCGTGGCACGGGCCTCGTCCTGCTCCCCAGTCCGGAAGCGGCTGTAGCGCGCGATCCAGGGTGCCGCGACCGGGCCGGCCAGGTCGAGGATGGAGCTCTTGCTTTCCCCGCACAGTCCGCCGGTCGAGATATGCGGGTTGGCCGCCGACGGCAGGCTGAAATCGCCATAGCGCAAGCCGAGCGCGATCCAATAGGCGACCACCGGCAGGTAGAAGATCCAGTCGGGCCAGAACTCGAAGGTGGAAACCTGCGACGGATCGGCGGTAGGGGCTGCGACGCCAACCAAGTCACTCATGCCGGCTCATCCTGGAAGTGGGCAATGATGCGCCCGGCCGCGACGATCACGATGGCAAAGCCGACCGCCCCGGCCCACCGCCATGCACCGAAATGTTCCATGAGTAAACGGCCCACCCGCATCGACACCAGGAACAGCAGGCTGGTCCAGATCGAGGTCGCGATGACGGCGGCGAGCGCGAAGCGGGGGAAACTGGCGCCGAGAAACCCGCAGGCGGTATAGGTCGGCAGCCGGGCACCCGGGACGAACCGGCTCACGAAGACGACGCGAAACACCCGCGTCGAAAGCCAGCGCCGGCCCCGCGCGTGCCGCTCGGCCGAGACCAGGCGGTTGATCCGCGGCCACATCGCCGCCAGCCGTCCCAGGCCATAGAGGCCGAGATCCCCGAGCACGATACCGGCGTAGAGGGCAAACAGGGCAACGGGCAGCCGGATGCTGCCATCCTGCACCTGCATGGCCGCCAGCACGGTGGCGGCATCCTCCAGTATGAAGGTGCCAAAGATGATCGCGGTGGCTTGATAGAGAGGATGAGCGCCGGCCGCCTTCAGCAGGCCGGAAACCGATAAGGAGATCATTTACGACCAGATGGCCAAGCCGGGATGCGGCCAACTGGATGCTGCTGCGCGAATATGCGCCGGAGGCGGGCACAACGGGATCAGGCGCAGGGCAATGGCCAAAAAAACTGCGCTCCCGCCGCCAGGGCTGTTGCATATCGACGAGTGCCGCCAGCGTCACCTGTTTTCTCATCTTTCGCCGGGGGTACTGGCTTCGCTTCCAGCCGACCGCAGTGCATGAGCGTCCAACCGGCCATACAGTTGCCGCGCGGACTTTGCATGAGGCTGACTCTGCTATGTAAACCAGCTATGCTGAACAGGTGACAGCAGGCAGGCATCGTCGTGGCAATGAAGAAGCGGATCACCCGGCGATCCGGGAGCGAAGCGGCCGACGTCGGGGAGCCTGTCTCGACCCCGAGCGCCTTGCCCGCCGTCAAGACTGAACTTGTGTCCAAGCTGCCGGTGCCCGAAGGCATCGAGAGCCATGATCCGCTGTTGACAAAGGTTGGCACTCCGATCGCGTGCGCCTCCCTGATCTTCGATAGCGACTGGTATCAACGCCAGTATCCGGACGTTGCCGCGGCCAGCATGGACCCTGTCCAGCATTATTTCGATAACGGAAGCCGCGAGGGACGCAATCCAAACCGGTATTTCGATACCAACTGGTATGCCAGCAACAATCCCGACGTCGCAGTCGCGGGCTTGAACCCGTTTCTGCATTATCTGCTGTATGGGGCGAGGGAAGGGCGGAAACCGGCGCCTTAGAGGCAGCTCCCGGACATCCCTGGATCCTCATCCAGGACTGTAACTGATGATTACAACTGTCAAACGTTTGAGTTGTCTTCCTCGCAGGGCCTGTGGCAGAGGGCATCGATGATCAGGCGCCGGACCTTCGTGGCTGCTGCAGCCGGTGTTGTCGCCCTGCCAGCGACACGAGCGCATGGCCGTTCGCATCCGCCTCAGGACACCAACAGCTTCGCATCGTTCCTGGCCCGGATCAGAATCCAGGCGTCGCGGCTCGGTGTCAGCGGCGCCATCCTCGATGTCGCCCTGGCACTCGACCGGCCCAATGCCCGGATCCTGGAACTCGATCGGCATCAGCCGGAGTTCACCCTCACCTGGAGCCAGTATCGCCTCCGCGTGCTCACCGACCGCAAGCTCGCGGCCGGCCGCGCCGCCTATCAGGATCGCCTGGCGCTGCTGACCCGGATCTGGCAGCGATACCAGGTCGACCCGCGCATCACGGTCGGCATCTGGGGCCTGGAATCCAACTACGGCAGCCGAAGCGGATCCTTCGGGGTAATCGATTCTCTTGCGACCCTGGCCTTCGACGGACGCCGAAGCGCCTTCTTCCAGGCCGAGCTGATGAACGCGCTGCGCATCCTGCAGCGGCACGACATCGAGCCGGACCGCATGCTGGGAAGCTATGCCGGCGCCATGGGCCAGCCGCAGTTCATGCCGAGCTCCTACCTGCGCTACGCCGTGGATTACGATGGCGACGGCCGGCGCGACATCTGGTCGAGCGAGGCGGACGTGCTGGCTTCGGTCTCCAACTATCTCTCGCAGAGCGGCTGGACGGCCGGCGTGCCATGGGGTCAGCGGGTCTCGATACCCCCGGACTTCGATGTCTCGCATGCCGGCCGGCAAACCATGCGGCCGCTCGACGCCTGGATGGGCCTGGGCGTGCGCCGGCCCGACGGCACCCGCTTCTCGCGCCCCGATGTGCCGGGAGCGCTGCTGCTGCCGGACGGCGCCGCCGGAGACGCCTTCATGGTCTACAGCAACTTCAACGTGATCCGCCGCTACAACCCGTCCGACTTCTACAGCCTTGCGGTCGGCCTGCTTGCCAGCGCCACGGCGTGAGACCTGTTCCAGCCATGATCGCCATCCTGATCGGATGCCTGTCCGCGAGCGGCTGCGGCCGTAGGCAGCCTGCGCCGGCGCCCACGGCGAATGCCCGCTACACGCTGGGCGATCCCTGGCAGAGCGAGGGCTACTGGTTCTACCCGACCGAGCAGCTCTCCTATCAGGCCAGCGGCCTGGCGGTGGTCGACGAGCCCCGGCCTGCCGGGCAGATGACCGCGGACGGCGAGCGTTACGATCCGGCCCGGCCTGCGGCGTCCCACCAGACCCTGCAACTGCCGGTGATCCTGCGCGTCCGCAACCTCGAGAACGGACGCGAGATCACGCTTCGGGTGAATGATCGCGGGCCAGCCTCGCCGGGACGCCTGCTGTCGGTGACGCCGCGCGCCGCCCGGCTTCTGGGCATGGTCCCGGGCCAGGCGACGCGCATGCGGCTGGAGGAAGACCAGCCGCTCAGCCGCAACCTGCTGGGGCAGGTCGACGACGCGCCAGCGCCGGACGCCACCGCCGCCCCGGTCGCCGACGTGCAGGAACAATCGCTGATGCCCGCGGGCGGTGGCCGTCAGCCGCTCGGGCCTGCTTCCCCACGTTTCGTTCCGGAACACGTGATCCGGCCCATCGACGCCCTACCGTCCGGCGAGATTGTCACGATGGAGCCGATCGAGCCCGGCCAGCTCTGGATCGACGCCGGTCATTTCAACCAGCCCAGCTATGCGCGCCGGCTTGCAGCCGAACTGAGCGGCACGGTACGCCAGGAAGGCCACGGCCGTTCCTCGGTGTTCCTGGTACGGGTCGGCCCCTTCGATCTGCCGGCCGCGGCCGATGCGGCACTGGACCAGGCCCGCTCGGCCGGGGTAACCGGTGCATGCATTATCGTTGAGTAGGAACGGATGCCCACCAGAAGGCTATTGCTGATCAATGCCGGCGGGATAGCGGCTTCCGCAATCTGCGGGCATCCATCCCCGGCCGATGCGGCCCACAGGCATGCGAGGCACGCAAAGGCCTCCGGACCATCCGGTGGCGGGTCGGACGGGCCGACCAGTCCCGCGGACACGCCGATCGGTCCGCTCGACACCCAGGCGCGCTGGGCCTTCATCATCGACGCCACCACCGGCACCGTTCTGCTGCAGAAGGCAGCGGACGAGCTGATGCCGCCATCGTCGCTGACCAAGATGATGACCGCCTATCTGGTGTTCGCCGCCCTCAGCCAGAACCGCCTGAAATCCGATCAGACCCTGCCGGTCAGCGAAAAGGCCTGGCGGATGCAGGGCTCCAAGATGTTCGTTCCGCTCGGCCAGCAGGTCGGCATCGAGGACCTGATCCGCGGCATGCTGATCCAGTCCGGCAACGACGCCAGCATCGTGCTGGCCGAGGGCCTGGCCGGCTCCGAGGACCAGTTCGTCGTGCTGATGAACAAGGAGGCACAGCGCCTCGGCCTCGATCACACGGTGTTCCGCAACGCCACCGGCTGGCCGGATCCGGATCATCACATGTCCGCCCGCGATGTCGCGATGCTGGCCTTCCACCTGATCCGGGACTATCCGCAGTACTATCATTACTTCTCGGAAAAAGACTATAAATACAACGATATAGCCCAAGGCAACCGCAACGTGCTGGTCGATCGCGGTCTCGCCGACGGGCTCAAGACCGGCCACACCGACGCCGGCGGCTTCGGCATCTGCGCCAGCTCGCAGCGGGACGGCCGGCGCATCATCGAGGTGCTGAACGGCCTGCCGTCGTCGCGGATGCGCGCGGAGGAAGGCGAGCGCCTGCTGGGCTGGGCCTTCGCCAACTTCGAGGATGTGCGCCTGCTCGCGAAAGGCGAGGCCGTCCAGTCCGTTCCGGTCTGGCTGGGCACGCAACCGACGGTTCCGGTCGCCCCGGCCGCCGACGTCGTGCTGACCATGCCGCATGGCTGGCGCAGCCGGGCCAGGATACGCGTCGATTTCCAGTCGCCGGTGCAGGCGCCGGTGGCAGCCGGGCAGGGGATCGCGCAACTCGTCGTCTCCGGCACCGGCCTCAATGATGTACAACTTCCGCTCCTGGCCACCGTGGCGGTGCCGCGTCTCGCCCTGCCGAACCGGGCGATCGCCGTGCTGGGCCACGCTATCGGCGGCGGCTGATGCCGACCGCGACTATGCTGATCACGATCGAGGGCGGCGAGGGGGCAGGCAAGACGACGCAGACCCGCCTGCTGGCCGACACGCTGAAGGCACGCGGCCACGACGTGCTGCTGACGCGCGAACCCGGCGGCACCCCGGGCGCCGAGGCACTCCGCCGCTTCCTGCTCGGCCAGGATCACGGCCTCGGCCTTCGCGCCGAAGCGATGGTGCATTTCGCGGCGCGAGTCGACCATGTCGATCTCAGCCTGCGGCCCGCGCTGGAGGCCGGCCGCATCGTCCTGTGCGACCGTTTCTTCGACTCCACGCTGGCTTACCAGGGCTATGGCCTCGGATGCGGCGATCCCGCGCTGCTCGCCTTCATCGGCCAGCTCACGGTCCTGCTCGACGTGCAGCCCCGCATCACCCTGGTGCTGGACGTGCCGCGCGATGAGAGCCGCCATCGCCTGCGGCAGCGCGGCGACGCCAGCGACCGCTACGAGGCTCTGGACGATGAATTTCATGCCAGGGTCGCGGAGGGTTTCCGTCTCATCGCGCGTGGGTCTCCGCAGCGCTGCCGCCTGATCTCCGCGATCGGTTCCATCGAGGCGGTGCATCATCGTCTGCTGGCCGCGCTGGAACCCCTGTTGCCGGCATGATCTCCCCAACGGACCAGGTTCTCGGCCAGGCCGACGCCGAAGCCACCCTCATGCGCGCCTGGCAGCGTGGCCGCCTGCATCATGCCTGGCTGCTCACCGGTCCCGCCGGCATCGGCAAGGCCACCTTGGCGGCGCAGTTCGCGCGGACCGTGCTCGCGGGCGACGATCCCGATGGCGCCGGCCGGCGGGTCAGCGCCGGGACCCACGCCGACCTGCTGGTCGTGACCCGGGCCATGGACGAGAAGCGGCAGCGCCTGCGCTCGGAGATCGTGATCGACGATGTGCGGCCGGTCAGCGCCTTCCTGCACCGCACCGCGGCCGAGGGCGGCTGGCGCGTGGTGATCATCGACGGCGCCGAGCATCTCAACCGCAACGCCGCTAACGCGCTGCTCAAGCTGCTGGAGGAACCGCCAAGCCGCGCGCTCATCCTGCTGGTCTGCGCCGCTCCCGGCCGCCTGCTGCCGACCATACGCAGCCGTTGCCGCACGCTGCGGCTGACCCCGCTGGACCCTGCGGCGATGCGACAGGTACTGGAGCGCCTGCTGCCGGACATGACCGAAGCCGAAAGACAGACCCTCATCACACTCGGCGACGGCTCGCCGGGACGCGCGCTGGCCCTGGCGGCAGACGATGGCGTCGCCTTGTCCGGGCTGGTCGACGGCGTGCTCTCGCAGCATGACCGGCCGCCCGGCCTGTGGTCCTACCAGCTCGCGGAGAGGGTGCTGCGACGCGATAACGGCTTTTCGACCTTCATCGGCTTGTTGTCCGCAGCCATATCCACGACCATGCGTTCGGCTCTGCGTGAGAGCAATCCAGCGCGTCCTCCCGAAGCCTGGGCCAGGATCGGCGAGGAGCTCGCCCGGCTATGCTACGAGACCGAGAGCCTCAACCTGGATAAACGCCAGGCCCTGCTGACGGGCCTGAGCCTCCTGAGCGGATGATGACCAAGCGCTATTTTATTACGACACCGATCTACTACGTGAACGGCTCGCCTCATATCGGGCATGCCTACACGTCGATCGCCGCCGACGTCCTGGCGCGCTGGAAGCGTCTCGACGGCTTCGAGGTATTCTTCCTGACCGGGACCGACGAGCATGGCCAGAAGGTCGAGCAGGCGGCGATCGCCGCCGGAGTGGCGCCGCAGCAATTCGCCGACAACGTCTCCGCGGCCTTCCGTGCCATGGCCGATGCCCTCGGCATCTCCTACGACGATTTCGTCCGCACAACCGAGCCGCGCCACATCGACGCCTGCACCGCCTTCTGGCAACGCCTGGAGCAGGCCGGACAGATCTACGAGGGCGCCTACGAGGGCTGGTATGCCCTGCGCGACGAGAGCTTCTACGGCGACGACGAGCTGACCGTGCACGCGGACGGCACCCGCACCGCTCCCAGCGGCGCCCCGGTGCAATGGGTGCGGGAGCCGTCGTATTTCTTCCGCCTGTCCGACTGGCAGGACCGGCTGCTGGCGTTCTACGAAGAACATCCCGACTTCATCGGACCGGTGGCCCGACGCAACGAGATCGCGAGCTTCGTCCGCCAGGGCCTCAAGGACCTCTCGATCAGCCGCACCAGCTTCAGTTGGGGGGTCCCGGTGCCGGGCAATCCGGCGCATGTGATGTATGTCTGGTGGGACGCGCTGGTGAACTACATCACCGCCCTCGGTTACCCGGACACCGATAACCCGCGCTGGGCCTTCTGGCCGGCCGACCTGCATCTGGTCGGCAAGGAGATCGCCCGCTTCCACGCCGTGTTCTGGCCGGCCTTCCTGATGGCCGCCGGGCTCCCGCCGCCCCGGCGGGTCTACTCGCATGGCTGGTGGACCATCGAGGGCGAGAAGATGAGCAAGTCGATCGGCAACGTGATCGACCCCCAGACCCTCGCCCACGAGTTCGGCGTCGATGCGGTGCGCTTCTTCCTGCTCCGCGAGGTGCCGTTCGGCGGCGACGGCGACTACAGCCGCAAGGCGCTGATCGGGCGTCTCAACATCGAGCTGGCCAACGACCTGGGCAATCTCGCCCAGCGCACGCTATCGCTGGTCGCCCGCAACTGCGACGGCCGGCTACCGCCGCGCGGCATGCTGACCGAAGCCGACAACATCCTTTTGGCGGAGGCGGAGGCGCTGCCCGCCGTGATGCGCGAGCAGTTCGACCGCCAGGCGCTGCACGAAGCGATCGAGGCGGTCTGGCGGGTGATCCGGGCCGGCAACGGCTATATCGACCGCCAGGCGCCCTGGGCTCTGAAGAAGACCGACCTTCCGCGAATGGGAGCCGTCCTGCGCGTGCTGGCCGATGCCCTGCGCATCGTCGCCACCGTGCTGCAGCCGGTCATGCCCGCCAGCATGGCGGCGATGCTCGACCAGCTCGGTGTGCCGGACGATCAGCGCCGGATTGACGCGCTGGCGGCGCCACTCGCCGACTTCACGCCGCTTCCCGCGCCTCGCGGCATCTTTCCGCGTCACGTCGAAGCCAACTTGGTCGAAACAGCCCGATGACGAGTTCAGGCCTGATCGATAGCCCCCGCTTGATTGACAGTCACTGCCACCTCGACCGGTTCGACGCGGACGAGCTGCCGGCGCTGCTCGATCGCGCCCATGCCGCAGGGCTCGCCGGCATGGTCACGATCGGCACCCGCCTATCGGAAGCGCCGCGCCAGATCGCCCTTGCCGGCCTGTCCAGGCCGGAGCTCGCCATCTGGTGCACGATCGGCACCCATCCCGATCACGTGGACGAGGAAGCGTTGCCGACGCCACAAAGCCTCGCCGAACGGACCGAACCGGCCTGCGTCATCGGCATCGGCGAGTCTGGCCTGGATTACTTCCATGGCGTCCCGGAGATCCGCGCCACCCAGCAGGCCAGCTTCCGCAACCATATCCGCGCAGCGAGGCTCGCGGGCGTGCCTCTGGTCATCCACGCCCGCGATGCCGATGACGACGTGATCGCGATCCTCGAGGACGAGCACGCCACCGGCGGCAGCTTCCGCTTCCTGCTGCACTGCTTCAGCTCCGGCGCCGAGCTCGCCCGACGTGGCCTGGCTCTCGGCGGCCATATCAGCTTCTCCGGCATCCTGACCTTCCCGAAGTCCCAGGCGCTGCGCGACATCGCCGAAAGCATCCCGCCGGACCGGCTGCTGGTCGAGACCGATGCGCCCTTTCTCGCCCCGGTCCCCCGTCGCGGCAGGCGCAACGAACCCGCCCTCGTGGTCCACACCGCCGCAGCCCTGGCGTCGTTGCGCGGCATCCCCGAGGGAGCGCTGCACGAACTCACCACGCGGAACTTCCACCACCTGTTCAGCAAGGCCGCCCAAGCTCCGATACAGGCCGAGCCCTCGATGCAGGTCCAGCCCTCGATGCGGGTCTAGCCTAGTGCAGGTCGTGATCCTCGGCTGCGGCGGCTCCGCGGGCGTGCCGATGCTGGGAGGCGCCGACGGCACCGGCCTCTGGGGCGTCTGCGATCCGTCCGAAATCCGCAACCGGCGCAGCCGGTCATCGATCATGATCGAGGGCGACGACGGCCGTCGCCTGCTGGTCGACACCGGCCCGGAGCTGCGCCAGCAGTTGCTGGCCAACGGCATCGGCTATGTCGACGCGTTGCTTTACAGCCACGCCCACGCCGACCATGTGGCGGGACTCGACGACATACGCAGCCTCAACCGCATCATCGACCGGCCGATCGAGACCTTCGCCACCCGCCCGGTGCTCGACGAGATCGCCGGCCGCTTCGCCTACGCCTTCCGGCCCTGGTCACCGCCCGGTTTCTACCGGCCGGTCCTGACGCCGCGTGAAGTCCAGGCCGGCCAGACGGTTACCATCGAGGGGCTGGAGCTGCGGCTGTTCGAGCAGGTCCACGGCCGCATCCTCACGCTCGGGTTCCGGATCGGCAAGCTGGCCTACTCGACCGACGTCGACAGTCTGCCGGAACCGGCGATGGAGGTCCTGCAGGGGGTCGAGACCTGGATCGTCGACTGCTTCCAGCGCACGGCCCACCCGGCGCATGCCGATCTCGAGCTGGTGCTGAACTGGTCACGCCGGCTCGGGGTGCGGCGGACGATCCTGACCCACATGGGCATCGACATGGACTGGGCCTGGATGGTGCGGAACCTTCCCCAGGGGATCGAGCCGGCCTTCGACGGGATGCGGATCGAGGTGTGATCCAGACGCCGCATGACGCGGTCACTCGACGGATTACTTTAAGGCCGCACGCAATTTAGTTGAATCCGCGAGCGGGGCAGAGATAGCCTCGTCAGGAACCGCGTGACAATTTGTCATTCGGACAGATTTTCAACGGAGCATTGTCATCTCAAGGCGTCACAACCGGCAGATCCCGAGCAGTGCCGTATTGACCTGCATGGGGCCTTACCCCTGTCATAAGACCAGGCGAATTTCATCCACCGGAGCCCCATCCACCGGAGCAAACGGCACGTATTGGCGGAGAGCGTTTCGGCCGAGTTCGCTTGCAAGTCAATACCCGACAGCCGCTATGTCGCGGCCAGCGTTGCATCTATTCGCGGAGACCCTGTGATGGCGCCCCTCGACGACGTTTTTTCCCTCGCCACGACAATGCGCGAGGAACGGCGCGAGACGGAGATGACGCTCGCGCAGTATCTCCAGGCCTGTTCCGACGACCCGTTCTGCTATGCAAGTGCCGCCGAGCGCATGCTGAAGGCGATCGGCCAGCCGACCATGGTCGACACCTCGAAGGACGCGCGGCTCGGCCGCGTGTTCATGAACCGCACCATGCGGGTCTATCCGGCCTTCTCCGACTTCCACGGCATGGAGGAGACCGTCGAGCGCATCGTCGGCTTCTTCCGCCACGCGGCCCAGGGGCTGGAGGAGCGCAAGCAGATCCTCTATCTGCTCGGCCCGGTCGGCGGCGGCAAATCCTCGCTCGGCGAGCGGCTGAAGTCGCTCATGGAGCGCGAGCCGATCTATGTCCTCAAGGCCGGCAAGCAGCTCAGCCCGGTGTTCGAGAGCCCGCTCGGGCTGTTCGACGTCGACCGCATGGCCGAAGGCCTGCTCAGCCGCTACGGCATCCCCAAGCGCGTGCTGACCGGCATCGCCAGCCCCTGGGCGATGAAGCGTCTCGAGGAGTTCGAGGGCGACCTGTCGCGCTTCACCGTGGCCAAGCTGCATCCGTCCAAGCTGCGCCAGATCGCTGTCGCCAAGACCGAGCCGGGCGATGACAACAACCAGGACGTGTCGGCCCTCGTCGGCAAGGTGGATATCCGCCAGCTCGAGAGCTTCAGCCAGAACGACCCGGACGCCTACAGCTTCTCTGGCGGCCTGAACCGCGCCAACCAGGGCATCCTCGAATTCGTCGAGATGTTCAAGGCGCCGATCAAGATGCTGCATCCGCTGCTGACCGCGACGCAGGAAGGCAACTATGTCGGCACCGAAAACATCGGCTCGATCCCGTTCACCGGGGTGATCCTGGCCCATTCCAACGAGGCCGAGTGGCAGAGCTTCCGCAACAACCGCACCAACGAGGCCTTCCTCGACCGCGTCTGCGTGATCAAGGTGCCATATTGCCTGCGCGTCACCGAGGAGACGCGCATCTACGAGAAGCTGATCAGCAGCTCCGCGCTGGGCCAGGCGCCGTGCGCGCCGAACACCTTCGAGATGCTGGCGCGCTTCACCGTGCTGTCCCGCCTGAAGGCGCATCCGAACTCGACCCAGTACGCCAAGATGCGTGTCTATGACGGCGAGAATATCCGCGAGACCGATCCCAAGGCCAAGACCATGCAGGAGTATCGCGACTCCGCCGGGGTCGACGAGGGCATGGAAGGCATCTCGACTCGTTTCGCCTTCAAGGTGCTGTCCGGCACCTTCAACCACGATCCCAACGAGATCGCCGCCGACCCGGTGCATCTGATGTATGTGCTGGAGCAGGCGGTGCGTCGCGAGCAGTTCCCGCCGGAGCTGGAAGCCTCCTACCTGGCGTCGCTGAAGTCCGAGCTGGCTAGCCGTTACGCTGAGTTCGTCGGCAACGAGATCCAGAAGGCCTATCTCGAAAGCTACAACGACTACGGACAGAATCTGTTCGACCGCTATCTCGATTATGCCGACGCCTGGATCGAGGATCAGGACTTCAAGGACCCCGACACGGGGCAACTGTTGAGCCGTGATCTGCTCAACGCCGAGTTGACCAAGATCGAGAAGCCCGCCGGGATCGCCAATCCGAAGGATTTCCGTAACGAAGTCGTAAAGTTCTCGCTTCGCTCCCGAGCGGCTTCCGGCGGCAACAATCCATCGTGGAATTCCTACGAGAAGATCCGCGACGTCATCGAGAAACGCATGTTCAGCCAGGTGGAGGATCTGCTGCCGGTGATCAGCTTCGGCTCGAAAAAGGACGGCGACACCGAGACCAAGCACGGCCAGTTCGTCGAGCGCATGGTGGCGCGCGGCTATACCGAGCGGCAGGTGCGCCGTCTGGTCGAATGGTACATGCGCGTCAAGCAATCGGCATGAGGCCGCCCGTAAAAGTCGGAACCGTCTTGGAACTGGGGCAGCACGCTTAAGTGGATATCATCGATCGTCGTCCGAACCCGCACGGCAAGAATATCGAGAACCGCCAGCGGGTTCTGATCAGGGCGCGCGATGCCGTGCAACGCGCGGCACGCGACGCCGTCGCTTCGGGGAAACTGCGCGAGGTGGCGAAGGGAAGTGCCATCTCCATCCCCTCCGACGCCTTGCATGAGCCGAGCTTCCACCGCGTCTTCACCGGCGGCACGCGCGACATCGTGCTGTCCGGCAACAAGGTATTCTCGCGCGGCGACCGCATCCAGCGTCCGCCGTCCGGTGGCGGCGGCAGTGGCGGCGGGGCAGGGGAGGCCGGCGAGGATGGCGGCGGCGAGGACAGCTTCCGCTTCATCCTGACCCGCGACGAGTTCCTCGACCTGTTCTTCGACGACCTCGCCTTGCCCGACCTGGTCAAGCGCGAGATCACCACCACCGAGAGCATGGTCACCAGCCGGTCCGGGCTGAGCAACGACGGAGCGCCATCGCAGCTCGACCTGAGCCGCACCATGCGTCACTCGATGGCGCGCCGGATCGGCCTGCGCCGCCCGAAACCGGACTATGTCCGCGAGATGGAAGCGCGCGTTGCCGAGCTGGAGAGTGCCGAACTGGAAGGAATGGCGCTTTCGTCGGACCTCCAGGACGAGCTGGCGGCGCTGACCGCCGACCTGGTCATTGCCCGCCGGCGCCTCAACCGTGTGCCCTGGATCGATCCGGTCGATCTGCGCTACCGCCGTTTCACCCAGACGCCGAAGCCCTCGACCCGCGCCGTCATGTTCTGCATCATGGACGTGTCGGGCTCGATGACCGAGCGCATGAAGGATCTCGCCAAGCAGTTCTTCCTGCTGCTGCACGTGTTCCTGGAGCGGCGCTACAAGCAGGTCGATCTCGTCTTCATCCGTCATGCCGAAGTGGCCGAGGAAGTCGACGAGGAGACCTTCTTCACCGATCCGCGCACCGGCGGCACCATCGTCTCGTCGGCGCTGAAGGAGATGATCGGCATTCAACAGGCGCGTTATCCGGCAGCGGCCTGGAACATCTATGTCGCCCAGGCGTCCGACGGCGACAACTCGGCGTCCGACACGCCGAAATCCTGCGTGCTGCTTGAGGACCGCATCCTGCCCAACGTGCAGTATTACGCCTATATCGAGATCGTCGGTTCCGGCGCCATCATCCGCGGCGAGACCGATCTCTGGCGCGGCTACAAGCAGGTCGCCGAACGTTCGGAGCGGCTGGTGATGCGCCAGGTCGCAGAGAAACGCGACATCTTCCCGGTGTTCCGGGAGTTGTTCGCCCGTCGCGCGGAGACCGTTCCATGAGCCTCGCCCCGCAGCGCCACTTGCTGTCCGCGCTGGACCGCCCGGCTGCCCCCAATGGCGGCGGCTCCGAGTTGCTCTACGACGGCGCCGACTGGAGCTTCGACACGCTGCGCCAGTCCTACGACGCCATCGAGCGAATCGCCGAAACCGAGCTCAAGCTCGAGATCTATCCGAACCGCATCGAGGTCATCACCCCGGAGCAGATGCTCGACGTCTATACCTCGCACGGCATGCCGCTGATCTATAAGCACTGGTCGTTCGGCAAGCGCTTCGTCGGCCACCAGAACGCCTACAAGCGCGGGCTGATGGGCCTGGCCTACGAGGTGGTCATCAACTCCAGCCCCTGCATCAGCTACCTGATGGAGGAGAACAGCGCCACCATGCAGGCGCTGGTGATCGCCCACGCCGCCTTCGGTCATAATCACTTCTTCCGCAACAACCGGCTGTTCCGGGAATGGACCGAGCCGACCAGCATCCTCGATTATCTCGAGTTCGCGCGTTCCTACATCTCGCGCTGCGAGGAGCGGCACGGCGTGCGTGCCGTCGAGCGCATCCTCGATGCCGCCCACGCCCTGCAGAATCAGGGCGTGAACCGGCATTCCGGGGCCAAGATGATGGATCTGAAGGCCGAGCAGCAGCGCGATCGAGAGCGGCGCGAACATCAGGACCGTGTCTACAACGACCTCTGGCGCACCCTGCCCAATGGCAAGCCGGCGATCGCCGTCGACAATATCGGCGACCGCCGGCGCCGGCTCGGTCTACCCGAGGAAAATTTGCTCTACTTCCTGGAAAAGAACGCGCCGAAACTGGCGCCGTGGGAGCGGGAGGTGATCCGCATCGTCCGGCTGATCGCCCAGTATTTCTACCCGCA
>CAXSEE010000100.1:0-15176 GCA_964235615.1 uncultured Acetobacteraceae bacterium | reverse complement strand
CGGGTCTGGGCAGAGCCCAGCCTTACCTTCTGTCGGTTAATCTCACCGCAGCTTGGTATTAGACCTCGGGGTCGGAGCTGGAGGATGACTGCAACAGGATATCCGAGCGGTCCTCCAGTGCCTCGGCGAGCGGGATGGTGAACTGCCCGGGCTTGAGCGGCTTTGGTTGATCGGGAGAAGGCGCCCAGCCGGTCATCATCGCCAGGCGCAGGACGGCTTCGCGCGGAGACGGCTGGGCCAGGGTCGCCAGGGCTGACGCGAACATGGCGCGGGACGGAATGCGGCGATCGCGCAGCATCACGGCGTTGCCTTCGCCGGCGGCACGCAGGTCGCGCAACATCGCCATGGGGTTGCTGTAGGAAAGCGTGATCTCGTCGGCGTCGGCGACCGGCAGCGCGAAGCCGGCCCGTTGCAGCAGGCCGGCGCAGTCACGCAGCTCCGGAAACGGCGAGATCCTCGGCGAGACCCCGTTCGCGACGTCCATTTCCGCCTGCAGCATGGCGGTGCGCAGATCCGACAGGGTGGGCAGCACCGGCATGCTGGCCAGGAACAGCCCATCCGGCTTGAGCGCATGGCGGATCTGGACCAGCGCACCAGGAAGGTCGTTGATCCAGTGCAGGGAGAGGCTGGCAACGATCAGGTCGAAGCTGCCCGGACCGAACGGCAGCCATTCCTCGTCGACCACGACCGCGGGGCCTCCGGACAGGGCCAGCATCGGCCCCGAGAGATCGCAGCAGACCGTCTCGATCCCCCGCGCCCGCAGAACAGGTGCGACGATGCCTCGGCCGCCGATATCGAGGGCACGGGTGAAGCCGCGCTTGACGTCGTCCAGCCGGTCGAGAAGCCGATCGGAAGCAGCCTGCAGGATGTCCGCGACGGTATGCACGGTCCCGGCGGCACGGTCACGATGGTGTCGCACAGCCAGACGGTCGAAGATGAGGTTGTCCACCTTGCGGATGTGCTTAGCGCGAGGCCGCTTGCCAAGGGGCAATCCACTTGCCTCGATGGCAAATACAGCCTATGGTTGTCGAGTGCAACTTAACCGAGAAAAGATCGTGGGGCTGGCGGGTTGGAGCGGGCGCCTGCTGCTCGATCTGGTATTGCCGCCGCAATGCCCGACCTGCGACGTGGTGGTCGACACGGCCGGCCGTTTCTGTCCGGCCTGCTTCAGGCGGGCGGACTTCATCATCGACCCGTGCTGCCATCGATGTGGCGTGGGATTTTCCAGCATCGGCGAGGCCGGTCTCGCGCGGACATGCGCCGGTTGCCTGGACGAGCCGCCGGTCTGGCGCAACGCGCGGGCGGCCTTCAGCTATGACGACTTCTCCAAGCAGCTCATCCTGCCGTTGAAATATGCCGACCGCACCGAGAATGCCGGCTTCCTGGGACGGCACATGGCCCGCGCGGGTGCCGGGTTGTTGCGCGACGCGGACCTGTTGCTGCCGGTGCCGCTGCATCGCAGGCGATTATTCACCCGGCGCTACAACCAGGCGGCGCTGCTTGCCGGGCATATCGGCCGGCTCTCGCGGCGTGAGGTCATGGTGGATGGGCTGGTGCGGATCCGCGCCACGCGCAGCCTGGCCTCCTGCACGGCGGAGGAGCGGGCAGGGGTCGTTGCCGGAGCGATCGCCTGTCGGCCCACCCGCCGCGGGATGCTGAAGGGACGCAGGATCGTGCTGATCGACGACGTCCTGACCACCGGATCAACCGCCTCGGCATGCGCCCAGGTCCTGCTGCAGGCCGGAGCGGCTTCGGTGGACCTGCTGGTCGCGGCGCGGGCAGCCAGGACGGCGCATTGAGCCGAGCATGCCCTCCGCGTGGCCTATCCGGGGCGCAGCATACCCTTGTCTTGGCATCCCGTCCGCACAACCCTATGACAGCACGGTCGATACGAAGGATTGGAACAGGATGCCGGACATCGAGATCTACACTCAGCCCTACTGCCCCTATTGCTCGCGCGCGCTCAAGCTGCTGCAGGACAAGGGCGTTGATTTCCGCGAGATCAAGGCGCCGCAGGGCTCTGCCGAGCGCAAGGTCGCCCGCGAGCGCTCCGGCGGATTGACCAGCGTGCCGCAGATATTCATCGACCAGCGTCATATCGGCGGCTGCGACAACCTGCTCGCACTGGATGCGAAGGGTGAACTCGACCCGCTTCTGAAGGCGGCGTGACCGGTCCGTATGATCCACTATCAGCTTCAATGTGCTGACGGTCATGGTTTCGAGGGCTGGTTTCGCGACAGTGCCGCCTTCGAGGATCAGGCCGGGCGGGGATTGCTGAGCTGCCCGCGGTGTGGCGGCATCGATGTGGGACGCGGCCTGATGGCGCCGTCGGTCAGAAGCAGCCGCAACAAGAGCCGCGACGTCGAGCCGGCGTCCGATGCGTCGCCCGCGCCAGTGCCCGCGGCAGTGCTGCCCGATGAGCTGAGGGGGGCGTTGCAACGGTTGCGTGCCGAAGTCGAGCGGCATTGCGACGATGTCGGGGACGGGTTCGCCGAGGCCGCCCGACGGCTGCATGAGACGAAGACCCACCCGGAGAGCCCGCGTCGCGGCATCTACGGCCAGGTGAGCGAGCCCGAGCGGGAGGCGCTGGCGGACGAAGGCATCGAGATCACGCGAATCCCCTGGTTGCCGCGTGCCGAAAGCTGACGGAATGCATGGCGGGAAACGCCGTGGTCGTCTTCGCCGGGCGCTGGCTCTCGCTGTAGGTATGTTGACCGCCGGCGTGTCGCCCGAGGCAGTCATCGCCGCCGAGGTGGCGCTGCCGGCACCGCCGCTGGGACGCTGGTTGAGCCAGGATCACGACGGCGTCTTCGAGATCAAGGACTGCGGGCGGACCTTGTGCGGACGGCTGATCGGCATGCGCTATAAGGGGGCGATGCCGACCGACGATACCGGCCACCCGCAATGCCAGTTGATGATGCTGACCGGCTTCGTTCGCAAAACGGATGACTCGACGCACTGGGCCGGCATGATCCTGGATCCGGAGAAGGGGCGCACCTATCACGCGGTGATCTGGTCGCCGGGACCGGGCCTGCTCAACCTGCGCGGCTATCTGTTGCTGCCGTTGTTCGGCGAGACGCAGCGATGGACCCGTTACGACGGCGCTATCGGCGCGCAATGCCACCTGCCTCACTGAAGTGCCCGCTTGAAGTATGCCCCTACCTGCTCTCCAGCAGGGCGATGTAGTTGACGGCGGTGTCCCGGCTTTCGCGCCAGCCACCGGCCGACGGGACCATCCCCGATATGTCCGAGATGCGCAGCCCGGCCTTTCCGGCGTAGCCGCTCAGCTCCGCCGGGGTGATGAACTTGCGCCAGTCATGGGTGCCGACCGGCAGCAGGCGCAATAGATACTCCGCGCCGATCTTCGCCATCGCGAGCGAGCGCCAGGTCCGGTTCAGGGTGGAGATCACCACCACGCCGCCCGGGACCAGCAGCCTGTCCAGCAAGATCATGAAATCGGCCGGATCGGAGACATGCTCGATCAGCTCCAGGGCGATGACCGCATCGAAGCGCCGGCCTTCGCGGACCAGCGTCTCGGCGCTGTCGCAGCGATAGGACAGGCGCCCATATCGCGCGTCGGACATCAGCGCCTGGTGAGCCTTCGCCGCCTCGATCGCCGGTCCGGAAGCATCCACGCCGAGCACGTCATGCCCGATCGCCGCCAGCGCCTCGCTGGCGAGCCCGGCACCGCAGCCGAGGTCGAGCAGGTTCAGGCGCGTATCCGGCGTGGGCCTCGGCAGGCGGGCGAGTTGCCGGTCGATCCAGCGGACGCGCAGCTTGTTCATCTGGTGCAGCGGACGCATCGGTCCTTGCGGATCCCACCAGCGTGCGGCCAGCGCTCCGAAGCGGGCGATCTCGTCTGGCGAGACAGAACTGGGCGGCGATACCGAACTGGGGACTGCTTGCATGTTGCCGCCTCATCAAGACGAAGCTATGTGACCCGCCTGTCGCGCGTCTGCAATCTCCAGGCTGCAATCTTTGGCGCCTCGCTTGGCATCCAACGATCTCGGCCGGCGCGAACGTGGAAGGTTTGATCCTGCCGATGGCACGCATCGTGATGAAGTTCGGTGGCACTTCGGTCGGGGACCTCGACCGGATCCGAAGCGTCGCGGCACGGGTGGCGCGTCAGGTGGCAGTCGGGGACGAGGTCGCGGTGGTGGTCTCGGCGATGTCGGGCGTTACCAACCAGCTGGTCGGCTATTGCCAGGCGCTTTCGCCGCTGCATGACGCACGCGAGTATGACGCGGTGGTGGCGACCGGCGAGCAGGTGACCAGCGGGCTGCTGGCGATCGCGCTGCAGAATATCGGGGTCGAGGCCCGCTCCTGGCAGGGCTGGCAGATCCCGCTGCGCACCGACGATGCGCATGGCAAGGCCCGTATCGAGAGCATCGCCGCCGAGACGCTGATCACCCGGATGCAGGCGGGCCAGGTGCCGGTCGTGGCCGGCTTCCAGGGGGTCGGGCCGAACGGGCGGGTGACGACGCTGGGTCGTGGCGGCTCGGATACCTCGGCGGTGGCGCTTGCGGCGGCCCTGGGTGCGGATCGTTGTGATATCTATACCGACGTGGACGGGATCTACACCACCGACCCGCGGATCGTCGCCAAGGCGCGCAAGCTCGACCGGATCACCTATGAGGAGATGCTGGAGTTGGCATCCGTCGGTGCCAAGGTGCTGCAGGCGCGCAGCGTCGAGCTGGCGATGAAGCAGCGCGTGCGTGTCCAGGTGCTGTCGAGCTTCGACGATATGGCTCCTCCCGAGGAGGGAAGGTTGCCCGGAACGCTGGTGGTTGACGAGGACGAGATCGTGGAACAGGAAATGGTGGCCGGCATCGCCTACTCTCGCGACGAGGCGAAGATCACGGTGCGGCGCGTGCCGGACCGGCCCGGGGTGGCGGCCGCGGTATTCGGACCGCTTGCGGATGCGAACGTGAATGTCGACATGATCGTGCAGAGCACCGGCGCGGACGGTACCACCGACATGACCTTCACCACCGGCAAGAGCGACCTGGCGCGGGCCATGAAGGTGCTGGAGGAAGCGCGTGCCGACATCCAGTATGGCGAATTGCTGACGGACCGGGAGGTGGCCAAGATCAGCGTCGTGGGCGTCGGCATGCGCAGCCACGCGGGGGTTGCCAACACCATGTTCCGGACCTTGTCGGACCGGTCGATCAACATCCAGGTGATCTCCACCAGCGAGATCAAGGTGAGCGTCCTGATCGGCCTCGAATATACCGAACTCGCGGTGCGGGCGCTGCACAGCGCCTATGGCCTGGATGTTGCCTGAGATGCTGGATATTGGGATATCGGACGCTCCTCTCGTAGCCGGCCGTCCGAAGGAGTGGGTGGCGGCGCGCGCGCAGCTCGACCGGCTATGGGCGCGTGGCCGCGAGTTCCTCGGCAGCGAGGTGGCCATTCTCGGCGGCGCGATGAGCTGGGTCAGCGAGCGCTACCTGGTGTCGGCAATCTCCAACGCCGGCGGCTTCGGCGTGATCGCCTGCGGGTCGATGGGACCGGACCTGCTCAGGGGCGAGATCGCCGCCACCCAGGCGCTGACCGAGAAACCATTCGGCGTCAACCTGATCACCATGCACCCGCAACTCGACGAGCTGATCCAGGTCTGCCTGGCGGCCAATGTCGGGCATGTCGTGCTGGCCGGCGGCATCCCGCCCGGAAGTGCGGTGCGGGCGGTCAAGGACAGCGGCGCCAAGCTGATCTCGTTCGCTCCCGCGCTGGTGCTGGCCAAGCGGCTGGCCCGTTCCGGCGTCGATGCGCTGGTGATCGAAGGCTCCGAGGCGGGCGGCCATATCGGTCCGGTATCGCTGACCGTGCTGGCCCAGGAGATCCTGCCCTACATGCGCGACCTGCCGGTGTTCGTGGCCGGCGGACTGGGACGCGGCGACGCGATCCTGGGCATGCTGGAGATGGGCGCTTCCGGAGCCCAGCTCGGCAGCCGCTTCGCCGCCGCCACCGAGAGCATCGCCCACCCGAAGTTCAAGGCCGCGTTCGTACGGGCCTCGTCGCGCGATGCGCTGCCTTCGGTGCAACTGGACGAGCGTTTCCCGGTGATCCCGGTGCGCGGCCTGGTCAACGAGGGGACCAAGCGCTTCCTGACCTTCCAGGCCGAGACGCTGCGCCGCTTCCAGGACGGCGAGTTGACGAAGGAAGCGGCCCAGCTCGAGATCGAGCATTTCTGGGCCGGCTCGTTGCGCCGCGCGGTGATCGACGGCGATATCGAGGCCGGTTCGGTGATGGCCGGGCAATCGGTCGGCATGGTGCGGGCCATCCAGCCGGTCGCCGAGATCATCGACGAGCTGGTCGAGCAGGCGGTACAGGCGTTGCTCGCCCGTAGTATATAGAGAGCCGGCCGCGGGCCCGGCTGCTAGTCTTCCTCCTCGAGGAAGAACTGGTCCGCCTCCTCGTCGAAGTCGAACAACTCGGCGTAACGGCCCCAGCCGATGATGGTCTGCAACGTCTCGCGCGCGTAATCGGGCGACATGTGATCTTCCAGCTCGTCGCGGAAGCGCTCGGCCCTGGCGCGATGGTTCCAGCGTTCGTCCAGCACCGCGCGTATGTCGGCGACCAGGGGGATGTTGGCGAGCAGGCTCTCGCGCAGGATCAGCTTGCGCTGGTCGAGATCGGCGAGCACCAGGGCGGTGCCGGCCTCGGTCAGGCGGATGTCGCCTTCCTCCAGCTCGGCGAAGCGCAGCAGCTGCATGGTCTCGCCGAGCGGCAGCAGCTCGTCGAGTTCGAGCTGCAAGGAGTTCGCTAGTAGCGGCAGGTCGGCGCGGCCGCGATAGGGTTCGGCGAGGATCGTCTCCATCAGGCCGGCCATCAGGTTGGGCGGCAGCATCGGCAGCGCCTGGAATTTCTTGGCGGTCTGAACGGTGGTGTCGCCGGCCACCAGGTCGGGCGTGGTCGGCTCGGGCGCCCGCTTGGTCATCAGCCCGTAGATGCGGTCGACGAACTGGCGGAAGGCGAAATCGTGGCGGTTGCGCGGATGGACGAACGGCACCTTGAGCTCATGCTGGACGCGGCCCGGATTGGACGAGAACACCAGGATGCGGTCGCACATCAGCACCGCCTCCTCGATGTTGTGGGTCACGATCAGCAATGATTTCACCGGCAGGCGTTTTTCCGACCAGAGCTCGATCAGGTCGGTGCGCAAGTTCTCCGCGGTCAGCACGTCGAGTGCCGAGAAGGGCTCGTCCATCAGCAGCAGGTCCGGATGCACGACCAGGCCACGGGCCAGGCCGACGCGCTGGCGCATGCCGCCGGACAGCTCCTTGGGATAGGCGTTCTCGTAGCCGCCGAGGCCGATCAGCTCGATGGCGTCCTCCGCCAGCTTCTCGCGCTCGGCGCGCGGCATGCCCTTGGCTTCCAGCCCGAGCTCGACATTGGCCTGCACGGTCAGCCAGGGGAACAGGGCGAAGGACTGGAACACCATCGCCACACCCGGCGCCGGTCCGCGCAAGGGTGCTCCGCGCCAGCGCACGTCGCCCGCGGTCGGCGTCAGCAGGCCGGAGACGATGCGCAGCAGGGTAGACTTTCCGGAGCCGGAACGACCTAGCAGGCCCACGATCTCGCCGGCATGCAGGGTGAGATCGACCTCGTCGAGCACCACCAGGTCCGTGCTGCTTTCCTTGTGATAGGCCTGCTTGCAGCCGCGGATCCGGACCAGCTCCTCTGCGCCCACGATCCCGGCATCCTGCACTGTGTCCATGGCGATGGCTCCCGGTGATACTGGCTTCAGGCGAAGGTCAGGCGGCGCTGGGCGTAGCTGTACATCGGCCGCCACACGACCCGGTTGAAGACGATCACGAAGGCGGACATGACCACCATGCCGAGGGCGACCTTCGCGGTGGCACCCGCGGCGGTCGCCTGGGCGATATAGCTGCCGAGACCTTGCGCGGTCAGGGTCGTCTTGCCCCAGGAGGCCACCTCCGCCGCGATGGAGGCGTTCCACGCACCCCCGGATGCGGTCAGCGCGCCGGTGACGTAGTACGGAAATATGCCCGGGATCATCACGCGGACCCACCAGCGCCAGCCGCCCAGGCGGAAATTCTTGGCCACCTCCAGCAGGTCCGCGGGGAAGGCGGCGGCACCGGCGATCACGTTGAACAGGATGTACCATTGCGTGCCGAGGATCATCAGCGGCGTCAGCCAGACGTTGCTGTCCAGCGAGTAGTGCACGATCCCGAGGACGAAGATCGGAAAGAACAGGTTGGCCGGGAACGCCGCCATGAACTGCGCGACCGGTTGCGCGCGCCGTGCCCATACCGGGCGCAACCCGAGCCAGACGCCGATCGGCACCCACACCAGGGACGCGAGCACGATCATCGTCACCACCCGGGTCATGGTGTAGAGGCCGAGCAGCAGGACATGGCTGACCTCATGCACCGACAGGCTGCTGGCGACGTAGAGGACGAGTTGCCAGACTGCGAGGGCTACGGCGGCGGCGAGTACGAAGATCCAGATGCCGTCCATGGTGCGCGGCGACAGGATCGGCTTGCGCGGGGCGCTCGGGCGGCGGCCGATCGGCAGGCCGCCGATGCGTGTCAGGAAATCCCCGAACATGCCGCTGATCTGGTTGAGCAGCCGGGTCCGGCGCAGGGCGGCCAGCATCCAGGGGTCCTCGGCGGTGGCGCCCTGGGTGGTCTCGAAGCGGAAGCGGGCGGACCAGGCCACCAGCGGGCGGAACAGCAATTGGTCATACAGCAGGATCACCACGAGCATGGCCAGGATGGCGTAGATCACCGCCCGGATGTCGCGCTGGCCGATGGCGGCGCCGATATAGGAGCCGATGCCGGGAAGCACGATGCTGGTGCTGCCGACGCTGAAGGTCTCCGAGGCGACGATGAAGAACCAGCCGCCGGACATCGACATCATGGTGTTCCAGACCAGGCCGGGCATGGCGAACGGCACCTCCAGGCGCCAGAAGCGCTGCCACGACGAGAGGCCGAACGAGCGCGTGACCTCCTCGAGGTCCCTCGGCACGGTCTTCAGCGACTGGTACATGCTGAACGCCATGTTCCAGGCCTGGCTGGTGAAGACGATGAAGATCGACGCCAGTTCCGCCCCGAGCACGCGGCCCGGGAACAGGCTCATGAAGAACACGTAGGTGAAGGTCAGGAAGCCCAGGATCGGGATGGACTGCAGGATGTCGAGGATCGGCACCAGGATCATCCCAGCGCGTCGGCTCTTCGCCGCCCAGACGGCATAGGTGAAGGTGAACAGCAGCGAGGCCATCAGGGCGGCGAACATGCGCAGGGTGGTGCGCATCGCATAGCCCGGCAGCCAGGACGGATCGAGATGGATGGCGACCGCGTCCGGCGCCGTCAGCGGGCCGAAGGTGTGCCGGGCGACCGTGCCGACGGCGATGGCGAGGCCGAGCATGCACAGGAGTGCCGCGACATCGAACAGGTTCGGCGCGGTGCGTGCGGCGACATTGGCCGGAAGACGATCTCTCAGCATCCAACCATCCCGCTCTAGACGATGTTATTGCTCACAAAATTATAGGAGGCCGGACCTCAGCCTGTCGCGGCGCTGCTGCTTTAGCGCAGCCTGGTGCGTCCGGCCAGCCTTGACGTCGCCTGGACGCCCGTCCTCTGCGCCAGCTGGTTACTCTCCGCCAGCACCCTGGGTGCCAGTGCCTTGGGTACCAGTGCTGCCGAAGCCGCCCGCTGCCCGCTCGGTTTCCTCCAGCGCCTCGCTCTCCTGCCAGGCCGCGCGCAGCACCGGGGACAGCACGGCCTGGGCGATGCGCATGCCGCGCTCGACGGTGAAGGGTTCGCCGCCGGCGTTGAGCAGGATGACGCCGATCTCGCCACGATAATCCTCGTCGATGGTGCCGGGACTGTTGGGCAGGGTGATGCCGTGCCTGAGCGCCAGGCCCGATCGAGGACGTATCTGCATCTCATGGCCGGGTGGCAGTGCGACGGCGAGACCGGTCGGGATCAGCGCCCGTGCGCCGGGGAGGATGGTGACCGGCTCGGACAAGGCGGCGAGCAGGTCCATCCCGGCAGCCCCGTCGGTGGCATAGGCCGGCAGCGGGAGTCCTTCGCCGTGAGGAAGGCGGCGGACCAGGATGCTTCGGATCGGCGCCGTCATGTTTGCGTCTCCGGGTTCAGGAAATCGGCGATGCGCGCCGCCAGCCGCGTGGCTACCGCCTGCTTGCTGAGACGGGGCCAGTCCTCGATGCCGTCGTCGGTGATCAGATGGACCTGGTTCTCGTCGCCGCCCATGACGCCACCCCCGACACCCCCCTGGAAGCCAACATCGTTGGCCAGCATCCAGTCGCAGCCCTTGCGCCGCCGCTTTGCCGTGGCATTCGCCAGCATGTCGTCGGTCTCGGCGGCGAAACCGATCACCAGCTTCGGCCGCGACGGACCGGCATGGGACAAGGTGGCGAGGATGTCCGGATTGGTCGCGAGAACGAGGCTTGGCGGCGGCGAGCCCGGCTGCTTCTTGAGCTTGCCCGGAGCGACGGTCTCCACGTGCCAGTCGGCAACCGCCGCCGCCAGCACGGCGATGTCCGCCGGCAGGGCGGCCTCGCAGGCGGCGAGCATTTCCCGCGCGGTCTCGACCGAGACACGCCGGACCCCGGAGGGTGCCGCGAGCGAGACCGGACCGCTGACCAGCGTGACAGTGGCGCCGAGGGCGGCGAGTGCCGCGGCGATGGCATAGCCCTGCTTGCCGCTGGAGCGGTTGGCGAGGTAGCGCACGGGATCGATCGGCTCGTGCGTCGGGCCGGCGGTGACCAGGGCATGCCGGCCGGCGAGGGGTCGTGCTTCGGAGGCGGGCTCCTGCAGCAGCCCAGTGATCGCGGTCAGGATCGCGGCCAGGATCGCGGGCGGTTCGGCGAGGCGCCCGAAGCCGAACTCGTTGCAGGCCATCACGCCCTCGTCGGGTCCGACGGCGCGGATGCCGCGGGCGGCGAGGACGGCGAGGTTGGCGCGGGTGGCGGGATGATCCCACATGCGCACGTTCATCGCCGGTGCCACCAGCACCGTCGTGTCGGTCGCCAGCAGCAGCGTGGTGGCCAGGTCGTCGGCGAGGCCGGCCGCCATGCGCGCCAGGATATCGGCCGAAGCCGGACAGACCACGATCAGGTCGGCCGAGCGGGACAGCGTGATGTGACCCATCTCGCTCTCCTCGGTGAGGGAGAACAGGTCGGAATGCACGGCCTCTCCGGTCAGGGCCTGGATGCTGAGGGGCGTCACGAACTGCGATCCCGAGCGGGTCAGCACGCACGAGACATGGCAGCCGCGCGTGATCAGCAGGCGGATCAGCTCGAGCGACTTGTAGGCGGCGATCCCACCGCTCACGACGAGCAGGACGCGCTTGCCCGCGATCGTCATCAGAGGCGCCAGCCGGAATGGATCGCCGCGATCCCGCCGGAGAGGTTCCGCACGCTGACCCGGCCGAACCCGGCGGCGCGCATCATGCCGGCCAGGGCCTCCTGGTCGGGGAATGTGCGTATGCTTTCGGCGAGGTAGCGGTAGCTGGCGGCGTCGCCGGCGATCGCCGAGCCCAGGCGCGGCAGCACGCCGAACGACCAGGCGTCGTAGAACGGCACCAGGGCGGCGACCTGGACGCGGGAGAATTCGAGGCATAGGAAGCGCCCGCCCGGACGCAGCACGCGGCGCGCCTCGGCCAGCACCGCCTCCTTGTCGGTGCAGTTGCGCAGGCCGAAGGCGATGGAGACGCGCTCGACGCTGCGGTCGGGCAGGGGCAGCCGTTCGGCGTCCGCGACCACGAAGCCGAGTTTCGAGACCAGCCCATTGGACAAGGCGCGGTCGCGGCCGACGGAGAGCATGCTGGCGTTGATGTCCGAGAGCAGGGCCGGGCCGCCTCCCGCGCGCAGCCAGCCGAAGCTGATGTCCCCGGTGCCGCCGGCGAGGTCGAGCAGGGACAGCCCCGGACGAGGGCCGAGCAGGCCGACGAAGATGCGCTTCCAGACACGATGGATGCCCAGGGACATCAGGTCGTTCATCAGGTCGTATTTGGGCGCCACGCTGTCGAACACCGCGCGCACCATCGGTTTCTTGGCCGATCTCGGGACGCTGCGGTAGCCGAAGTCGGCCTGGTCGGCGCCGGAGGGGGGAGAGGAAGCAGGATTGTCGCTCATGGCGGTCAGGTATAACCTGCAAGCGACCGATGCCGGAACTGCCTGAAGTAGAGACCGTGATGCGCGGCATGCGCGCGCATCTGCAGGGTCACACGATCATCCGCGCCGAGATGCGCCGCGCCGACCTGCGCTGGGCGATGCCGGCCGGATTGGTCGCCCGCCTGCGCGGGGCGCGTGTCGAGAGCTTCCGCCGTCGCGGCAAATACATACTGATGCGGCTCGACGGCGGCGACACCATGATGCTGCATCTCGGCATGTCGGGCCGGGTCATCCTCAGCCGCCTCGATCCAGAGGTGCCGGTGTTGGTGACGCCGCACGAGCATCTGGTGTTCGAGAGCGAGCAGGGCTGCCGCTTCGGGCTGGTCGACCCACGCCGGTTCGGCTCGGTCGATCTGCTGCCGACGGCCGGGGAAGGGTCGCATCGCCTGCTCGCGGGCATGGGACCGGAGCCGCTGGACCCTGAATTCGACGCGGCCGGTCTGGCGGCTTCGCTGCGGGGTCGCAGGACCAGCCTGAAGGCGGCGCTGCTGGATCAGCGCATCGTGGCCGGCCTGGGCAACATCTATGTGTGCGAGGCGCTGTTCAGGGCGCGGTTGTCGCCGCGGCGGGAGGCCGGCACGATCGGGCCGGCGCGGGCCGCGCGCCTGGCAGCCTCGATCAAGGCGGTGCTGGCGGAGGCGATCGCGGCGGGCGGATCGAGCCTGCGCGACTATGTGCAGCCTGACGGCGAGCTCGGCTATTTCCAGCATGCCTGGAAGGTCTATGGCCATGCCGGCGAACCCTGTCCGGAGTGCCCCGGGACACCGGCCTGTCCCGGCATCCAGCGTATCGCGCAGGGGGGACGCAGCAGTTTCTTCTGTCCCCGGTTGCAGCGCTGAGGCAGGCGGCGCGTTCGCCGCGGGATCCCGGGTCCTTGACTTGCGGCGGCTGGTCGGCCTAAGAACCGCTCCCTTCCTGGGATGTCGTTCGCGCCGCGGTGCGAAGGATCATCCTGTTGTATTATGCGAGATCGAATAGACACCTATGGCGAACACAGCATCGGCGCGTAAGCGTATCCGGCAGACCGAAGTCCGCACCGCACGCAATGCTGCACGCAAGTCACGCATGCGCACCTTCGTCAAGAAGGTAGAGGTGGCAATTTCCAGCGGCGACAAGGAACAGGCCGTGGCTGCCTTGCGCGCCGCCCAGCCCGAGATGCAGCGGGCCGTGGGCAAGGGCGTTGCTCATCACAACACGATCTCGCGCAAGATCTCCCGCCTCTCGGCACGGATCAAGGCGATCGCGGCAACCTGACCGGCTCATTCGTTTCGAAGCAAGAGAGTTTTTGTTAAATAGGGGCTGGATGGAAACGTCCGGCCTCGTGTCGCGTTCTATGGATACGACTCATCCTAGCTAGAACTTTCTGTATCGAAGATCTCTGAGATCCAGATAAACTCTCCATGTTCTCCATTCGTTTCTTTACACTGCGCATATTTTTACATCAGCTACTCCGACATTATGTCAGATCATTCGGTCGTTACTTGACAATGCCTCATTTTTGTTACCACGGGCGGTTGGTTAGATTCCCATTGCGACCTTCCTAATCGGTGTTTTACTGTTCGTCACGGTCAGAGCGACGGCCGCAAGCTAACAGACGACGTTTCCCAATCTCGTGCGCGCTCGCCAAATCCGCTGTTGCGGAGGCCGTAGAGCCACGTCCGAGCCAGGGATGCGATCGTCGCGCCGATTGATGAATCGGCCGCGTGCGTGGTCAGGAGCTGGGTGGATGAGCGTGAATTCGGGCCGTCTTGTCGTGGATTCTGATTTCGCATTGGAGGCCAAGGAGCTGCGTGCCGAGAGCGGGCTGTCCGTCGACCAGTCGATGCTGGCTCCGGTCGACGCATCCACCACGCCGCATCACCTCGAAGCCAGTTGGCTGCGCATCTGCTCGCGTCTGCAGCTCGAAGTCGGCGACGTCGAATATCGCACGTGGTTGCGCCAGATCCGGCTGGGCGAGGCCGACGGCGACGAGATCACCTTGTTGCTGCCGACGCGCTTCCTGAGAGACTGGGTCCGCAGCCAGTATGGCGACCGGTTGAGCGCATTGTGGCATGCGGAGGTTCCTGAAATCCGGCGGGTCGAACTGCAACTCGGCACCGAGCCGGCCCTCGCGCTCGATCATCCGCACGATGTGGTGAATGGAGTTGCGGCAGCTGGCGCCGCGGTTCCAGGTCGCGCTCCGGGCCGGGTTCAGGCCGTCGCCGCCTCGCCAGTCGCCGATCCGCAGGTCTCCGTGGCCAGGGCCGAGCTGGCGGCGCCACTGGACCCGCGCTTCAGCTTCGAGAGCTTCGTCGTCGGCAAGCCCAACGAGTTCGCCCACGCCTGCGCGCGTCGCGTCGCCGAGCGTCCTTCCAGCCCTGGCTTCAACCCGCTGTTCCTCTACGGCGGCGTCGGGCTCGGCAAGACCCACCTGATGCATGCGATCGGCCTGGAGCTGACGCGTGGCGGCCGGGTGTCGGTGGCCTACATGTCGGCGGAAAAATTCATGTATCGCTTCATCGCCGCGATCCGCTCGCAGTCGACGATGGAGTTCAAGGAGCAGTTGCGTTCGGTCGACGTGCTGATGATCGACGACCTGCAATTCCTGATCGGCAAGGACAACACGCAGGAAGAGTTCTTTCACACCTTCAATGCTCTGGTCGATGCCGGCAAGCAGATCGTGGTCTCAGCCGACAAATCCCCCTCCGACCTGTCCGGACTGGAGGACCGTCTGCGCACGCGGCTCGGCTGCGGCATGGTCGCCGACCTGCACGCCACCACCTTCGAGTTGCGCATCTCGATCCTGGAGGCCAAGGCGGCGGCGTCGGGCGTCGCAGTGCCGCCGAAGGTGCTGGAGTTCCTCGCCCACAAGATCACCTCCAACGTGCGCGAGCTCGAAGGGGCGCTCAACCGGATGATCGCCCACGCCAACCTGTTCGGCCGCTCGGTGACGCTGGAAGCGACCCAGGAGGTGCTGCACGACATCCTCAAGGCGCATGACCGGCGCGTCACCATCGAGGAGATCCAGCGC
>CAXSEE010000099.1:3341-15240 GCA_964235615.1 uncultured Acetobacteraceae bacterium | reverse complement strand
CTCGACTGGCGTATCGTGAAACCGGGACGGCCGATCAGCAGGATGCGGAGCAGGGGGCGTCCGGCCTCGCGCAGGCCGGCGAGCAGGCAGAGATAGCGCAGCGTCTCGGGCAGCAGCGATTGCGCATCGTCGACGGCCAGCACCGGTGGCCTGGACCGCCCGGCCTCTGCCAGCGCGCGACGGAGTGCGGGTTCCAGAGCCTCGGCCGTGAGGTAGCCGGCATCCGCCACGCCGAGCGCCGATGCCAGCACGCGATGCAGGCTCAAGGGGCCGGCCACGAAGTTGTTGACCCGGATGATCCGGGTCGAAGTGCTTTCCGACCGGGCCAGCATCGTGTTGAGCGCCACGGTCTTGCCGGTGCCGGCATCGCCGGTAAGTACCGCCAATGGTTCCAGGTCACGCACGCAGCGTTCCAGGAAGCCGACGGCCAGCAGCTGCGTCTTCGAGAGAAAGATGTCCGGCATCTTCGGCTGACCGAGGAGAGCTACTGAACGTTCCTGTTGCTCGACGTGAATGTTCACGCTCCTTGAAGAGGCTTCGACCGGTATCGGCAGTAAACTACGGCTGAAACAGGTTAGTCGCAACTCTGCGGAGAGAGTGTCAGTCGAGCAAGATCCAACCAACGTGAATGCCAAGACCGGAGCATAAAGGTTCCTAACAAACCGATAGATATATTGTGAAGCGAGATTTCTGTGCCTTTCACAACTTCTACTACTAATTTTTCGTTGCGACATAACCTCCGGTCGTGGCGTGGCGGCTATTAATCCTGCCAGTTCGGAGAGCGCACGCCTGTCGCTTTATTGGAAACTGGGTTGATAATTGAGCAAAGGTTAAATAAACGTTAATACGAATTCGTGTGTAGCGTCGGCGTCGAGTTATGAACAGAATGTTTGAACGGGTGAAGAGTAGCGAATTCTCGGACAAGCTCCTGTCGTTGGCAGGATCTAGGCAGCACTTGCGCGCTGCTTATTGAGAATAGCTGCTTCGGGAAGTTGGTCGATACTGGGGAGTGTCTGACATGATGACTGCAAAGGCGGGGGTCGCTCCAGTTATAGGCGCGACGACTACGATCAACGATTGGGTACGACAGTCTGTCGGCCAGGGCAAGCGCGCGAGGCGCGTTCCCGCAACCGTGTTCGTGGGTGCTGGACGCCTCGTCGACCTGCTCCTGATGATCATAGCCGGCCTGGTCGCCTGCGCGGTGATCGGCATCGTACGTCTGCATTACGGCGCCCACCTCCTGTCGATCGTGGTCGGCGACTGGATGGTCCTCACCAGCCTGAGCTATTCGGGCGCCTACAAGATCAGCCGCCTGCGCCGGCCGCTGATGCAGCTTTTCTGCATCCTGCTGGCCGTGATGCTCGGCATGGCGGCGGTGGACCTGTGCCTGTTCCTCGAGAACAACATGATCCTGCCGAGGGAGCCGTTCCCCGAGATCTGGGCGGGTTGCACCGCCGCTATCCTGCTGGTCTCCCATGGCGTGGGCAGCCTGCTGGTGTTCCGCTGGTCGGCCAATGGCCGCCTGCGCCGCAACGTAGCGGTGATCGGCGTGTCGGAACTGAGCCGCAGCCTGATCGAGGGGGTGCATCGCGCGCCGAACACCGACCTGCGTATCGTCGGCATCTATGACGACTGCGTGCCGCCGCAGAGCGTCCATGCCGGCGTCCCCGTGCTCGGCTGCGTCTCGGACCTGCTCGAGCACGGCCGGGAAAACAGCTTCGACACGATCGTGGTCGCGGGATCGGTCCAGGAAGCGACGCACGTGCAGAATGTCTGCTCGCAGCTGAGCAGCGCCATCGCCGACGTCTATCTCATGACCGACGTCACCGGGCGCAATCTCGGCTCGCCGATCTTCAGCGGGATTTGCGACCGGGTCGTGGTACAGATCCGCCGCAGGCCGCTCGATGACTGGCAGATCGTGCAGAAGGCGCTGTTCGACCGGTTCGGAAGCGTCGTGATCATCGCCATGCTCTCGCCCCTGCTGTTGATACTTGCCCTGCTGGTGCGCATGAGCGGCCCCGGGCCGGTTGTTTTCCGTCAGATACGGGTAGGCTTCAACAACAAGCCGTTCATCTGCTTCAAATTCCGCTCGATGCATCACAACCGGCCGGACAGCCATGAGATCGCCCAGGCCACGCGTCACGATCCCCGCGTCACCTGGATCGGCAGCTGGCTGCGCAAGCTGAGCCTGGACGAGCTGCCGCAATTGTTCAACGTGATGCGCGGCGACATGTCCCTGGTCGGGCCGCGTCCGCATGCTCCTGCCACCAAGGCCGGCGACCGCTACTTCCAGGACGTCGTGGCGGACTACGCGGTTCGTCATCGCGTCAAGCCGGGCATTACCGGATGGGCCCAGGTGAATGGCTGGCGCGGCGAGACCCGCACGGTCGAGCAATTGCAGTCCCGCATCGACCATGATCTTCATTACATCGAGAACTGGTCTCTGTTTCTCGATATGAAGATCCTGTTCCTGACGGTGATGCGTGAGCTCAAGAGCAAGACTGCCTACTGAGACCGTCCCGCTTCAGGAATGATAGGGCCGGAACGGCCCCGCTTTAAGAATGATAGGGCCGGAACGGCCCGGCGAAGCGCGCCGGCAGGATCGGTGACAAATGGGCGATGGCCAGCAGCACGGCGCGTCTCAGGCTGGGACGTTGCCTAAATGAGCGGCGCAACCAGCCCGATCCTCCGGCGAGATTGCCATGGCGGATGAATTCCCGCCCGATGATCCAGCCATTCTCGGCCTCGGTATGGCGCTGCAGCCGTGCCAGGTGGCGCGGCTCGATGCGGCGGACCAGCGCCGGATTGCCGAATATCGCCTGCGTGCAAGGCAGGAAGGCTTCCGGATCGGTCGCCATGCGGAGATAGGCGCCGCTGCTGCGCTGGCGCACGAACAGCAGCGGCGCGTCACCGGGCACCACACGGATCGCGCCTGACAAGGCCAGCCGGCACCAGTATTCCCAATCCTCCCCGAAGCGAAGATCATTGCGGAACAGGCCAACCCGTGCCACGGCCGCACGCCGGATCAGCAGATGCCCGCCGTTGGCGAATAAATTCTCGACCAGCAGCCGCTCGATGATGTCGCCTTGTGGAAACGGTCCGGTCTTGGAGCGGACCACCCGGCTGCCATCCTCGGTGACGAAACAGAACGAGCCATAGGCCGCGATGGCCGCTCCGGCTTGCCCGCCAGGTAGAGCCGTCTCCAAGCTGGCAACCATGCGCGCCATGGCGTCGGGCGCCAGCCAGTCGTCCGCGTCGAGGAACAGCAGGGCGTCGCCGGAGGCCATCTCGATCCCCCGGTTGCGCGCGGCGGAAACGCCCTGGTTGGTCTGGCGGACCAGTTGCACCCGCTGATCGGCGAACGACGCAATGACGTCATCGGTGCCGTCCGTCGAGCCGTCGTCGATGACGATCGCCTCCCAACTCGCGTGGCTCTGCGCCAGCAGCGAGGCCAGCGCCGCGGCCACGAACGGGCGGACGTTGAAACAAGGCATGATCACCGAGATACGCATCGTCACGCAACCGATTTCATCGCAGGCCGTTCCCTTGCAACCGGAGCGGGTTTATCGTGGTGGCTTCCGGATGGCTACAGGAAGCAAGTCTAGCATGACCAGTACGCCGATATCCGGATCCACGCTGATATCGGGATCGCTGCCGTCCGATGCCCGATATGATGCGGATATCATCATCCTGGCCATGGACCGCGTGGACGAGACCCTCGAGGCGATCGCTTCCGCCCTCGCCCAGCAAGGTATCAGCCGGCACGTGCTGGTGTTCGACCAGGGCTCGACGGAAGAGAATTTGAAGCGTCTGGGTGCGGCGGTCGAAGGGCGAGGTGACGCCTGCCTGATGCGCGCCGAACGCAATTGGGGCGTCGCCGGCGGACGCAATCGCGTCAGCGCCCTCGGCCACGGGCGGGTCATCGTCGCCTTGGACAATGACGCCGAGTTCGAGACCGACCGTACCGTGGCCCGTGCCGTGGCGAAGTTCGATTCCGAGTCGCACGCCGAAATGGAGCCCGGGCGTGATGACAAGACAGGACTTGGTGCTGAAACAGAACTCGGTACTGAAAAAAACCTGGCCGCGATCGGCTTTCGTATCGTGATCCACTCCAGCGGCGCCGACGACCTGTCCAGTTGGGGCTATCCCCCGGCGTTGCTGTCCCGTTCGGCGGGCGAGTTCGGGACCATCACCTTCGTCGGCGCCGGCCATGCCATCAGCCGGCGTGCCTGGGACGCCTGCGGCGGTTACGACGAGAAGCTTTTCTTCTGCTGGGAAGAATATGATTTCTGCCTGAAGGCGATCTCGCAGGGTTGGCGGATGGAATATGCCGGCGATCTGGTGGTGCGGCACAAGGTCAGTCCGGACCGGCGCTTCAACTGGTCCGGCAACCGCTGGTTCTACTACGTGCGCAACCGCCTCTATATCGGCCGCAAGTGGCAGAGCTGGCCGTCGCTGGCACCGCGCATCGTGGGCTATCTGCTGAAAGGGGTCAGGAACGGCCTCTGGATGCAGACGCTCCACGCACTTCCCGCCGCCTGGCAACTGTCCCGGGGGTCGCCGCGGTCGCGTATGCCGGCCAGGGGTGCCGAGTATATCGCGTGTCACGACTCTGCCCATCGCGGCACCTGGCGCGGACGGCTGAAAGACGAAGTCTTCGCGGCCCTGCCAGGCCATGGCATGAAGGCCGCCAAGACCACCGCCTTCCACTAAAGGGCGGAGCATGGTCAACTCTCAATCGATTCAGAAACGAGGATATCCCCGTGCGCCGCAGAACCTATCTAGCCGGAACCACGCTCGCCCTGGCCGCCCTGCTTTTCGTTCCCGGCTGCGCCGAGGGCGGCAATCTGTCGCCGCTGCCCGATGAGGCGGATGCCGCCTATCACCTTGGACCAGGAGACGAGATCCGCGTCATCACCGTCGGCGAGGACACGCTGAGCGGCGATTTCCATATCAGCGACGCCGGCAACATCGCCTTGCCGATGCTTGGCCCAGTCGGCGCCGCCGGCAAGACCACCACCCAGCTCAGCGACACGATCGCCAGCGAGGCCAAGACCCACAGCATCCTCAACGATCCGTCAGTCTCGGTCGAGGTGACCAACTACCGGCCGATCTTCGTCCTCGGGGAAGTCGCCAAGCCCGGACAATATCCCTACCAGCCCGGAATGACCGTGTTGACCGCCGTCTCGGTGGCGGGCGGCTTCACCTACCGCGCCGTGGAGAACTACGCCTCGATCGTCAGGAACGACGGCAAGACCTCCACGGAAGGCAAGGTCCTGCGGCAAAGCTTCGTCAAGCCGGGCGACGTCCTGACCGTCTACGAACGTCACTTCTGATCGGATCGCCGGGCTCCGCCCAGACCCGCCAAAGGCCTCGGCCTTTGGAAACCAATCCGTAAACATGATTGGATTCTCAAGGCTTCGCCTTGAGCGGGTCCAGGGCAGAGCCCTGATCTTAGAAGTTCATCTTGTTGAAGATGGGCACCGGCACGCCGCGGATCACCAGCATCACGAGTTGCCAGATCCGCGGCACGTAGGCGGCCTGGGGCCCACGCTCGGCAAGCGCCCAGGCCGACTTCGCAAACGTCTCCGGCCCGGCCATGAACGGCAGCTTCGGCAGCGCCCAGGTCATGGCAGTGTCGATCACGCCGGCCTTGATGCACACCACCCGCACGCCGGAACGGGACAGGCGAGCGGCGTGTCCCTGCAACCAGGTATGCAGCGCCGCCTTGGTCGCGCCATACAGGTAGTTTCGTGGCCGTCCACGATCGCCGGCCACCGAACCCATCACCATCACGGTCCCGCCGCGCTGGGACTCCAGCGCCGGCGTGAAGGCCGCCAGGACCGAGACCAGCCCGGTGAAATTGGTATCGATGGTCTGGCGCAGCAGGTCGCGGTCGCGGTCCACCGCTTCCTGCTCGGGCATCACGCCGATGGCGGCGAAGATGTTGAGCTGCCCGTCGGACTGGGCGGCGCAGTGGATGGCGAACTCCGGATGCGATGCCAGGTCCAGCGCATCGAACGGCTGCACCAGGGTGGGCACGCCATGTCGCAGGGCGAGATCGCTGGCCTGGGCCCGCAGATCCTCGGTGTCGCGTCCGCCCAGGATGATACGCGCGCCGCTCGCCGCGGCACGATGGGCGAAGGCACGCGCCGCAGCCGAGCTCGGCCCGAGGATCAGCCAGGTGCGCAGGAATGTCCCGGTCATCATGCTATCCTCATCCCAGGCCGATCCTGCGCGACAGGCTGGAAGAGAAGCGCCGGTTCGGATCGATCGTCGCGCGCATCTGCTGGAACGCCTCGATGTTGGGATACATGGCGGCGAAGCTCTCGGGCGACATCATGCTGTCCTTGGCAAGGTAGATCCGGCCGCCGGCATCGCGGGTGATCTGCTCCAGGGCGCGGAACAGCTCGGTGGTCTGGGCCCCGGAGGCGAAATCCAGCGCCAGCGAATAGCCCGGCTGCGCGAACGAGAGCAGGCCGCGCCCGCCACGTCCCATCACCTTGAGCACGGCCAGGAAGGAAGCGCCGCCGCCGGCCGCGGCAGTACGAAGCAGGCGCTTCACCGTGGCCGCACCATCGCCGTACGGCACCACGCACTGGAACTGGTGGAAGCCGCGACGGCCATAGAGGCGGTTCCAGTCGGTGATGGCATCGAGCGGATACAGGAACTGGGCGTAGTTCGACACCGTCTCGCGCGCGTCCGGCTGCGCCCGGCGCCAGTACAGCGCGTTGAAGGCGCGTACCGAGGTGCCGTTCAGCGCCCAGCCGGGCAGGTCGATCGGCATCCGCCTGGCACGCGGCGGCGGCGGCGGCTCAGCGCCGCGCGGGGCCGGCTCGGCGGTCTCGAGGATGCCGCGTCCGAGCGCGCTGCCGCTGGCCAGCACGTCGATCCAGCCGACCGAGAAGGTCACCGACGAGGCCTCCTCGAAGCGGGCGAGGAAATCCTCCAACCCGCTGACTTGGCGGCGCTTCACCAGCAACGCCGGCGAGGCGACCGGCACCAGCCGGACGCAGACGGCGGCGATGATCCCGGTCAGGCCGATGCCGCCGATGGTGGCATCGAACAGCGCCGCGTTCTGGGTGGGCGACAGCCGCCGCCGCTCGCCGTCGGCGCAGAGCAGGTCGAGCCACTCGATGCAGTCGCCGAAGCAGCCGGCGACATGCTGGTTCTTGCCGTGGATGTCGTTGGCGACCGCGCCGCCGACGGTCACGAACGAGGTGCCCGGCGAGACCGGCACGCGAAAGCCACGCGGCAGGAACACCGCGAGCAGATCGGCGAAGCTGACGCCCGGCTCGACCACCACCAGGCCCGTCTCCGCGTCGAACGAGAGGATGCGGTTCAGCCGTTCGGTGAGGATGACGGAGCCGCCGGCGTTCAGGCAGACATCGCCATAGCTGCGGCCGGCGCCGCGAGGCAGCAGGCTGCGGCTGGTGTCGCTGCCCGCGAGGGCGGCACGCAGCTCGCGCATCCGCTCGGGACGGGCGACCAGGGCGTGCGCCACCTGCCCGCGTCCCCAGCTGCGCAGGCCGACATCCTTCCAGCCGGTCGTGCCCGCGGCGGGGGAGACCCGCGTCTCCGCCGCGGTCTGGGCTAGCTCTGGGCTGACGATACGGTTCATGGGCGCGACCTCGCTGGCGGCATCATAGGGCGGACAGGACGATGGCGAATGTGTAGGCGCCGAGCAGCCAGCTCAGCGGATCGCGCAGGGCGAAGATCACCGGATCATGCGACAGGCGCTTGCGGTGGGCCAGGAACCAGACACGCATCAGCCACAAGGCGATGCCCGAGGGCGCCAAGTAGAGCCGGTAGGGATGCGCGTAGAGCAGCGACGGCCGCGCGTCGTCGGCGACGAACAGGATCATGATCTGCAACGAGGCGAACGCGGCCGCGACGCCGAACGCCAGGGTCAGCGGCCAGTCCTCGGGGAGATAGCCACGTCGCGCCAGCGAGGCGGTGGAGGAGCCGTCGGACGCCTGCATCACCTCGACGTGCCGCTTGGCCAGCGCCAGTGAGAGGAAGAAGAAGCCGGCGAACGAGATCAGCCAGGGTGAATACAGCACCTGCGCCATCTCGATGCCGAGCAGCAGGCGCAAGGTGAACAAGGCGGCGATGATGCTGGTGTCGAGGAACGGCACGCTCTTGAGCCGCAGCGAATAGGTCAGCGAGATCACCACGTAGGCCGCGACCAGGATCAGGCAGGACCAGGCGAGCCAGGCGGCACAGAGCAGGGCGCCGCCGATCAAGGCCACCGCCGCCAGCAGTCCGGTGATCGGCGGGATGCGTCCCGACGCGAACGGCCGCCGCCACTTCTTGGCATGCAGACGGTCCGCTTCGAGATCGGCGATGTCGTTGAGGATGTAGGTGCCGGACGCGGCCACGCTGATGATCAGCATCGCCGCCAGCACGCGCGCCTCAGCCGTCGTGTTCCCCAGGCGGTGGCCGAGCAACAGCGGCACCAGCATCAGCGCGTTCTTGCTCCACTGGTGCAACCGGATCGCGCCGAGCCAGTCCTTCAGGCCTGGACGGGTGCGGACGAACTCAGCGAGCACCGGCCAGCCCTTGGCATGGACCTCGGAGACGGTGGCGCTGCTGGCGTTGACCAGCACGACCTGATCGGCCAGCGCCCACACATCGAGGTCGGCCTTGCTGTCTCCGGCGTAGGCGAAGCCCTTCGGGAAGCGCGTGCGCAGTGAGGCGCCTTTGGCGGGACCGATCAGATTGGTGGCGCCGTCGCTGCCGGTGGCGCTGTCGAAGATGCCGAGATGGGCCGCGACCGCGTCCGCGACATGCTGATCCGACGCGGTCACCAGATGCAGGGGACGACCGGCCGCCTTCTGGCCCTGCAGCCACTCCAGGAACGGCTTGCGGAACGGCATCGCCACGGCCAGCGGCGGCATCAGCGACACGATGTGGCGTTTGAACGCCGCCTTCCCTTGCCGCAGCAGCGTGAGCGACACGCGCGGGAGCAGCAGCGGCCGATGGAACAGCAGCTTCAGGAACTGCTCATGCAGCACGTCGCCGGCGAGCAGAGTACCGTCTAGGTCCACGGCCAACGGCAGACGCGGCAGTAGATTGTCTTGAGTGGCAAGCATGGCCCCATCCGGCATCGCCGTTCGCCTCCCTGAACGCTAGAACAATCCCTGCGGACCCAGTTTACCACGAGTTCCGAGGTCGTACCTCATAAGCATCGACAATGTAACATCGGCATCTGCTGATTGACCCAGCGATGTTGCCGTACCTGCCGACCTCGGCCACGAATTAGACCTGGCTCATCCCGCCGTCGATGCAAAGTTCGGCACCGGCGATGAAGCTGCTCTCGTCCGAGGCGAGGAACAGGGCCGCCGCCGCCACCTCCTCCGGCCGGCCCAGGCGGCCGAGCGGGATCTTGCCCGCGAGCGTTGTCCTGACCTCCTCCGAGACGCCCGCCAGCATCGGCGTGTCGATCGGCCCCGGACTGAGCGTGTTCACGCGTATGCCCCGGGCTGCCAGTTCATTGGTCCAGGTCCGTGCGTAGGACCGCGTCGCCGCCTTGGTCGCGCCATAGGCGCCATAGCCCGGCGTGCCGATGAAGCCGGCGATGGAGCCGATCAGCACGACCGTGCCGCCGCCCGTCATCAGCGGGACGGCCTTCTGCACGGTGAACAGCGTCGCGCGTGCGTTAAGGCCGAAGGTCTTGTCGAAATGCTCCTCGGTGATGTCGTCGAGCATGGCCGCTTCGGCAAAGCCCGAGTTCGCGACAAGGATGTCCAGCTTGCCCTTGCCGGCCAGCACCGTCCGGTAGAGCCGGTCGAGGTCGGCCATGCTCGTGGCGTCGCCCTGCACGGCCTCGGCACGCTCGCCGATGAGTGCAGCCGCCTTGTCGAGTTCGGCCTGGCGGCGGCCGGTGATGAAGACGTGGGCGCCCTCCTCGGCGAAGCGCCGCGCGATCGCCAGGCCGATGCCGCTGCCGCCGCCGGTGACGACCGCGACCTTTCCATCCAGTTTCGACATGCGGGCACTCCAATGCTGGAACTTGCAGATATACGCCTGCTGTCGGGAATCAATACGCAGCCGATACGCACGACCTGCTCGCGGCGGCATGATCATCCGGACGGGCAGAGGTCAGGGCCCTATCCGTCGAAGCCAGACTTTCACGGCCAGAATGTTCCGGGACATGATGAAACAGGACGGCCTTTGAAGCGTCTCTAAATATGCTAAAGTCATGGTTACCGGTTCCTCGCATCCAGTCGCTGCGCACGATCCCGGAGGCTGCACTGCCCGTTCGTTCACGCCTGACGCCAGATCAGTCCATTCCGGGTCGCCGTCGGCGCATCCTGGCCAAACGCACTCCAAGGAATATCGATGACCTTGCCAAGCCCGTGGGACGCAGCCGCTGAAGTCCGCACGGCCGTCGGCTCGACCGCAGCCGCCCTGCTCGCGCCGGCCTCCCGCGCGCCCGTCCACACGCCGGCCCAGCGGCCATGGCGCGAGCCGGCCGCCGTGCCGCATGGCAATGCGCGACGCGGAACCATGTTCCGGCCGCTGAATTTCGCGCCAGCCCCCGGCGTCCTCGCTCCGGGCCGCCGCGTCTATGCCATCGGCGACATCCACGGCTGTTCGGAACGGCTCAGCCTGATCCATCGCCAGATCGCGCTCGACCTGCGCGACCGTCCCGCCGACGACGTGACGTTGATCCACCTCGGTGACTATATCGATCGCGGCCCGGATACCGCCGGCGTGCTCAGCCTGCTTGCCCGCGAGCCGGAGTTCCAGGTCGACCGCGTCGTCAACCTGATGGGCAACCACGAGGAGATGGCGCTGCAGGCGATCGCCTTCGGAGACCAGAAACAGGCCGAGAACTGGCTCGCCAACGGCGGCACCGCCGCCCTCGCGAGTTGGGGGATACCGCGCCAGGCGCCCTTGCGTGAATGGCCCGAACTGCTGCCGCGCGAGCATCTGCGCTTCATGAGCCGGCTGTCGTTACAATATCGTGTCGATGACTATCTGTTCGCCCATGCCGGCGTGCGTCCGGGCATCCCGCTCGGACAGCTCAGCCGTCGCGACCTGCTCTGGATACGCGAGCCGTTCCTGTCTTCCAAGCAGGCGTTCGGCGCCGTGGTGGTGCATGGCCACACGCCGATGGCCGACCCGGTGCTGCGCGCCAACCGCATCGGCATCGACACCGGCGCGGGACGTGGCGGCCGCCTCACCTGCGCCGTGCTGGAAGGCAGCCGGATCGCATTCTTCGCCGCCTGAACTTCGTCACGCCTGGGATCTACGCCCGCCCGGGGCGGCAGGAGGCGATGAACGGCCACCAGTAACTGATCGCCATGCGCTGGATGGTCTCCTCGGCATGCAGCTCATGTCCATGCAGCAGCCCGGCCATTCCCAGCACCACCGCTCCCAACGCCCAGCGCCGGAATAGCGGCGGGGGCTGGCCGGCCAAGGTCACGAACAGCACCGCCCCGGCGATCCCGACGGCACCGCCGACCAGCACGTCCGGTACCGTATGCGCACCCAGATCGACACGGGAATAGCCGAACACCAGAGCCAGCAGCACCGCCGCCAGCAGCAACAGCAGCAGATGGCGCATGGTCCGCCTGCCGCTGGGAGTCCGCTCGCCGAGCAGGGCGAGCAGGCCGCCATACACCACCGTGGCACTGGCGGTATGACCGCTCGGGCTGTGTATGCCCCAGTTTGGCAACACCGCGTGACAGGCATAGAAGATGATCTTCAGGGACAGCACGGTCCCGAACGTCGCCGGCACAGCCACGATCCAGCCGATCGCGCCGCGCCACCAGCCGAGCAGCAGCAGCGTGACCGCAATGGCCGCGGCAAGCGGCAGCACCACCGCCTGGTCACCGAAATCCGTCAGGAACTTCATACGGTCGAGGCAGCCCCGGCGGTCGAGGCAGCC
>CAXSEE010000099.1:0-3241 GCA_964235615.1 uncultured Acetobacteraceae bacterium | reverse complement strand
CGCGTCGAACCGTTGATATCGGCATCTGGGGCACTGCCTCGGCATCATACCACCGGCGCCGCCTCGGCGACCTCGCTGGCGCGTACCGCGACTTCATCGGCGGCAGGATGGACCTTCAGGGCATGCGGCAGGCGGCGGCCGAGGGCGAGGAACGCCACCAGCCCGAACACCGCGCCGCCGAGAACCGCCTGGCAGACCAGAGCCAGCAGCGGCGCCTTCGGCAGCATCGGCTCCACCGCCAGCACCGCGATGGCCATCGCCGCAGTACCTGCCGCGGCCGGCCATAGCCATTGCATCAGCCAGAACGGCGAACGATGGATCCGCCGGGTCACAAGCACCATGTTGATCGGTGCCAGCACCAGCGCGGTGGCGCCCCAGCACAAGGCCGCCTGCGCGGGCGTCTGCGGATGCATGACCAGTAGCCCGATGATCGGCACCAGCAGGGCAGCCGTCGCGGTCAGCAGGTTCATCCGCGTCTTGCCGATGGAAACCCACAGGCTGCCGGCGTCCCCGTAGCTGTAGGCGAGCAAGGCCGCACAGGCGGTGATGCGCGTGCCGTCGGCCGCCCCGGCCCACTGCGGGCCCATCAGGCCGATGACCAGGTTATGGGCGCTGAGCGCCACCCCGGCGGCAATCGGCCAGCCGAGCAGCGCCTGGAACTGGGCGGTCTCGCCGTAGGCCTGGGCGAGGGCGGCCGGGTCATCCTGCAGGGCGGACAGGCGCGGCAGCGTGATGCGCAAGGTCGATCCGGAAACGATCGAAAGAACAGAATCGAGCAGCCGGAAACCGACGTTGCACACCGCCACCACGCTGCCGGTGGTGATCATGCCCAGGGCGATGATGAACATGCGGTAGCGTCCGGCCAGCATCACCACCGACAGCAGTTGCGGTCCCGCCACCGGCCACAGGTCGGCGAGTGCCGCGCGGTCGAGCATGGGCCGCACCGGCGCCGCCCTGGTCACCAGGAACAGCAGGAAGACCACCAGCGTGTTGCCGCCCTGCAGGGCGACCATGGCCCAGGCGCCGCCATGCCCGTGCGCCACCAGCAGGCCCAGCATCAGTCCGACCGGCTGGCCGATGAACACGCGCATGGCCAGCAGACGGTAGCGTTGCTGGCGCAGCACCAGCCCGGAGCCGACCCCGGAGAAGGCCGAGAGCGGCAGCAGCGGCGCCAGCGCCCAGGTCAACGAGGCGATCTGCGGGTGGCCGGTCGTCGAGCTCAGCAGGATCCCGGCCAGCGCCAGCACGACGCCCATCGCGATGCCGGTCAGCACGGTCAGGGTGGCGGCGCTGCTGGCATGGCGCGGCTCCAGGCGGCGCCATTGAATCAGCGCATCGGTCATCATCGAGCCGCCGAACAGATCGAGCAGCAGGAAGGCGGCAATCGCCATCGCGCCGACGCCGGCGGCCTCCGGACCGATGGTGCGACTGACCACCAGCATCGACAGCAGCGAGAACGCAGCCCCTACCCCGGTCTCCGCCAGCACCCAGGACGGCGAGGTCGCAGAAGGCAGCACTCGTCTCATCGGACAGGAACCAGGGTTGTCAGCGTGGCCACGACGATGCTCCGGGTCACCAGGCCACAGGATCGGCTGTGCCTACACGACCGTGACGTATCGATACATCTTTATTCGCTTCCACAGAATTCGCTTCTACGCAGAGGGGTCCGTTCATGATCTGACGTCGCTCACGCCGATGCGAAGCCGGATGCCGCGCCGACGCCCGAACGCGCGCAGAGCGGGCTTCTCGATGAAGTTCCACAGCAGCAGAGCCAGGCCGAGCGTGAGCAGGAAGGTGGTCACGCCGTAGAGCAGCTTGTCGTTGTCGGGCAGCACATGCCGGCTGCGCCAGATCTTTGCCTGCACGGTCTCGACGAAGGCGAAGCTCATGTAGAAGGAGTAGGAGATCTCGCCGAAGAATTTTCCGCCCGGGATCCAGCCGAGCACGGGAGCGCCACCCTGGAAGGCGCGCAACAGCATGCCAGCCAGCAGCATCCACAGCCCATAGATCACCAGCACCTCCGCCCCGGCCCCCCTGACGAGCAGCGCTCCGACGCAGATGCACAGCGACGCGGCCAGTAACATCACGAACGCCGGGATCACGCGCGCCATCAGCGGCACCAGCGGCACCGTCGCCATCCCGGCGATGAACTCCGGGTAGAAGCGCAGCAGCCCGCCGTCGAAGGTCAGGCTCATGTTCCGGTGCAGCCCGACCCATTGCGCGGCATACTCGCACACCGCCGCAAGCACCAGCAGCGCCGATAACGAGCCGGGACGCGCGTCACGCAGGCGCGGCCAGAGCAGCGGGAACACCAGGTAGCCGGCCCATTCGGCGCTGATCGACCAGGACGGGTAGTTCCAGGCCCAGCGGTCGCTGAAGCCCCAGGCATGCACCAGGGCGAGATGCCGGACCAGCTCGTCCGCGCCGAAACGTTCCGGCTCGCGTGGCGCAATTCCGAGCAGCAGGCCGGAGACGAACAGGGCCATGAACAGGCCCACGGTGGCCAGATGCACCGGATAGATCCGCACCAGCCGCTTGAGCAGGAACAGACGGGACTCCGCGAAATTGGCCGCGAAGCCGCGATGCGAATAGGCCAGCACGATGCCGGACAGGATGAAGAACCCGTCGACGCCCAGATAGCCCTCGTGGACCAGCACGCCGGCATGGCCCAGCAGGGGCGCATAATGATTCTGCAGATTGACGTGGTAGGTGAACACGCCCAAGGCAAACAGCGCCCGGCAGCAGGTCAGATCAACGATCTGCTTCATGTACGGTGCCAGACCTGGGCATTCATTGCCGACATCTCGTAATCCACCTCTGATTGCCGGCGCCAGCCAGGATATGGCACGATGGTTTAACATCTTGCTAACAGCAGATGCATATAACCTTCGCGCACCTCGTCAACTCGGCTCTGCGTATGGCACTGGCACAGGAATTCTCATGATCTCTTCCGTCCTGATCCCTCTCGCGCGCCTGGCTGCTCTGGTACGCCACGGCCTGCTGGTCTCCCTCGTGCTGGGCGGATCAGCCACCGCTGCCGATCCTGCCGGCCCTGCCGGCGCGGGCAATGGCAACGTCCCTCCGCCAGTCGATCCACTGGCCCACAGCAAGACCTCGGATCGTTACGTGAACGGCAAGTACGACAAGACCGGCACCTATATCCCGCCCCATTATCAGCCCGTTCAGAAGCCGCGCTTTCGCGGCTATTTCTTCAACAAGGAAGAGGGCGGCGACAAGGCCC
>CAXSEE010000098.1:0-15290 GCA_964235615.1 uncultured Acetobacteraceae bacterium | reverse complement strand
TGGGCCAGGGCACGCACCGCGCGATGCACCTCCGCCTTGGCCCCGACATCGATGCCGCGCGTCGGATCATCCAGCATCAATACCTTGGGTTCGGTGCAGAGCGCGCGCGCGATCAGCACCTTCTGCTGGTTGCCGCCGGAAAGTTCGGTGATCAGCGCGGCAGGACCCGACGTCCTGATGCCCAGCGAACGGACATAGCGTTCCACCAGCTCGGTCTGCTTTCGACGCGAAACCACGCCGAGGCGGGAGATCCGCGGCAATACCGCTGCGGTCAAGTTCTCCCGCACCGAAAGCCGCGGAAAGATGCCCTCGGAGCGCCGGTCCTCGGAGAGAAACGCCAGCCCTTGGCGGATGCTGCGTGCCGGCGTAGGGGCTGCGAGACTTTGCTGGGCGAGCTGGATCTCGCCCTGATCCGGCGTCTCCGCGCCGTAGATCGCCTTGAGCGTCTCGGTGCGGCCGGAACCGAGCAGGCCGGCAAGACCGAGTATCTCGCCGCGCCGCACGGACAACGACACATCCACCACACGCCGGCGCCACGACAGCCTGCGCACCGTGAGCGCCCGCGCACCGACATCCCCCTCCTGCTTGACGGTATGCGCGCGCGTCGCCCGCTCGCCGGCGGTCGCGCCGGCGGCCATCTCCCGGCCGAGCATGGCGGCGATCAGGCGCGCGCGCGGCAGGTCGGCCACCGCGGCCGTCTCGACCAGGCGTCCGTCACGCAGCACCGTCAGCCGGTCGCAGAGCCGGTAGCATTCCGACAGTCGGTGGCTGACATAGACGATGCCCTTGCCCTCGCGGCGCAACTGCTCCACCACCCCGTAGAGCAGCTCGACCTCGGCGCCGCTCAACGCCGACGTGGGCTCGTCCATGATGACGACGCGCGCTCCGAGCGAGACCACGCGGACGATCGAGACCATCTGCTGCATGCCCAGCCCCAGGCTGCGAAGCGGCTGGCGCGGGTCGATATCGAGGCCGTAGCGCTGCAGCAACTCGCTGCCCTCGCGGAACATGCGCGCCTGGTCGGTCAGCAAACCGAACTGACGCGGCTCGCGGCCGAGATAGATGTTGGCCGCGACACTGCGCTCGGGGATCAGGTTGATCTCCTGATAGACCGCGGCAACGCCCGCATGCTGCGCGGCACGCGGGCTGTCGAACGAGACGGGTTTGTCGTCCAGCCACATCTCGCCGCTGCTCGGCTGGTGAAAGCCGGTGAGGATCTTGATCAGCGTGGATTTCCCGGCGCCATTCTCGCCCATCAGCCCATGCACTTCTCCCGCATCGACAGTGAAGGAGACGTCGCGCAACGCGGGCACATTGCCGAAGCTCTTGCCCACGTCACGGGTTCTCAGAAGCATAGGCCAGTCTTTCTGTAATAGGCCAGTCTTTCTATATCAGTAAGGCGCGCCCTGCTTCAGAGCGCCGGCCGCATTCGCGCGGTCGTAGAGGGCGTCCTTCATGATCAGCTTCTGCGGCACCGGCTTGCCCTCGAACCAATCGCCGAGGGCCTTGAACGACAGCGGTCCGAAGCGCGGGTTGGTCTCCACGTCCGCCTGCGCACGACCCGCCATGATCGCCTGGACCAGCCCCTTGGTGCCGTCGATCGAGACGATGGCGATGTCATGGCCAGGCTGCTTGCCGCCCTGCTGGATGGCGCGCATGGCACCGAGCGTCATGACGTCGGCATGGGAATACATGGCGTTCGCCGTCGAGTGCGCGAGCAGCATCTGCTCCATCACGCGCTGCGCGTCGGTCGCCGACCAGTTGCCGGTCTGTGCCGCGAGCAGATGCATGTCGGGATGCTTCTTGAGCCCGTCGGCGAAGCCTTCGGTGCGCTGCGTCTCCACCGCGTTGCCGTAGGCGCCCTGGATCTCGACGATCTCGGCCTTGCCGCCGGTCGCCGCCGCCAGCGCATCGGCGGAACGCTGCCCCTGGACGAAGAAGTCCGAACCGATGTTGGTGATGAAGTTGCTGCAGGGCGTGCCCGCGGTCGCGCGATCGATGGTCACCACCGGGATATTCTTGGCCGCGGCCTGTTCGAGTGCCGGTTGCAGGCCGGTCGCGTTCAACGGCGCCACGATGATCGCCTTGGCACCCTGGCTGATCATGCTTTCGATGTCGGCGACCTGCTTGGCCTGGTCGTCATTGGCATTAGTGTAGAGCAGCCGTGCCACCCCGGCCTTTTTCGCCGCTGCCTTGACGGATGTGGTCTCCGCCGCGCGGAACGGGTTCTGCTCATTCTCCGACTGCGAGAAGCCGACCACCATGCCGGACAGGGAGGCATGGCTCGGCGACGCGTTGGTGCAGACGGCGGAGGATGTGGTGCCGACGACCTGGGCACCCTGGTCGGTCGCCTGGGCCATGGCAGGGACCGCGAATGCGCTGGAAATCGCGCCGACGGCCAACAAGGTCCCGAAACGGAACCTGAATGAGTCTATCATGATGGTCGTACTCCCTGGCGGCAAACCTTGTTCGGCTCGTCCGTGCATCACTGGTTGAGCGGTTAACGTCCCGTCCTTGTAAAGCTATCTTATGTCTGACAAATTGAATAGCGCCATGTCCGACAATAAGGCAAATCCAAGAAAAGGCACACACGGCGGCGTCCAGCCGCAGCAGCGCGATCCAGCAGGAGAAACGGCATGTCATCATCGGCATTGGCGCATGCGGCCGCACCCGACATTCGAGGCAGTGTCGAGACACTGCAACGGGATGGCGTGGTCGGGTTGAAAGGCGGCCTGTCCCGGGATTGGGTCGCACGTCTGAACGACGACATGATGACCGCCTTCTGGGAAGCCATCCAGCGCCCCGGCGGTGCCGTCGGACGCGGCCCGCGCCGCTGGTATGTCGAGCTGCATCCCGAGGCGCTCAGCGGCTTCGTCGATCTCGCCACCCATCCCTGGATCACCGCGATGGCCGAGGCGGTGCTCGGTCCGGATTACCGGATCGTCGAGGTCGGCTTCGACACGCCGTTCCAGGGAGCCAGGAACCAGCCCTGGCATCGCGACTTTCCGTCACCGCCGGAAACGTATGCGAAACTGCAGATCACCTCCCTCGCCTTTAACGTCACCGGGGTCGACGTGACCCCGGACATGGGTCCGTTCGAGGTCGCACCGGGAACACAATGGGATGACGGCCGCGACTGGAACCACGAGATGTTCCCGCCGGAAGCAATTTGGGACCGGTTCGCCGAGCGTGGCATCGCCAAGTTCCCGCAGATGGGCGACATCTCCTGCCGCTCGGCGCTCACGGTCCACCGCGGCACCGCGCATCCGTCGCCGATTGCCCGCCCGGTCCTGGTGCTCGGCTTCGATGCTCCGGGAGCCGGACATGACGCATTGCACGACATGATGGTAACCAGGGCCTATCACAACGCCCTGCCGACGGCCCTTCGCGAGCATCTGGTCTGTCGGGTCGTCGATAAGCTCGTCCCGATCACGCAGAAGCACGACATCGAAGGCCTCGTCATGGGCTAGAACGGTATCCGGGTGCTGCCTCGATGAAACCGCCGACCTGCTCCTGCGGCACGAGCGCATGGTTCCAGCTCACAGGATCGAACGTCACCTGCTGACCGACGACCGGACTGCTGTCCGGTAGCAGCCGGACATCCGCATAACGGTTCTGCCTGATGAAACGGTTCAGGGCGTCGAAATCGGCACTCGGCAGGATCTCGATAAAGACGATGGGACGGTGGCGCCGGATCGTCCTGTAGGCCCCGGCGATGACGGCGGCCTCATGGCCCTCGACGTCGATCTTGATGAGCGTGACACGCCGGAACATTAGCGAAGGCCTGAACAGGACCCGGTCGAGCGTCCGCACCGAGACCGGCACTCTGCCCGAGTGGTCCTGCTTGAAATCGTATCGCAAGGATGCGCTGGTCTCGATCAGGCCGTGCTCCTGCGAAGGGATATAGAGATCAGCGCTGCCGTTCCGGTCTCCGATGGCGAACTGAACCACACGGATGCGATCCTGCAACTGGTTTTCCCGGATGTTCCGTTCGAGGATATCGAGGATCGCCGGGACCGGTTCGCATGCCAGCACGCGATTTCCCGCCGATGCGCAAGCCGCCAGCAGGGAATAGAATCCGGTGTTGGCGCCTATGTCTATGATCAGGCCGGGTGCTGCAAGAGCCGTGCGAAACAGATAATGCGGCAGTGGCCGTTCAAAAGCCTCCCAGCCGTCGCGGCCCATCATGTTTGCCACCTGATCGCGATCTGCCAGCCTGTCCATGAAAAAGCCGGGCGCGAACGCGTCCGCGGGCAATGTCGCGAACGCCTGGTCCGTCGACCCGCTCATGCCTGTCTCCCCTGCTACCTGGCTTGTCGGCTTATAGGCTCGATGGTCATTATAACCAGCCAGGAAGGCATCGGGAAGGCGACGAGCATCACTACGACGAACTAGCCTTTACCAAAATTCGGCAGGCCCTCTACTGTGAGAGGCGTTCGTTAGAACCTTACACGGAGATCCACACCGATCTCGCGGGGCAGCCCAACGAGGTAGCGGTAGCGGTTTTCCGCCAACGCGGTGATTGGCACCTCATCGCCCAAATTGGGCCTGGCGTCGAAAAGATTTTTCGCAAACAGGCTGAGCGTATAGCTGTGGTATACGGCACCAAGACGCAGATCGACCAGTTGATAGGATTTTCGAAGCAAGCCCGAGGCGAGCTCGCTATAGCTCAAGCTGGAGCCAGTGTAAGAGTAACTTCCGAGTGCGAAGTAGTGTCCCCATTTTTGTGGGAGTTCATAATCCGCCGAGGCAGAGGAGGTCCATTTTGGTACCCCGCTGAGCGGCTCGCCAACATGGTACTCCGTGCCGGGGGAGGCTTTCGTCAGGCGAGCATCCTCGTAACCCACCGCCGCATGTATCGAGAGATTGTTGGTCAGCCGCGCGGTTGCCTCCACTTCGCTGCCATCGCTGTTGGCAGTGCCGAGATTGAGCGTAAGAAGCCCGAAGCAATCGTTGGCGCCGGAGGATAGAATCTCAGTCTGCTGAATCCGACTCCAGTCGATATGATAAACATCGGCGTTGACCGAGATGCGGTTGTCCAGGCCGGAAGCTTTGACACCGGCCTCGTAGCTCCATAGGCTATCGCTGCCGTACGGGATCTGCTTGGTGGTGTTGTAGCCAAATCCGCTGCACGCCGAGCCGAGCGGCGGGTTGGCGCCCCCGACGCGGAAGCCCTGGGCTGCCGTGGCATACACCATCCACTCCGGATCGAACCGATACTTTACCGAGAAGCGCGGCGTAAACGATGTCTCAGCGATATAGGTCTGCGCCGGCCCCGTACCGAAGATGCCAGTCTGATCAGAGCTGACGCTGTTCGTCAGGCGCGATTCACGTCCGCCGACCGCAATCTCGAGCCGCTTGAACAACGTGTAGCTGGCGTTTAGGAAGCCTGCCAACTGGGTGGTGCGCTGATGGGTCAACAGGGTGAACACGTCGTCCGTGTCGAAGGAGCTTCCTGGCTCGGCATCCAGTCCCGGCATGGTGATATTGTTGTAATAATAGCTGTTCACGAGCTGATAGAATCCGCCCGCCGCAAACTGGAACGGGAGGTTAAGCTTGGACTCGAACCGATCCTCTTCCGTGAATGTCTTGTTGCGGATATCGCCTACCCCTGGCGCCGGCAACAGCAGCAACGGCGACAGGGCAAAGGAGTTCGCGTCCGCGCCGTCCTCCAGATCGAAAGAGCTTCGGTTGAGCCAGCTTGTCGATGACACGAAGCGTCCCAGCGGCACCGTATAGCTGGCGGTCAAGGCACCGAAGAAGAAGACATCATAGTCCGACTCGTGCTGGTTGATAATTCGGCGCTGCACGAGGCTGTTCGGGTCATAGTCGGCAAGCGGCAGCCCGTCTCCGTCCGTGCGCTGCCAGCGGATCACCGGCGTCAACACGAGCTTCGTGGCGGGGGTAATATGGAAGGTGGCGCCGATCCCGTGCTCTTGCCTGGCTCCGATGTTGCCGACCGTCCTCGCCGGTCCTGAAACGGGTTGGCCAGTTACATTCAGCGCCTGGGGATCGTCGTAAGTGCGGGTGAAAAAACCTGGTATGTAATCTTCGAAGGCCGACAGGCGGACACTGGCAAAACCCGGCACCAGAGGAATGTTGATTATGCCGCTTGTACTAGCGCCAGGCGCCCCGCCATGGGACAGGCCGTAGCCCTGGACGTCGAGCGTGCCGCTAAGACGATCCGGCATCACTGGAGCGGTAATCACGCGAACGATACCGCCCATCGAGGACGCACCGAACAACGTGCCTTGAGGTCCTCGCAATACTTCGATGTGATCAACATCAATGATCCGCGGATCAAGGCCGTCCGGCAACGGCGTGTCGTCGATATAAAAGGCGGTCGTACTATATCCGGAGATGCCGCGGATGGAGATGCCTAGTGAACCTGCCACGCCGGCGCCGGAACTGGCGCCTCCGCCACCAACACTCTGGCCAAATGAGAGGTTAGGCACCAGCTTCGCGTAGTCCTGCAGATCCTGGATGTCGAACTTCTGAATAGTAGTTCCAGAGATTGCCGTGATGCTGATCGGTACATTCTTTACAGACTCCGATCGGCGTTGCGCAGTAACGATGATGTCCTCGTTATTTGTGGACTTTGGCTCAGGGTTTTGCGCGGTGCTAGGCACCGTCTTGGCGGCGGCTGGCGACGATGATGGCGTTGCAAGCGGATCGGCAAGCACACGTGAGGTGCTCAATAGCAGCCACGCTACTAACATGGTTCCTCTGGCCCACATGCGGTCATATCTCGACATCTAGGCAATCTCCTATTAATCGATCATGCTGAAGCTGCAGGGCGGAGGCGGAGACAGGGCCGTGATCGTCATGTCATCTGACAGCAAGCGGAAACCGCGCAGTCATTAGTTCTTCCGATTTCATTATAACTATCGACGACGTTCGGCCTGACCGAATGAACTATGTGTGCTGTAGTCTACAGACGTAGAGGAGCGGATCTGCTCCAGCTCGGCGTCAGCCAGGCCGAACGCTCTCCATGGCCTGCTCTGTCAATTGGCGTCTGGCCAACAACAACGCCAGCATGGTGATCACCCCGGTCGCGGTGAGATACAGACCGGGGCTACGTGCATCGCCAGTCAGCGTGATCATCCAGGTGGTGATGAACGGAGCGAAGCCGCCGAACACCGCCACGCCGACGGAATAGGACACTGACAGGCCAAGACCGCGGCGGCGTTGATGGAACACCAGGCCCATCAGCGCCTGCAACGGGGACGCGTAGAAGATCCCTACTATACTCAGCAGGAACGGAACCAGGAACAGCATGATCGGCGTCGGATAAGCATCGAGCAAGCTGAAGGCAGGATATCCGCAGATCATCAGCAGCAGGCAGGAGCCCAGCATGGCGCCGAACCGGTGCGAGCGGTCGAAGCGACTGGCTATGGCAAGGCGCACCGGGGTCAGCAGCAGCATCACGGCATAGAGCAGGAAAATCGCGCCGAGCGCCCTGGCGTTGCTCATGTGGAGGTGTACAGCAGCGTAGGTCGGCAGATACACCACCACATAGGTCTGACCCATCTGCAGAGCGACCAGCCCAACTGCCAGGAAAATGCGGCGCACGGTGGCGCTCTCGGCCGGAGGTCGAACCGCCCCGGATCGCAGCCCGGAGAACGTCAGGGTTTCCCGCAGGTGACGTCGCAGCAACAGGGCGACCGGACCGCCCAGAACGCCGATGCCGAAGGCGATGCGAAAGCCCCATTGCTGATAGGCCGGATGGGACAGCAGCGTGCTCAGCAGCCAGGCGATGCCGAGCGCCAGGGTGCCAGCAAGTATCTGACCGGTCCCCTGCCAACTGGCCGCCCGCGCCTCGCCGCCGCGCGCCTGCTCGATCATCAGGGCCGTGGAGCTGCCGAACTCGCCGCCAAGCGAGAAGCCTTGGATCAGCCGGGCGATCAGGATGCCGAACGGTGCGGCGACGCCGATCGAGCGATAGCCCGGCATCACCGTCATCATCGCGCTGCCGAGCGTCATCAGCCCGATCGACAGCATCATGCAGGCGACGCGGCCCCTGCGGTCCGCATAGGCACCGAGAACCAGCGCGCCGACTGGCCGGGCGAGAAAGGAGACGCCGAAGGTGCCGAGAGCGAGCAGGAGCTGCGTCGCATGGTCGTGATTGGGGAAGAACACCGCGGCAATCGAGGTGGCAAAGAACACGTAGCTGAGAAAGTCGTAGAATTCGAGGGCATTGCCGATGGTAGCCGCCGCCAGCATGCGTGGTCGGATGCGAGGACGGGTTTCGACGCTCACGTCATGCTGCATTGGGCGAGGTCCTTTGGAGATCGTGAGGCCAACCCAGGATCCGGTCTCAGCAAAATGAGGCGTAGAACAGCATGCTGCCGGATCGGGATGCTTGTTCAGAACGCCATCAGCGAATCCCGGAACGTTCCCGGCTCATATCCTGAGCGGGTGAGGTTGCGGCGCTGCAGCTCGGGGACCAGATCGTCCACGATCGAGGCGACATAGTCGGGTTTCAGATAGCCGACGATGAGAAAACCATCGCCGCCGATCTCATCCATCGCATCACGCATCTCCGACGCCACCGCGTCGGCGGTACCGACGATCGTGTATCCGTGCGGCAGGGTGGCGATGCTGCGCAGGGTTGCGTCGGGACCGGCATTCTTGATCGTGCGAAGCAGGCTCTGCATCCCGTTGGTCTTGAGCTCCGGAAGCTTCGCGTCGGGATCGACCTTCGACATATCGATCCCCGAAAGATAGGACATGGCAGCGATGCTGTGTTCCATTCGGGCATTGCGTCCGGCAGCCATGCGAAGCCGCACCTCCTCGGCATCGTGGGCGTCGCGCACGACCATCGGGGAGAGGGTAAACAATGCCTTGCAGTTCGCCGGATCGCGGCCGAAAGCGCGCGCGTGGCGATGCACCTCATCGCGGTAATCCTTCATCTGCTCGATCGTGTCGGCATGGCCGGCGAGCACGATCTCCGCGTTGCGGCCACTAAAAAGGCGGCCGCGCGGGGACGCCCCGGGAGCCACGAACACCGGCTGACCCTGCGGCGAGCGCGGCACGTTCAATGGTCCGCGCGAGCGGTAGAATTTACCCTCGAAATTGACACTGTGAACCTTGGCCGGATCGGCGAACATCCCGGTCTCTGGATCCATCACGACCGCATCGGCATCCCACGAGTTCCAGAGCTGTCGGACGCAGTCGATGAACTCGTCGGCCATGTCGTAGCGCAGGTCATGTTCGTACTGCTTCTCGAGCCCGTAATTCTGCGCCGCTCCGTCATTGGTCGCGGTCACGATATTCCAGCCGATACGCCCGGACGTGAACTGGTCGAGCGTCGACATCAGCCGGGCCAGCAGGAACGGCGGGTAGAAGGTGGAGGTCAAGGTCGGCGCGATACCGATATGCTTGGTCACCGCAGCCAGATACGGCACCAGCGGCACCGGATCGAATTTCGGTGTCATCGCGGCATGGCGGAGATAGAAATCGCGGCTGCCGCCGTAATTGTCTGGAACCGTGGAACTGTCTTCCAGGATCAACACGTCGAAGCAGGCACGCTCCAGCCGCTGGATCATGTCCTGGAACAGCGTCGGCTTGGTCCAGTCGTAACTCGCATCGAACCCCGGCGTGTTCCAGCCCTGGATCGTGACCCCGGGTCCAAGAAACCAGCCAAGGTGAAATAGGCTCATGCCGACACTCCTTCTATAAAGACGGATCTCGCCCGACTGCATAGTCCGACGATCATCAGCTCACCCACCAGACCAACATGACGGATCCGCTATAGTATTTCCCGACGGCTCTAGCGGGTTGCCTTGACGATCCAGACGGCGCTGGCGATCCGCACGCCATCATCCCCTGCATGGGGCGCCAGGGCCGCCCGCACCGCAGTCTGGATGTTCGCCTTCGCATCGCTGGACATATCCTTCTGGTGGCGCGCCAGTGGACCGATCTGCAGCGCATAGGCGAGGGCGTCCTCGATTGCCTCCGCCTTGTTCGCACCAATACCCACCTGCAACGACAGGTCGAACGGCTGCAAACTGATATCATGCAGCCCGGCGTTGGTCAGGATGCCCTCAACACGTCCGCTTCTCGCAAAGGCGAACGGACCCGGCGCATCCGGATCGACTTCAGCCGCAGGCGGCAGGAACGGCTTGGCGGCGAGCAGCGGCAAGGTCAGCCAGGGATTTTCCTGGGGCCCACGCCAGCAGACGAACACCAGGCGTCCACCCGGCTTAAGGCCGCTGGCCAGATGCGAGAAGGCGGCAGGCGGGTCGTCGAAGAACATCACCCCGAAGCGTGAGAACAGCAGGTCGAACGCACCCGCCTCGATCGGATACCGGCTGGCATCGCCGCACGCGAAGCGGATTGGCAGGTCCAGTTGCATGGCCCGTTCGCCGGCGCGGCCCAGCAAGGGTGCCGAGATGTCGACACCCGAGACCCGGCCAACAGGTCCGACCCGCCGGGCCAGCTCGAGCGTCGTGCTGCCGCAACCGCACCCGATGTCGAGCACGCGCTGGCCCGGTTGCACATCGGCCGCCGCCAGTGCCTGAAGCCCGAATGGTTCGAGCACGCGATCGAGCCGTTCCTGATTGGCGAGCCAGCGCACGCCGCTGTCGCCGTTCCACTCTTCCGCCTGTTGTGCGTTCGTCATCCGGGTCCCTCATTCTTCTCAGGCCAGCGCTTGAGCTCCGCGATGTCGATGCCGATTACATCCAGCGCGCGCGCCGCACTCTGCCGTATCAGTTCCTCGATGCTGCGCGGCCGGCTGTAGAAGGCGGGCACCGGCGGCATCACGATGGCGCCGTAGCGCGTGACATTGGCCATCAGTTCGAGATGACCGAGATGCAATGGCGTCTCGCGCACCATCAGCACCAGCCGGCGACGTTCCTTGAGGCATACGTCCGCGGCACGGACGATCAGGTTGTCACCGAGCGAGCTGGCGATCGCACCCAGAGTACGCACCGAGCAGGGCACCACCAGCATGCCCTCGACCCTGAACGAACCGCTGGAGACTGGCGCACCGATGTCGCGGAACCGGTGCACCTGGTCGGCGAGATCCTCGGTCTCCCGCAAGGTTAGGCTGGTCTCTTCCTGCATGGTCCTGACCGCGGACGGCGAGACGATCAGATGCGTCTCGAAACCGCCGGCCTCCCGCAACAGGCGCAAGGCCTCGACGCCATAGATCGCGCCGGATACCCCAGAAATCGCAACGATGATCCGCCGGGGCGTCATCTCGCTGACGTATACCATCGTGTCGCCTTCTGCCGGGCCGCGAGCGGGGGCAGGGCGCGCTCGCTACCCTCGACCCGGTCGCCAGTCTTGACGGTGGCGTCGAAACCGACCTTGGTGACCAGGCCGCCGCTCTCCATCGGTTCCGAGCGGTCGGTGCCGGCCATCGGCACGAGCAACAGGTCGCGCTCGTATCTCATCCGGTTGATCCGTGCCCAGTCCACCGCGATCGCGTCCCACGGGTCGATATCGCAGTCCACGACGGTCACCCGCTTGGCAATGCTCACCGCCGCCCAGACCGCGAACATCGCCCGCCGCGACTGTCCCGGCTTCGGCCGATCGATCTGCACCACCACGTCGGTGCGGCCGGCGCCGGCTTCCGTCACGGCCACGTCACGCACGTTGGGCAGCACAGCAGTGAGCGCCTGCATCAGGCCGGCCGCGATCGGCAAGGCGCCCAGGAATATATGCTCGCGATGATAGCCCGGCTCGATCACCTGGAAGATCGCGTCGCGACGCCGTGTCAGGGCGCTGAAGCGCGTCAGCAGCCCGGGACCATAGCTCTCGTACATGCCATGATATTCGGAGATCAGCCCCTCCTCGACCGGATTGTCCGGCTCGATGCGGCCTTCGAGCACGATCTCCGCATCGGCCGGTACCATCAGATCGACGGTGCGTGCCTGTGTCAGCTCGACCGGATGGCCGAGCAGCCGCCCCGCGCATTCGAGCTCGTCGTCACCAACGCCAAGATACAGGCAGGCGGCAAGCTGGATCGCCGGATGCGCGCCCAGCACCACGGCGATCTCCAATGTCCGTCCCAATGCAGCGGCACGCCGGGCGAACAGCGCCAGGTGATGGTTGGGCGCGATGCCGACCAGTGCCGTATCGCCGTCCAGCACACCCAGTCGGGCGAACGAGGCATTGCCGCGACCGGTCTGCGGATCCCGCGCCAGGATCACGCCGGCGGTGATGTAGGGGCGCTGCTCCTGCTCGAAGAATGTCGGGACCGGCAATGCTGCCAGCGGCGCCTCGGCGGTCATGACCTGCTGGACAGCGCCCTCCGCTACCGGTCGGCAGGGAACGGGATGGCGGATCGCATCATGGATGCTGCGGGACAACTCCCCCACCTCGACCGATAACGCCCGTGCGACGCGTTCGCGGCTGTTCAGCAGGTTGCCGGCAATCCTGATGTCGGAGTCGATGACATCGTCGAACAGCAACGCCGGACCGATGTCCGCCTCGGAGAGGAAAGCCGAGACTTCGTAGACACGATCGACCGGCTCCTCGACGTGCAGCAGTTGCCCGTCCTGTTCCAGTGCCGAGAGGAAGCTCCTGATCGATTGCGCGTCGCTCATCGTTCGGATGCTGGCATGGTCGAAGCGGTTGCCGCAAGTCTCCGCCAGTGTGTCGATAAATGTTATGGCCATCCTGGAATACTGAACTGGCAATTTGGAAATAGATGGACGCCGCGATGCAGCAAACCCTATTCTACTCTGGATAACAGTCTCGGACCTTGAAATCGCAACTATATCCGGCAACCGGGACGGAGCTATGGCCATCCTCACGTTATCCGGTGACGTATGTCGAACCTCAAGCATGTCCATGATCGACCCATTCCGGCAGGTGCTGCGCGCCTGACCTCCGGGATCAGTCAGATTCTGAGTTTCTTTGCCCTTGCCGAAGAAGGTGATCTCAGGCGCGCGGCCGTTCGGCGTGGCTTGGCCCGATCGACGGTCAGCGGCCATCTCAAGCAGATACGCGATGATTTCGGTGATGGCCTATTCGTTCGACAGGATGCCGGCTTCATACCGACGGCGGCCGGGACGGCCGCATACCGGATGCTGCGGCCTTTGATCTCCGAGATTGCTTCTGCCTTCGTGCATCTGCAACACGATGTCATCCTGCCGCCGGCATCGTTGACCATATCGACGCCCGAGTGCATGCCCGGCTGCGACCTGACTGGATTGCTGGAGCAGGCGATGCAGGCATTGCCGCCGCATGCAGGCCGGATCACGGTCATGGAAGAGCGGCGAGGCATGTCGGCGAGTGCCGCCGACATCATGCTGAAGTTCCGCGCTGTTGACGCCGGAGCCACCATCGCGGACCGCTGGATCGTGATCGGTGTCGACACCCCCGGCGATGTCCCTGACGGGCTGGTCGGAACTCAGGATCTGCGGGACCGGGTGATCCGCCTGCCTCCACTTCCGGGCGATCTTGCTGAGCGGATCACGAGGATTGCCGCACGTGCCGGTGCCCGGGTCCAGCGCACCACCGACAGCCTGCTCGATCTGCTGCTGGCACCGTCATTGGCGCCAACTGGGCCGCCGGGTTCGGTGACATTGCTGCCTGCCCTGCTGGTGAACCGGAGTTTGTTCGACGCCAGCCATCGCTGCGTGATGCTGCATTCGGATATCGACGATCCCGTGCTCAGCCTGGTCTGCCAGGCAGCCGACCCGGCGCGGCAGGCGGTGTTGCTGTCGCTCTGGACTCAGATGAACCTGATTTTGCAACAAAAACTGCCGCTTCGTCCGGAAATCATGGAGCTAACGCAGGCATTGTCGTTGAAATACTGCCTCTCCTTCTGCAGGCTCTACGAAGAACGCAACATCCGTCGTGCCGCCGAGCGGCTATGCATCGTGCAGCCGGCGTTGACCGTGCAACTGCACCGGATCGAGGAACAGCTTGGCGCGTGCCTGTTCGAGCGCAGCTCGCGCGGCATCCGGCCGAACGCGTTGGCCGATCGCCTCTATGCCCTGCTGCATGAGCCGATCGAGCGACTGCAGCGTTCCGTCCAGATCCTGCAGCCGCGCCGGATCCACGCGGGGCGCAAGCTTCGTGTCGGCATCATGCCGTTGCTCGATGACGAAAGCCTGGCCGCGGTCGGTGTGGCGCGCGCGCTGGACTGCTGGTCCCGCGCGCAGCGGCAGGCCAGCCCGGATGGAGCTGTCGAAGTGACCGAAGCTTTTTCCGGCACATTGGTGCGCTGGCTGCAACAGGGACAGGTCGATCTGGTGCTGGTCGATCAGCCCTTCGCCAGCACCGACCTGATATTCGAGACCATCGCCATGGACAGCCTGGCGGTGATCGTCGACAGCGCGTCCGACCTGCTGCCACCCGGGCCGGTCAGTCTCGACCGGCTTCGCGACCTGCCGCTGGTGCTGCCGTCGCTACGTCATGGACTTCGTTCCATGCTGCTGCAGCATTTCCGCGAACGCGGCTGGCTGTTGACCCCGCAGATCGAGATCGATTCGATGGCAGCAGCGCTCACCCTGGTCAAGACGACGCGTTACGCGACCATCCTGCCTATGGGTGCCGTCTACAACAGCCGGCAGCGTCGGCAGATACGCATCCACGAGATCCATTCGCCGCGGTTGATCCGCCAGATCTGCGTCGGTCATCGTCGGCATCAGCCGGAACATGAAGCGGCACGCGAGCTGACACGCGAGCTGGTGCTGGCATTCTCGGAGAATGATCAGCCGGTGGATCGCTTGCCCACGCCGGCGGCGCTCGTCCGCGAGTTCAATCTGCCGCTTCCCTGACGTGCAGGAATGCCTCCAGCGAGTCGTCGAGCGCTTCCATCCAGGGCGTATGGTGGATCGGCGCCATCTGGCCGGTCAGGGCCGAGACGTAGGAACGATCACGGTAGGTGAGGATACCTTCCGCCTTGTGATGCTCCCATTCCTTGAAGGTGGCGGCAACATGATCGAGATCGATCGCCGGATAATCGGTGTTCGACAGCAGGTCGCGCACATAGTCGGTCTGGAAGTCGATCCCGGCGAACGCATCTCCGAGCGCCTCCTCGCGCGCCAGCCATGCATCCATGTCGCGCTGCATCTCTACGGGCGATGGCAACAGGATCCGGCCGAGCAGGACGTCGCGAGCGTACCAGGCCTGCGCATCGAACATGTTGAAGGTGTAGTACTGGTCCTGCATCCCGAGATAGATCAGCGCGGGATTATCCGCCCAGAAGATGCCCTTGTAGAGCCCGTCCGGATAAAGCCGGTTCCTGGTCTTCAGTCGCAGCGCATCCGGCAGGAACGGAAAATGATGCTGGTAGCCGGTGCAGAGGATGATGGCATCGACATCCA
>CAXSEE010000097.1:0-15317 GCA_964235615.1 uncultured Acetobacteraceae bacterium | reverse complement strand
CCGGAGCGAACCGGCGCCCCGTCCAGTTAAATGAAGGACCAGGCTCTGCCCTGGACCCGCTCAAGGCAAAGCCTTGAAAATCCAATCATATTGGTTTCCAAAGGCCACGGCCTTTGGCGGGTCTGGGCAGGGCCCGGCCTTATCTTGCAACGGTCAACCTCACCGCCACTCGGTATGACATGGCTTTCGCATAGGAAATCGATCGGGACCACAGAGACAAAAAAGGCGGCCCGTTGATCGGGCCGCCTTTTTCTTGTGGAGGTTCGCGGAAGCGCCTAGTTCCTGCGGCTGCCGGTCAGCATCAGCATGAACTGGAACAGGTTGATGAAGTTCAGATACAGGGTCAGGGCATCGTAGACGCTGCGCTTGCCCGCCTGCTCGACACCCTCGTAGGCGGCGAACTGGCCGTAGCTCAACTTGATGCGCTGCGTGTCGTAGGCAGCCAGGCCAGTAAAGACGATCACACCGATGAAGCTGATCATCAACTGCATGCCCGAGCTATGCAGGAACATGTTCACCAGCATGGCGATCAGGATGCCGAACACGCCCATGATCAGGAACGAGCCGAACTTGGTGAGGTCCGTCTTGGTGCTGTAGCCCCACAGGCTCATGGCGGCGAAGGTTGCGGCGGTGATGAAGAACACGCGCACGACCGAGGTCTCGGTATAGATCAGGAAGATGCTGGTCAGGCTGATGCCCATGACCGCGCAGAAGCCCCAGAACAGGCCCTGCACCGCCTGCCTGGACATTCGGTTGATGCCGAAGCTCATCGCCAGCACGAAGCCGAGCGGAGCGAAGATTGACAGGAAGCCGAGGGCGGTCGGGCGCATCACGATAGCGCCGGATGCGGTCTCGACGCTCTGGTAGAAGATTGCCTGCAGCGAGGTATGCGAAACCGCGTAGGCGACGATGCCGGTCAGCAGCAGACCGGACGTCATCCAGTTATAGACGCGCAGCATATAGGCGCGCAGGCCGGCATCGATGACCCCGGCCTGGGCACCCGCGCCTGGGGCGCGGGAGGTGCTTCGGAAGTCGGGACTGAAGGCCATGATCGAAAATTCTCCTGGTTCCGGCTAAATCCGGAGCCCGACATGATAATCTGGTTGATCCTGCTGGCAGGTCAAGCGGAACCGGGCCTTCGCACGCACGACGGCGCGAAGAATATAACGGCACGGTCAATTTCCACGCAGCAATTCCGCCGGGCTGGCCCGCAACGCCTGCCGCGTCGCCGCCAAGCCGGCCAGCAGCATGAGCAGGATCGCGGCGAACAGCGTCCCGCCAAGGGTGCCGCCGAGCAGGATCCAGGGCGCGCGCAGCACGAAGTGCAGCACCAGCCAGCTCAGCAGGGCGCCGATCGCGGCGGCGGCACTGCCGGCGACCAGGCCGAGGATCGCGAACTCCACCAGCCAGGCCGCCCGAAGCTGCGACGAGGTGGCGCCCAGGCTACGCAGTATGGCGGCCTCGCGACGGCGCTGACGCTGGCCCGACGCAAGCGTCGCGGCCAGCACCAGGCCACCGGACAATAGCGCCACCGCGCCCATCGCCTGCAGCGCCAGCGCCAGGCGATGCACCAGGCTGGCCAGCACTTCGAGCACGTCGGCCACGCGTATGCCGGTGACGTTGGGCAGCGCGTCGGTGACCGCCTGCAGGATGGCCGCGTCGTCCGCCGGCCGGCCGCTGGAGGCGACGGTGGCGACCAGGGTATGGGGGGCGCCCGATAGCAGTCCCGGCGAGGCGATGAAGGCGAAATTGAGCTGAAGCGAGCGCCAGGCGATGTCGCGCAGGTTGGACACACGCAGGTCGATGTTGCGCCCGAGCACGTTCAGCGTGATCACCGAGCCGATATGCACGCCCCAGCCCTGCGCCAGCCCGGCATCGAACGAGAGCAGCGGCGGTCCGTCATAATCCGCCGGCCACCATTTGCCGCTGACGAGATGAGTGCCGGACGGCGGGTTGGCGGACAGGCTCAGCCCACGGTCGCCGCGCAGAGCCCATTTGGTCTGCGCCGTCGCATGCACCGAGGCGACCGGCACGCCGTCGACGGCGACCACGCGTGCCCGCAGGCTCGGCAGGCTGCGCACCTCGCCGACGCTGGGCAGGGCTTTCAGCACGGCGTCGAAGCGGCTGGCCTCGCCCGGCTGGATGTCGATGAAATAGAAGGAAGGCGCATGCACCGGCAACTGCCCGAGCACGGCGTCGCGTATGTTGCCCTCGATCAGGGCGATCCCGGCCAGCGTCGAGAGCCCGGCCCCGAGGGCCAGCAGCAGGGCCGCAGCAGGCGAGCCGGGCCGGTGCAGCGCGCGCAGGCCGAGACGCCACCACACCACGCTTCCCTGGCCCACGACCCGGCGCGACAGCATACGCAGCAGCAGGGAGGCAAGGCGGAACAGCAGCAGCACCACGGCGGCCACGGCACAGAAACCGAGCGCCAGCCAGGGCGACGGCGAGGTCAGCATGGCCAGCACCACCAGCGCCAGCACCAGGGCGGTCAGGACGGCCAGCAGCCGCCAGCCGCCGCGCCGTCCCTCGCCCATCTCCTCACGGAACAGCACCACCGGCGAGACCCGGACCGCGCGCAGCAGCGGCGGCAGGGTGAACAGGGCGGCGACTAGGATGCCGAACCCGGCGGCAAGCAGCAGCGGCGCCAGATGCAGGTGGCCGTCGGGCGTCACCGGCAGCAGTCCGGCCAGCAGATGCACGGCGACCACCGGGATCACCAGCCCGGCGATGCCGCCGACCAGGATGCCGGCGCCGCAGAGCAGGCCGAGCTGCAGCGAGACGATCAGCGCGACATCGCGCGCCGAGGCGCCTAGGCTGCGCAGCACCGCCAGCGTCTCGTTCCGTGCTTCCAGCCATGACGCGACGCCGGAGGCCACGCCAAGGCCGCCGAGCAGCAGCGAGGCGAGCCCGATCAGGGTCATGAATTGCGACACCTGATCGACCACGCGGGTCAGGGCGGGTGCGGCGTCGGTGACATCGCGTATGCGCCAAGGCGCTTCGGGAAAATGCTGCGAGATGTCGCGTGCCAGGGCGGCGGCCTGCGCCTGCCGGGCCGCCGGACGACGCACGGACGGCCCGTCCGGCAGGGCGACGCGCAGGGTGTAGCTGACCAATGCACCCGGAGCGATCAGACCGGACGCGTCGAGCGCCTGCCGCGACAGCATCACGGTCGGCGCCAGCGAGGTACTGCCGGCGCCATCGGGCACGTGGGTGAGCAGGCCCGCGAGGTGGACCACGTAGCTGCCAAGGTGCAGTTCGGCACCGGGGCTGGCCGCCAGCCGGTCGCCGATCAGCGGCTCGGCGAGCATCCCGCGGGCGAGTGCGTCCGGCAACGGCATGGCCGGCGTCAACGTGAGGTCGCCGACCAGGGGATAGGCCGCGTCGACCCCGCGGACCTCGACCAGCATGCGGCGTCCGGAGGCACCGTGAACCCCGGGAGCATACAGCATCGAGCGCAGCGTCGCGGTCTCCGAGACATACATGCCGCGCCCGCGGATATAGGCGCCCAGGGCCGGCGGCAGCGGATCGGGGCTCTCCATGCTGAGGTCGCCGCCGAGCAGGGCGCGGCGCTGGGCCGCGACGCCGCCCTGGATCGCCGTGCGCAGCCCGCCCACGGTGCCGATGGCCGCGACCCCGAGGGCCAGGCAGAGCAGCACGATGCGCATGCCGGCCAGGCTGCCGCGCATGTCCCTGAACGCTATCCTCAAGGCGGGGGCAATCGAAAGCGCGGTCACGACGGCATCGCCGAGACGCAGCCGTCAGAGACCGCCAGCCTGCGGTCGCAGCGCGCGGCGAGCGAGGCGTCATGGGTGATCAGCAGCAGGGTGGTGCCGTGGTCGCGCTGCAGCCCGAACATCAGGTCGGTGACCTTCTCGCCGGTGCGGGCGTCGAGATTTCCGGTGGGCTCGTCGGCCAGCAGCAGCCGCGGGCTCGGCGCGAACGCCCGGGCCAGGGCCACGCGCTGCTGCTCGCCGCCGGAAAGCTGGCCTGGCCGATGGCTGGTGCGGTGCGACAGCCCGACCTGGTCCAGCGCCTCGCGGGCACGGGCGTTGGCATCGCGCCGGCCGGCCAGCTCCAGCGGGATCGCCACATTCTCGATCGCGGTCATGGTCGGGATCAGATGGAAGGACTGGAACACGATGCCGATATTGCGGCCACGGAAGCGGGCGCGCTCGTCCTCGGACAAATGCGCGATATCGGTGCCGTCGATGGCAACGCTGCCGCGGCTGGGACGCTCCAGACCGGCGAGCAGCATCAGCAGGCTGGTCTTGCCCGAACCGGAAGGCCCGACGATGCCGACCGACGCGCCCACCTCCAGATCGAGTGTGACACCCCTGACGATATGCAATTCGCGCTCCGTGTTGACCGCATCCGGACGCGCGGGCACGGTCAGCCACAGGTCCCGCGCCTGCAGCAGCGTCTGCGCGCGCGCGGCGGAAGGCGGGCCAGAAGGCATGTGGGCGGAAGGATGAGATGTCGGTCCGTGCACGGTGTCCCTTTTCTGCTTTCGCCATGAACATGGCACGGCGGATCACAACGCGTCTGGTGCTGCTTGTTTGCCTGGGCCTGATTTTAGTGGCTCAGGGGACGGCCCAAGCGGCGCCCGTGAAGATCCTGGCGTTGGGCGACTCGCTGACCGCCGGCTACGGGCTGGAGTATGGGCAGGGCTTCGTCGCCGTGTTGCAGCAGGCGATCGACCAGGCCGGGCTGGACGCGCACGTGATCGATGCCGGCGTATCCGGCGACACCTCCGCGGGCGCGCTGGCACGGCTCGACTGGGCGCTCGGCGACAACCCGGACGCGGCAATCGTCGAGCTCGGCGGCAATGACGGGCTGCGCGGCCTGCAACCGGTCCAGATGGAGCAGAATATCGGCGCCATCCTCGACAAGCTCGACGCAAGGCACCTCCCGGTGCTGCTGAGCGGCATGGTGGCGCCGCCGAACATGGGCGCTCCCTACGCGCAGGAATTCAGCGCCGTGTTCGACCGCCTCCGCAAGCGTCCCGGACTGATCTACGACCCGTTCTTCCTCCAGGGGGTCGCCACGCATGACGAGCTGGTGCAGGCGGACCATATCCATCCCAACCCCGCCGGAGTGCGGATCATCGTCGCCCGGCTGATGCCGCAGGTGCGCGAGTTGATCGCCCGCGCGAAACGCTGACATGAGGCTGTTCGTCGGGCTGGATCTGCCGGACCCGTTGCGCGAGCGCCTGACCGCCCTTTACGGCAGCCTGGCCGGAGCGCGCTGGATACCGCCGGCCAACCTGCATTTGACCTTGCGTTTCATCGGCGAGGTGCAGCGGGACGAAGCCGAGGAGATCGACCACGCCCTGGCCGCCCTGCGACCACGCGGCTTCACGCTGAGCCTGAGCGGCACGGGGATTTTCAACCGCGGCGGGCGTCCGGCGACACTTTGGGCCGGGACCGAGCGGAGCGCCGCACTCGACCACCTGCACGGCAAGATCGAGACAGCGTTGCAGCGGATCGGGCTGCCGCCGGAGCGCAAGCGCTTCCAGCCGCATGTGAGCCTGGCACGGGTGGACGGGCTCCCGGAGGCCTTGCTTGCAAGCTGGATGCAGCGGCACAACCTGCTGCGTTCGGAGGGCCCGATCACGCACTTCACCTTGTTCTCCTCGCTGCTGAGCAAGGAACAGCCTTTCTATACCGCGGAGGTCGATTATGAACTGGGCCAGGACTATAGTTAGTCTGGGGATCGTGGCGGCGCCGCTGCTCGCACTCCCGATCGCCGGCCATGCGCTGACGCAGGTGGCGGGACCGGTGCAGATCGGGCCGTCGAACGCGGATGGCAACGATCAGAACCACAGCGCCACCTTGTCCACGACGATCACCAACCAGGGCGACGTGCGGGACCGCCTGGTCAACGTCGCCTGCCCCGGCATCGGCACCGTGGCGCTGGTCAATGGCCAGGTGCAGCCGATCGATCCCGGCACGCCCGGCGGCGACATCCAACGCAACGGCCTCGATCTGCCCGGTGCGCTGGACCGTCCCGCGACCCCGGTGCAGGCGCAGTTCAACCTCACCAACGCGACCCAGCCGATGCTTCCCGGCAACCTGATCCCCTGCGCGCTGTATTTCCTGCATGCCGGACAGCGCATCGTCGTCTTCTCGCTCGGGACGCATGGCTCGGCCACCGACGAGCCGTGACGGCTTCACGTATCGTCGTGCTGACCGGCGCCGGGATCAGCCGCTCATCCGGCCTCGACACGTTCCGCGATGTGGGCGGCATCTGGTCGCAGGTGCGCATCGAGGACGTGGCCACGCCGGAAGCCTTCGCCCGTGATCCGGCCCGTGTGCACAATTTCTATAACGCCCGGCGCGCCCGGCTTGCCGAGGTGCAGCCCAATGCGGCCCATGCGGCGCTGGCCCGGCTGGAGCAGCGCCACGAGGGCGAGTTGCTGATCGTGACCCAGAATGTCGACGACCTGCACGAGCGCGCCGGCAGCCGCAAGCTGCTGCACATGCATGGCGAGTTGCGCCGGGTGCGCTGCACCGCCTGCGGCGTCCGCCCGGAATGGGATGCCGACACCGGCGTCGCCATCCCCTGCCCGTCCTGTGGCGTGGCGGCGTTGCGGCCGGACGTGGTCTGGTTCGGCGAGATGCCGCTGCATATGGACGCCATTGAGGCCGCGCTCGACCGCTGCGACCTGTTCGTCTCCATCGGCACCTCGGGCACGGTCTACCCGGCCGCCGGCTTCGCCCGCATCGCCTCGCGCCACGCCCACACCATCGAGCTCAACCTGGAGCCCTCGGGCTGGAGCGATTTCGAGCAATCCATCCAGGGCCAAGCCAGCGTCATCGTGCCGGAACTGGTGCGCGACCTGCTCGGCGAATAGGCATGCCGTCAGATCTCGATGCGCTGGTGCGCGAGGTGCGCGCGTGCCGCCACTGTGCGGCCCATCTGCCGCTGGGACCGCGCCCGATCCTGCACGTGTCGTCCACGGCAAGGCTGCTGATCGCCAGCCAGGCACCGGGGACCAAGGTGCATGAAAAGGGCATCTCGTTCTGGGATGCCTCCGGCGAGCGGTTGCGCAACTGGCTCGGCGTCGACAAGACCCTGTTCTACGATACCAGCCGCATCGCGATCCTGCCGATGGGGCTGTGCTACCCGGGACGGCTGCCCCAGGGCGGCGACAAACCGCCCCGCCCGGAGTGCGCCCCGCTCTGGCGCGACCGCATCCTGTCGCTGATGCCCGGCATCCGGCTCACGCTGCTGATCGGCACCTACGCGCAGAACCACGTGCTCGGGCCGGGAGCGATGACCCCGCGCGTGCAGAATTTTCGCAACTACCTGCCGCGCTATTTTCCGCTGCCGCATCCCTCTTGGCGCACTGGCGTCTGGGAGACGCGCAACCCCTGGTTCCAGACTGACGTTCTGCCCGCGTTAAAAGCAGAGGTGACCTGCGCCCTGGACATGCCGCGAACAGACCCGTAAATGACCCGCCGTGAAGGCACTGTCTCTATTTCTGTCTCTGCTGGTCATGGCGGCGCTTCCAGCGTCGGCCGCTCCGACATGCGGCACGGTGGTTCTGCCGGCCGGCCTCGGGCAGAGTGATCCCCAGGGCGTGACCTCGCTCAACCCGTTGCTGAGCAGCTCCATCTACAACACCGAGATCATCTACCAGCTCTACCGCCCGCTGGTCTTTCTCGACCGCAACGTGCGCTATGACCCCGCCGAAAGCCTGGCCAGCGCGGTCGAGACACCAGACCAGGGCCAGACCTGGCATCTGACCCTGAAACCCTGGGTGTGGTCGGACGGGGTGCCGGTGACGGCGGCCGACGTGGTGTTCACCTTCGACCTGATCCGCAAGGTCGGACCAGGGTATATCTATTACAATGACGGTGGCGTGCCCAACCTGATCGATCATGTGGTGGCGCTCTCGCCGCATGAGGTCGAGATCAGATTGACGCAACGGGTCAACCCGGAGTGGTTCCTCGGCACGGGACTGGGCAACAACATCAAGCCGATGCCCGAGCATGTTTACCGCGGTATGAGCATGATCGAGATGCGGGCACGACAGGCCGATCCGAGCCTGTTCGCTGTCTCGGATGGTCCTTTCCTGCTCGAAGATTTTCAGGTCGGCCGTCACCTCACCCTGGTGCCCAATCCACGCTACGGTGGCGAGCGTCCGCATATAAAACGGCTGGTGGTCGATTTTCTCGAGGGCGGCAATCCTCTGCAGGCGCTGCGGTCCGGCGAGATCGACGCCGCACAGATCCCGTATCGGCTATGGGATTTGGCACGCATACTGCCCGGGCTGCGCGTGGTCTCGCTGTTCGGGCCGTATGGCTACGCGGCGATGATCCTGAATTTCCACTCGAAGAACGCCCCTTTCCTGAACGATGCCACCGTGCGCGAGGCGATCACCGCCGGGATCAACCAGAAGGAGGAGATCGCTCTTGCCTTTCACGGCCAGGGCGACGTCATTCACGGACCCATCCCGATCGCGATGACCGGGTTTCTTTCGCCACATGCCAAGGCCGGCTATGGCAACCTGGATTATGACCCCGTCCGTGCCCGGTCATTGCTCGACCGGGCAGGTTGGAAGCCGGGTCCGGATGGCATACGCGTCCGGGACGGTCGGCGTCTGGCCTTCGGCATCGAGGTCTCGTCGGGAGCGGTCGAGCGCCTGGTCGCACTTCAGGTGGTCCAGCGCAATCTCGCCGCCATCGGTGTCGCGCTCGACATACGCGGCGTCGAGTTCAACGAGCTGCTCGCAACCCTCGACGGCAACGGCCATGACTGGGACAGCATCATGTTGGGCTGGACCATCACCGCTTTTCCCGACGAGCAGCAGATATTCTCCTCGGACGGACCGGCGAATTACGGTCATTTTGATAGTGTCACGGTCGACGCGATGAACCGGACGGTGATCACCAGCCCGGGCCGGCAGGCGCTGTTCGCGGTGCAGGACTATATCGCCGAGCATGAGGCCTACATCTTCCTTCCGGCTCCGAAGGTCTCGCTCCTGGTCCGAAATGGTCTCGATGGCGTCGAGGCCATGACCAACCCGCTGGGCGGCTGGGCGCCGGAGAAGCTGACCCTGTCCGGACCGCTGGCCTGTCCGGACCGCAAGGAGACCGCCGATGCGCGTCCTCTGGGGCATTAGCCGCAAGCTCGGCAGTGCCGCGCTGTCGCTGGCGATCCTGGTCACGCTCACCTTCGTTCTGGTCAGCATAGCCCCCGGCAGCCCGGTCTATGGCCTGCTCGGGCCAAAAGCTGCTCCCGCCTCGATTGCCGAGCTGACCCACAGCCTCGGGCTGGACCAGCCGTTCTGGGAACAATACCTGCACTGGTGGGCCAATCTCGCCCGCGGCGACCTCGGCAACTCCTACCTAGTGCAGCGCCCCGTATCCGGCCTGCTCGCGAGCTACGAGATGAACACGCTGGCCTTGCAGATCGTCTCGATCACGGCGAGCCTGCTGATCGCCTTCGGGCTCGGCCTGGCCCACGGGGTCTATTACAACCGCGCTTCCGGCCGCGTAATCGGCGGCATCGAGCTGGCACTCTATGCGCTGCCCTCTTTCTTCAGCGGCACCCTGCTGATCCTGTGGTTCTCGATGGGGCTGGGCTGGTTCCCAGCCGGCGGAGTCGAGAACCTCCGCCTGCCGCAGCAGACCGTAGGCTCGACCACGCTGCATCTGGCGCTGCCGGCGATGACCGTCGTCCTGCTCACAGTGCCGGTGCTGTCGCGTTATTTCGCCCAGTCCGTGCATGAGGAACTGGGACGCGACTATGTCCGCTCGGCGGCGGCACGCGGCGCGTCGCCGGCACGCATCCTGATCCGGCACGTGGTGCGCAACGCGCTGCGGCCACTGGTCACCGTGCTGGGCCTGTCGCTGCCGTCGATCTTCGCCGGCGGCGTGGTGGTGGAGACCGTGTTCTCCTATCCGGGGCTTGGCTGGCTGCTCTGGCGCTCGGCCTTGTCGCAGGATTATCCGGTGCTGATCGGCATCGTCCTGGTGATCGGCATCCTGACCGTGCTCGGCAACCTGCTCGCCGACATCGCCAACACCCTGCTCGACCCGCGGACCGGCTATGCTTAGGCAACCGGCCATCCGCCGCGGACCCGCCGCCTATCTCGCGCTGCTGCTGCGCCTGCCCGCCGGCAATGCGACCCTGGCCGCCGGCTTGGCGCTGGCGGCGGTCATCCTGCTCGCCTCTGCCCTCGGCCCGCCGATCTACGGCCGCGACCCGTTCGCGCTGCATACCGGCTCGGTGCTGACGCCGCCGCAATGGCGCTTTCCGTTCGGCACCGACGATCTCGGACGCAACGCCTTCGCGCGCCTGCTGGTCGCCGGGCGCTCGACGCTCTACGTCGCGATCCCGGCGGCCATGCTCGCCTTTATCGTCGGCACGCTGTACGGCCTGATCGCCGGCCTCGGCCCACGGCTGCTCGACCAGGCGCTGATGCGTCTGCTGGATGCGGTGCTGGCGCTGCCGGGACTGGTGATCCTGATCTTCTTCGGCGCCATCGTGCCGCTCGACACATCGAGCCTGATCCTGCTGCTCGGGCTGATCTCATGGCCGCCGCTGGCACGCCTGGTGCGCAACGAGACGCTGGCGCAGCGCGACCGCGATTTCGTCCATGCGTCGCGGCAGCTCGGGGCTAGCTTTATCCACGTTGCCGCCACTCACCTGCTGCGGGTGATGGCGCCGGTGCTGGTGGTGAACTTCACCTTCCTGATCGGCGACATGATCTTCGCCCTGTCCGCGCTGTCGTTCCTGGGCTTGGGCGTGCAGCCGCCGCATACCAGTTGGGGCGGGCTGCTGCAGGAAGGGCTCGACATGATCGCGCTGAACCCCTGGTGGCTGATCGTCCCGCCCGGCCTGATGATCTTCGCCTCCATGCTGGCGACGTCGCTGATCGGCCAGGGCCTGCTGGCGCGCGGGGGACTTGGGCGATGACGGCGGCGCAACCGGTGCTGTCGCTGCAGCAGCTTGGGGTCAGCCTGCCGTCGCGCGATCGTCGCGGCCACGTCGCCGTGCTGGAAGAGCTCGACCTGGTGGTGCGCGCTGGCGAGATGGCCGCACTCGTCGGCGAGTCCGGCTCCGGCAAGACCATCGCCGCCCTGGCTGCGATGCGCCTGCTGCCTCCCGGCGCCGTGGTCACCGGCCGCGTGCTGTTCGGCGCCGATGGCGAGACCATCAACCTGCTCGATCTCGACGAGCGGCGGATGCGTGCCCAGCGCGGCAGCATCGGCATGGTGTTCCAGAACCCGCTATCCGCCCTGAACCCGTCGATGACGATCGGCCGCCAGGTCGCCGAAGGCCACCGGCTGCAATCCGGCGCGAGTGCTAGCGCCGGCCGCCGGCACGCCACCGAATTGCTCGGAGAGGTCGGCATCCCCGATCCCGCCCGTCGCCTCGATGATTATCCGCACCAGTTCAGCGGTGGCCAGCGCCAGCGGGTGATGATCGCCGCCGCCCTCGCCTGCGCACCGAAGCTCCTGATTGCCGACGAGCCCACCACCGGGCTCGACCCGCTGGTGGCGCGGCAGATCCTGCAACTGCTGGCCCGGCTGCAGCGCGAGCATCGCATGGGCCTGCTGTTCATCACCCATGACCTGTCGATCGTCGAGGAATATGCCCAGTCCCTGACCGTGCTCTATGCCGGCAAGCGGGTGGAATGGGGCGACGCCGGACGCTTCTTCGCCAGCCCTCGGCATCCGTACAGCCAGGCGCTGCTTGCCGCCGTGCCGCGGCTGGGACAGGCCGAGCTGCACGGCATCCCCGGCACGCTGCCCGACCCGAGCCACCGCCCGGATGGCTGCCGTTTTGCGCCGCGCTGTCCGAAGCGCCGGCCCGCCTGCCTGGTCGCCTACCCGCCTCCGCTCGGTGATCGCGGAGAGCAGGCGGCCTGCCTGTTCCCCGAAGCCGCCGCACCTCTGGCCATGCAGCCGGCAGTGGCGGGCGCCGTGGACAAGGGCGGCTCGGACGCATCCCTGCTGCGCATGGAGGATGTCACCGTCCGCTACGGCGGCCGTGCCGGCCTGCTCGGTATCGGCCAGGCGGCTGCGCGGCCGTCGCTGGACCGCGTCAGCCTGCATCTGGAACGTGGCGAGTGCCTCGGCATCGTCGGCGAGAGCGGCTCCGGAAAGTCGACGCTGGGCCGGGCGATCCTGCATATGCTGCGCTACGAGGGCCGCATCCTGCTCGACGGCCGCGCGCTCTCGACCTTGCCCGCGGGCGAGCGCAGACGCGAGCGCCGGCGTGTCCAGGTGGTGTTCCAGGACCCCAGGGAATCGCTCAATCCCAGGATGCGCATCGGCGCGATCATCGCCGAAGCCTTGCAGTTGGCCGGCCGGCACGACCGCCGCGACCTGCAACGCCAGGTCGCCGCACTGCTGGAGCGGGTTGGGCTGAACGCCTCGCTGGCCGACCGGCATCCGCACGCGGTCTCCGGCGGCCAGGCCCAGCGCATCGCGGTCGCCCGTGCGCTGGCCGCACGCCCGGACATCATCGTGCTGGACGAGCCGACCTCCGCGCTGGATGTCTCGACACAGGCGATGCTGCTGAACCTGCTGCGCGACCTCAGCCGCGACGAGCATCTGGCCTACGTGATGATCAGCCACGACATCGCCGCCATCTCCTGGCTTGCCGACCGCATCGCGGTGCTGCGCGACGGCCGCATCATCGAGACCGCCCCGACCTCGCGGCTGATCGCGGCACCCCAGGATCCCTACAGCATCGCCCTGATCGCCACCGCGCCACGGCACCAGCACGGGGCTTGAAATTGTTAGCGTCACCTGTCACGTGAAATACGACACTTGCGCAGGAGGCTTCGATGGGCGGTTCGACGATGCTGGCGGAACCCACCGCAAAGAACCCCGGCCTTCAGCAGGTGGTGAAGCTGTTCGGCGGCGCGGGAGTGCTCCGGCATCGGGTGGCCAATACGTTGGATGCCCATGAGCTGCTTCTGGAGGGCCTGCCCGGAGAGGCGCTGCGGCATCTGGTCGACGGTTTCGTGGTGCTGCAGAAGACCGCCTCGCTGGAAAAGGCCGTGGGCATGAGCCTGCGCACCTTCCAGCGTCGCCGCGACGAGCCGGACCGGCCGCTGAGCCAGGAGCAGAGCGGGCGGACCTGGAAGTTCGCCGAGATACTGGTCCGGGCAACTTCGGTGTTCGGATCGCAGCAGGAAGCCGAGACATGGCTGGAACGGCCCGCTACCGGCCTGGAGCAACGGCGCCCGCTCGATCTGCTGTGCACCCCCGCGGGCGTTGCCGTCGTCGAGGACTTCCTCGGGCGCCTCGAGTACGACGTCTATACATGACACCGTTGCCGGCCGCATTCGGCGACAGCCGGCTGCTGGCATGGCGACTCGATCGCACCGAGTTCGCTTCGAGCTGGGACAGCGGCGAAGGCGCCTACCGGTTCGGCGGACGCTGGAACAGCAAAGGGATACGCGCGGTGTATTGCTCGGTCGATCCGGCCACCGCCATACTGGAAGTCGCTGTCCATAAAGGCTTCAAGGCGCTGGACACGGTGCCGCACATCCTGACGGCCATGCTCATCGACGATCCAGCGGAAGTCCATCTGGTAGATCCGGCGTCCATTCCCAACGCGAACTGGCTGCATCCGGGAGTTCCCAGCGCCGGCCAGCAGGGTTTCGGCGACCGGCTGCTCGCCCGGCATCGCTTCATCCTGCTGCCCAGCACGGTCTCGACGCATAGCTGGAACCTGATCTTCGCCAGAAACGCCAGCTCCGGGGCGTTCAGGGTAGAGACACAGGAGGCGTTCGCGCTGGATACACGGCTTCATCCTCCGGCAGCTTGACGTTGGACCCGTCAGTCATCCTGCTGGCAGGCGGCACCGGCGACCTTGGCGGACGTATCGCCGCAGCCCTGGTCCGCCGGAACGCCACCGTTCGCGTCCTGGTCCGCCGCGGCGCCGCGGCCGACAGCATCGGCCGGTTGCAGGAACTCGGTGTCGCGGTCGTCGAACTGGACTATGCCGACGCGGCGGGCCTGCAAGCGGCCTGCACCGGCGTCTCGTGCGTGGTCTCCGCCCTGAGCGGACTGCACGGGGTGATCGTCGGGCAGCAGACACGCCTGCTGGAGGCCGCGGTCCGCGCCGGCGTGCCGCGCTTCATCCCGTCCGACTTCTCGATCGACTTCACCAAACTGCCTCCCGGCACGAACCGCAATCTCGACCTCCGCCGCGAGTTCAGGCAGCGGCTCGATCGTGCCCCGATCACCGCGACCTCGATCCTCAACGGCGCGTTCGCGGACATGCTGACCGGCATGGCGCCGATCATTCTCTTCAAGCGCCGCCGCATCCTCTACTGGGGAGACGCCGACCAGGTGATGGATTTCACCACCAAGGACGATGTGGCGGCCTACACCGCCGCCGCTGCCCTCGATCCCGGAACACCCCGAACCTTACGCATCGCCGGGGAGCAGATCAGCGCGCGCGGGTTGCAGTCGCTGATGAGCGCCCTGACCGGCACGCAGTTTCGCTTGTTCCGCGCGGGCAGCCTTGGCCTGCTCGCGACACTCATTACCGTAACCCGCACGCTGTTTCCGCAACAACGGGAAGTGTATCCGGCCTGGCAGGGCATGCAGTATCTGCACGGCATGTTCAGCGGGCTCGCCAAGCTCGTGCCGCTCGATAACGATCGCTATCCCGGATTGTCCTGGACCTCCGCGCGCGACGTCCTGTCGCGGCGCTGATCAATCGGCATTGTCATTATTGGAGACGGCACAGGTTGGCCGTCGAAGTAACTCGCAGACTTCAGGAAGCCATTCTGCTTCAGGCTACGGACCATGATCTGGCCGCTGTCAGGATAGGTGGCGACCTCGTTCGGATCGTTTATCCCGATTGCAAGGTATACAAGATCCTGATCGAACGGATTAGCGATCTGGTGACCCATACCCGTCGCCGCGGGACACGACAGCGTATCACCCGCTCGAATTTCCCGAACACGGTCACCGTAGCGGAACACGCCCCGGCCCGAGATCACGAAGAAAACTTCGTCCTCGATCTGATGGGTGTGAAAAGGACAAGCGCTTTGCCCCGGTAATACTCGGCTCAGGTTCATACCGAGATGTCCCATGCGCGGCAGTGCCGGCGTAAGGACCTTGTAGAAGCTGAGCCACCCGTCAGGACCTTCGACGGCTTCCTCCCCGACTTCGTCGACGTTGACGACGTTTGGAGCTTGATCGTGCGGCATGACCGGTCCTGTTGCTGTTGATCCAGATGCTCTACCGCTTGGTCCCCGTCGCGATGTCGAGCCAGACCGCGAGCAGCAGGATCACGCCCTTGACGATCATCTGCCAGAAGGTGTCGACGCTGAGCAT
>CAXSEE010000096.1:0-15323 GCA_964235615.1 uncultured Acetobacteraceae bacterium | reverse complement strand
ATTCGAACCTCCGGCCCCTGCGTCCCGAACACAGTGCTCTACCAGGCTGAGCTACACTCCGGCTGGAGGCGCGTATACAGGCGGTCCGCGTGCGCCGCAAGACGCCGCGGACGGCTGCCTCGACGATGACCGGGGCTACAGCCGCGCGGCATCGGCCACGGATTTGCCAGGGTGATCCGCCGCTCGATCCGCCAGGCCATCCGGCAAAATGCCGGCGAGCCGGGTCAGCGCGGCCTCGACGCTCGGCACCACGCTGAACAGGGCCCGCGCCGAGACATCGGCGAACCCGTCGTCGATGCTGCTCTCGATCATGGCCAGCAGAGGCTGCGCCCAGCCTTCGATGTCGGCGATCAGGATCGGCTTGTCATGCAGCTTGAGCTGGCGCCAGGTGATGATCTCGATGGCCTCGTCGAACGTGCCGAGGCCGCCGGGCAGCACCAGGAAGGCGTCGGCCTGGGAGAACATGCTCTGCTTGCGGCTGTGCATGGAGTCCGTGACGGTGAGGTCGGTGACCTGCTCGTGCATCACCTCCCTCGTCGACAGGAAGTGCGGGATGATGCCGCTGACCGCACCCCCGGCCGCGATGACGGCGTCGGCGAGCACGCCCATCAGGCCCACCTTGCCGCCGCCATAGATCAGCTTGATGCCGGCATGGGCGAGGCCCTCGCCGGTGGCCCTGGCCGCTGCCGCATAGGCCGGGTTGGCGCCGAAACGCGAGCCGCAGAAGACCGCGACGGCAGCGGTGGTACGGGGCATCATGGGGATGGTTTCAGGGACATGCTGGCTCATGGCATGCAGCCTAGCCGGGTCGAATGGATGCTGTCATGCGGCATGCTTGCCGGCAGTTTGGGAGGCGCCGGATCTGACGATATCCTCCGAAACGTCTTCAATCGGAACAGGAGCCAGGATGCACCCGGAAATCACCACCCTGTCGAGCCGGATCGCCTACGAGAACAAGTGGCTGCGGCTGCGCGAGGACATCATCCGCAGGGCCGACGGCGCCGAAGGGCTCTATGGCGTCGTCGAGCGCGATGATTTCGTTGTGATCGCAGCACTTGGTCATCAGGCGGGCGGCGACGAGGCGGACGTCCCCTGGCTCGCCCTGGTGCAGCAGTATCGCTACCCGATCCGCCAGCGCCTGTGGGAGCTGCCGATGGGCATGTGGGAGGAGCGGCCCGACGCCACGCCGGAGATGATCGCCGCCGGCGAGCTGCGCGAGGAGACCGGGCTGGTTGCCGCCAACATGCAACATGCCGGGGTGCTGTTCCAGGGTGCCGGCTATTCCAACCAGAAAGGCCACGTGTTCCTTGCCACCGAACTGAGCCAGCAGGACGAGGCGCGCGAGGCCACCGAGCAGGACATGATCAGCCGCCGCGTCCCGCTGGCGGAGGTCGAGGCGATGATCCGCGACGGGCGCATGGTCTGCATGGTGAGCATCGCGGCGATCGGGATGCTGCGGCTGAAGGGAATGCTCTGAGATGGACCACGTGCCGGCCGCAGGGGTTCCCACGCTCGACATGCGCCGTTTCGTGGGCGAGCGATCCGCGTTCGTGGCCGAACTGGGTGCGGCCTACCGCCGGTTCGGTTTCTGCTGCTTCAGCCATCACGGCATCCCGCAGGCGCGCGTCGATGCCGCCTATGCGGATTTTCGGGCGTTCTTCGCCCTGCCGGACCCGGTCAAGCGGCGTTACGTCCAGGACCGGACCGGACGCGGCTATGTCCCCTTCAAGATCGAGACCGCGAAGACCAGCCTCGTGCCTGACCTGAAGGAGTTCTTCCACGTCGGCCGCGAGGGTGCGCCGCCGGACGACCCGGTGCTGCGGCCGAACGTCTGGCCCGAGGAGGTCCCCGATTTCCGCGAGAATGCGCTCGCGCTGTATGCGGCGATGGAACAGGCGGGAGCGACGGTGCTGTCGGCCATCGCCGAGGACCTCGGAATGGCCGCGGACTTCTTCGCCCCGCTGACCGGCCATGGCAACTCGATCCTGCGCGCGCTGCACTACCCGCCGGTGCGGCCCGAGGATCTGCCGGCGGTGCGGGCGGAAGCCCATGAGGACATCAGCCTGATCACCCTGCTGGTGGGAGCCACGGAAGCCGGCCTGCAGGTGCTGACGCGCGAGGGCGAATGGCTGCCGATCGAGGCGGCACCCGGAAGCCTGGTGGTCAATGTGGGCGACATGATGCAACGCCTGACCAACGACGCCTATCCTTCCACGACCCACCGCGTGGTGAACCCCGATGGTCCCGGCCTTGTTGATCCAGACGCATCGGCCAGCCGCTACTCGATGCCGTTCTTCCTCGCGCCGAACATGGAGTACGAGATCCGCTCGCTGCCGCAATGCGTGGCCAGCGCCGGCATCGACCATTATCCGGAACCGATCACCGCCCAGGCCTATCTGATGCAGCGGTTGCGCGAGATCCGGCTCGGTTGATACCAACCGGTCTTGAGCTTAACCCATGGAAGACCAGGGCTCTGCCCTGGACCCGCTCAAGGCGAAGCCTTGAGAATCCAATAGATTGGTTTCCAAAGGCCAAGGCCTTTGGCGGGTCTGGGCAGAGCCCGGCCTTACCTTCCGACGGTCAATCCCACCGCCGCTGGGCGGACGTCAGGGAATGACCCGTGCCGCGCGCAGGCGGGTAAACAGCTCGAAGAAGCTGTCGTCGGACGCCTGGTAGTCGAGGAAGCCGAGCTTGCGGCTCTTGGACATGTCGGTGACCACCTCGATCGGGCGTCCGAGGTCTGCGTCGGTATGCCAGGCGGAGGCCAGCACATTCAGGTCCGGCTCGACCAGGCCGTGCCTGCGGGCGATGTCCGTCCAGATCGGCCCGGCATCGGCGAGCTGCTGTTGCAGCGGCGTGCCCTCGCCCGGGAACGGCGCCGGCTCCAGCCCGAACCAGTTGGCCAAGCGGCCCCACATCCAGCTCCAGCGGAAGACGTCGCCGTTGACGATGTTGAAGGCCTGGTCGCGTGCCGCCTCAGTGGTGGCGGCCCATTCCAGGTGGCGGGCGAGCATGCGCGCATCGGTGATGTCGGTCAGCCCGTTCCACTGCATCGCCGAGCCAGGGTATTGGAACGGCCGGCCGGTCTCGCGGCAGATGGTGGCGTAGGCGGCCAGCGTCACGCCCATGTTCATGGCATTGCCGAGGGCGTAGCCGATGATGGTGTGAGGGCGGTGCACGCTCCAGCCGAAGCCCTCGCGCGCGGCGGCGGCGAACACTTCGTCCTCCTGGGCATAGTAGAAATTCTCGATGTCCAGCCGCGGCTGCTCCTCGCGGAACGGCGTTGCCGGCAACACCCCTTTTCCGTAGGCCTCGAACGGACCGAGGTAATGCTTGAGGCCAGTCACCAGGGCGACATGCCGCACCGATCCGGCGGGGGACACCGCGTCGAGCAGGTTGCGCACCATGGCGGCGTTGACCCGGATGTTCTCCGCCTCGGTGGCCTGCCGCAGCCAGGTGGTGATGAAGACCTGGGTCGGACGCAGGCCTTGCAGGGCGGCCTGCAGCGATGCCGGGTCCAGCAGGTCGGCCGCTACCGGCTGCACGCCCTCGATGTCCAGGGGCGGACGCCGCGCCAGCCCATGCACCTCCCAACCCTTGCCGGCGAGCTGCCGCGCGAGGTTGTTGCCAACGATGCCGCTGGCTCCGACGATGAGCGCCTGTTCCGTCATGGCATGGTCTCCTGGGTCAGTCGGATCAATCGAGGCGAACCGGCCGCGCGACCTCATTGCGGCGGAACGGCGGCAAGGTCCAGGGCGGATCATAGAACCAGGCCACCACCGGACCATCCGCGTGCCAGCGTCCGCCGCGGAGCAGCGCGTCCAGCCGTGCCGCATGGGCGGCGACCGATGCGGGGGTAGGCAGGCCGGAGAAGCGCAGCACCGCCATCGTGCGAGCGGGAACCGGCACCAGCACGACGCGCGGATCGAGCGGTCGCGGCGCCGTCGCCTCGGTCATGCCGGCGGGCAGGAAGAAGCGGATCGTCCAGCTTCCGTCAGGCGCCGCGGTCTGTGCGACCGGCGCCGTCATGGCGATCTTCTCGGACGACGCCGCCCCGGATGCTGCGGCCTGGGCCACCGGCGCGGTCATCGCGATCCGGTCGTGGCGGACGTTGCGGCCGAAGATGTAGGCCGCCAGCCGACGGAAGCCGCCATATCGTGCCTCTTCCTCGCTGCCCCGCAACATGGTCTCGGCGGCCAGCGCCGGGTCATAGCGGCGGATTTCCAACGCCCCGACATGATCCACCACCGTCGCGGAAGGTTCCGGCGTGCCGCTTCGTATGCCGACCACGGAACATGCCCCCAGCAGCAGTTGCGATGCCAACGCTGTCGTAGCCATGAACCGCTTCACTTCCGTTGCATCGCCGCCAGCTTGATGACTGCCGATATAGGCACGATGGCATCGGCTACAACGACCGGAGGCGGGGACGCTTCACCCGGATCAACGGAGGAAGTCGATGAAGGGTCCATCGTCGTATGATGCCTGGTCCGGTGGTTTATCGTGATAACCCAGCTTGGCGCGGAGCGCGTCATAGCGGAGGTCATCGAAGGAGAAGCCTTGATCCAGCAGGCTTCCGTCCAAGGCAACGTAGCGTATCCACTCTCCGGTGAAGCTGCACAATGCGGCCGGGACGTCTTCGCGAAGGTCTTGAGGACAGCTATACCATAATACCAGGACGTGTCCGGTCGGAGTTTTTCTGCATTGCCATTCGGACACGAGGGAAGCGAGCCCTTTGGCGGCTCCCAGTTCGGAAGGATACGATATTCGGGTTTGTCTGAGATCCACGAGTACAGCAGGCTTGGTAGATCCTGTACGCGCCGTCATCACCTGTGATACAGGCGCTGATTCGATGAATTCGCTTTTTACGAAAAAGTGCGTCCCGCCGCAGATCAGGCTTGCCCTGTGTAATTCTACATCCGGGCTTCGTGCACAAAGAATCTGCGGCCAGCAAAACCCTGTCAGGCACGCGAGCATCAATACCCACTTCATGGCGCAGCTTCTCCCAGACGGTCCCAGAATACTTCTTTGCCTCGTCGGAGGTCAGCTCCTGCTGCCCACCTCCGGGCAGTGACGGCCATCTATGGTTGAGCTTCATGAAAACGCTATCCAGTTTCCCGTCCCAAATATCCCACTGCGCAGCTTCTTTAGTAACGATCCATACCGCAATCGCATCCTGAGAGTGTGGAGAGAAATCATGGGCGACGTGATGCTGCTTTACCGCATCGTCATATGTTTTTGCGTCTATTTGGTAAGCGCCAGCAGCGTTCGATCTATGATGCCACCTGTTTACACTCTTTCTGGGATGGTCGCTGAATCCACCAAACTGGCCACCACCATATAATGAGGTATAGGCATCAGACCGGTCATGCTTACCATGTTCAGCGTATCGAAAGAGGACCAGGAAAGCTTCCATTCGTTTCTGATTCTCATCTGAGGCGGGCACGGCCAACTCCTATCTCGGAATGGACCGGGTCTGTCATGCCTCAAATGACCAGAGCAAGAAGATCTGCCGTGGCGGCCTCTACCGCGCGATCAGGCGATGCATGCCGAAGCGGTTGTCCGGATCGGTCCAGAACCCGTCGGAACCCCAGCCGGCGCGTTCGGCGAGTTCGAGAAATCCCTCGCGGGTATGCTTGTAGCTGTCCTCGGTATGGATGCTCTCGCCGGCGGCAAAGGCGATCGCCCGGCCGGCGACCTGGACCAGTTGCGCAACACTGCTGACCAGATGCATCTCGATGCGGCCTTCCGCCTCGTTCCAGAGCGCGCGGTGGCCGAACCGGGCCGGGTCGAAATCGGCATCCGCGATCCGGTTGACGTGGCTCAGGATGTTGCGGTTGAACGCGGCGGTCACGCCAGCGGCGTCGTCATACGCCGGGATCAGCAAGGAAGGATCCTTGCGCAAATCGGTGCCGATGATGAAATGGGTGGGCGCGTCGCCGCCGCTGTCCCGCGACAGGTCGGCCCTGGCCTGACGCAGGAACCGGATCACCATCTCGGGGCGGAAATTGCCGATCGTGGAGCCGGGAAAGAAACCGAGGCGCGGCCGGTTCAGGGCAATCCCAGGCATGGCGATCGGCGCCAGGAAATCCGCCTCGACCGGATGCACCTCCAGGCCGGGATGAGTGCGCTGCATGCGGGCCTGCAAGGCTGTCAGGGCCGGCCCGGCGATATCGATCGGCACGTAGGCCGACAGCCGTCCTCCCGCCGCCTCCAGCAGCACGGCCGCCTTGGCTTCGTCGCTGGCGCCATACTCCACCAGCAGGCTCCCGGGTACCGCGCAGGCGACGATCTCGCGGGCGTGGTCCGCGAGCAGCGCCATTTCGGCGCGGGTCACGTAATATTCCGGCAGTCCGGTGATCTGGCCGAACAGGACGCAGCCAGGCTCGTCGTAGAACAGCCGCGCCGGCAGCGTCTTGGGAGACGCAGCAAGCCCGGCCAGGATGTCGGCCCGGTCCGCCGCTCGCTGCTCATCCACCGATGCGACAGTCACCGGATCAGCGATCCTGGGCGAGGCGGAGGCCGGTCACCTGCCAGCGTTTGCCGGGCTGGAAGAAGTTGCGATACGCAGCACGGGCATGGCCAGGCGACGTCGCGTAGGAACTGCCGCGCAGGACCATCTGGTTGATCATGAACTTGCCGTTATATTCGCCGATCGCGCCGGGCACCGGCTTGAAGCGCGGATACGGCAGGTAGGCGCTGTTGGTCCATTGCCAGGCATGGCCGAAGAACTCCGGCAGCTCGGCCTGTGCCGCTTCCAGCTCCGCCTCGGTCGGCAGGCGCGCGCCGGTCCAGCGCGCGAAGGCGTCGGCCTCGTACCAGCTCACATGCGTCACCGGCGCGTCGGCCGCGAGCGGCGCGCAGCCGCCGGGGGTGACCTGCAGCCAGCCGTCCTGGCCATCCGGACGCCAGTGCAGCGGGGCTTCCCAGCCTTCCTCGGACCGTTCGGCCCAGCCGTCGGACATCCAGAGGTCGGAGCGCCGGTAGCCACCATCGGCGATGAAATCGAGCCATTCCGAGTTGCGCACCAGCCGGTTGGCCAGCGCGTGCGGCTGCAGGAGCTGCTGGTGCCGGGGGAACTCGTTGTCGAAGCCGAAGCCGGCGCCGGAGTGGCCGATCATCGCCAAGCCGCCAGTATATTCGATGAAGCGGGCACGCTCGATGAAGCGGGTCGGACCCGGCGCGCCCGCGGGCGGTGTCCATCCCGGCAGGACCGCATTTCCCGCACCGCGCCAGGACAGTGGATTCTGCGCCAGCGCATGCAGCGCATCGGTGATCAGCAGCTCCTGATGCTGCTGCTCGTGATGCAGCCCGAGCGTCACCAGTTCGGACAGAGCGCCGCTCGCCGGACGCGCGAGCAGAGCCTCCAGAGCGCGGTCGACATGGGCGCGATAGGCCGCCACATGGGCGTTATCCGGCCGCGTCAGCAGGCCGCGCATCGGCCGCGGATGACGCGGCCCGATCGCCTCGTAGTAGGAGTTGAACAGGAACGAGAACGCCTCGTCGAACGGCCGGTAGTCCGGCAGATGCGGCCCGAGCACGAACTGCTCGAAGAACCAGTTGGTATGCGCGCGGTGCCACTTGGCCGGGCTGGCGTCGGGCATCGACTGGACGCATTGGTCTTCCGGGGACAGGCCCGAGGCCAGGGACTCGGTGTGATCCCGCACCGTGCGCCAGGCCAGCGGAGGTGGGGCCTCCTTCGCCGGGAGCGGGTGCATCTGCATCAGGGACTGGGACATGCCGAACTCATCTTTCACGGGTCAATGCCCGTCCGTCAGGCGGTCTCATCGACTGGTGCGCCAGGATCGATCAGACGCATCAGCATGTCCAGCCGGTCAGCCTCCGCCGGCGGCTTGTCGGTACGCAACCGAGCCACGCGCGGGAAGCGCAGCGCCACCCCCGACTTGTGCCGGTTCGAGCGTTGCGCGGCATCGAACGCGATCTCCAGCACGATGCCCTTGTCGTGTCCGTGCGCGACCTCACGCACCGGGCCGAAGCGGGCCGTGGTGTGGTTGCGTATCCAGCGGTCGAGCATGCCGAGCTCGGCGTCCGTGAAGCCGGAATAGGCTTTTCCCACCGGGACCAGCTCGTCATTGCCGTCCGCCGCCTCCCGCCACAGGCCGAAGGTGTAGTCCGAGTAGAAGGACGAGCGCTTGCCGTGGCCGCGCTGGGCATACATCAGCACGGCGTCGATGCTGAGCGGGTCGCGCTTCCATTTCCACCAGAGACCTTTCGGCCGGCCGGGCAGATAGGGGCTGTCGCGGCGCTTGAGCATCAGCCCCTCGATCGAGGCGGCGCGGGCGCCGTCGCGGAGCAGCGACAGGGCGGCGATATCCGGCGCCTCGATGATCTCCGAGAGGTCCATGCGTGCCGGACGGACGCGGGCATGCCACTCCTCCAGCCGTTGCCGGCGCTGCTCGAACGGCAGCGGCCGATGGTCGGCGCCGGCCTCGAACAGGAGGTCGTACAGCCGGATGCCGACCGGATATTGCTGCATCGTCCGCGCACCCGGAGCCTTGCGGTTGAGCCTCTGCTGCAGGTCGGCGAAGGGTGCCACGACACCGTCGCGCAGCACCAGCAGCTCGCCGTCCAGCACCGCCTCGAACTCCATCGCCGCGACGATCTCGGGGAAGGCGGCGGAGATATCGTCCGCCCCACGGGAATAGAGCCGCCTGCCGCCCGGCGTTGCCACCAGCTGCACGCGTATGCCGTCCCATTTCCACTCGGCGGCGAACCGGGGATAATCCAGTGCGGCGAGATCGGCGAGCTCCAGGGGATGCGCCAGCATCGGCGGCCGGAACACCGGCGCGTCCAGCGGATCCGGCCGCGGACCATGCCCCTCGATCCAGGCGAACAGCTCGGTGTAGGGAGGCGCGAGGCCGTGCCACACCTCCTCGATGTCGTCCGCCGCGATCCGGCCGCCGCTGAGCTCGGCCAGCGCGATCTTGGCCAGGCGCACCGAGGCGCCGACACGCAGGGCCCCGGTGATGAGCTTCAGGATCGCCAGCCGGACCGCGCTGGGAGACGCATCGAGCCAGCCCGCGACCAGGGCCGGCAACTCGGATTTGGGCGCGGTCGCGAGCGCCTCCACTACCTCCATGAGCAGAGGCGGCGGCGCGTTCACCCGCCGCTGCGGCCACATCAGCGCCACCGTCTCGGCGAGGTCGCCCACGTAGTCGTACGACCAGGCGAACAGCAGCGGATCGGTGCGGCTCTCCCCGAGCTGCCGTATCAGGGCCGGCTTGGCGGCATCGAACGAGAGCTCGCCGGTCAGGGCGGCAAGCCCTACGCCGCGATCGGGATCGGGCTCGGTCTCGAAGAAGCGCTTCAGGAGGGCGATCTTGGCCAGGCGGCCCGGTGTGAGGGTCAGGCGTTCGAGCAGCTCGGCGAAGGCGATCATGCCGCCTCGCCGCCCGGCTGATCCGGCACGCCGTCATCCTCGTCGCCATAGCCGATCAGGCGCAAGGCCCGCCCGCGCCGTCCCTGCTTGCCGGCCTCGTGGATCAGCGCCTCCTCGCGGCCATGCGTGACCCAGACCTCCGGCGCGTCGACCTCCTGCAAGGTGGCGCCCAGCTCGTCCCAGTCGGCATGGTCGGAGATCACCAGCGGCAGCTCGATGCCCTTGGCCTTGGCCCGCTGCCGCACGCGCATCCAGCCGGAGGCGAGGCACACCACCGGGTCGGCCAGGCGCCGCGCCCAGCGATCGGCAATGGCCGAGGGCGGCGCCAGCACGATGGCGCCGACCAGCTCGGCCTTGGCCGCCACGGTCGCCGGACGCAGATCGCCGAGCGGGATGCCCATGCGCTGGTAGGCGTCGCAGAGCGGGATCAGCGCCCCGTGCAGATAGATCGGCCGGTCCCAGCCGCCCAGCCGCAGCAACGCGATCAGCCGCTGGCACTTGCCGAGCGCGTAGCAGCCGATCACGTGCGTGCGCTGCGGGAACAAAGCCACACTCTCCAGCAGCCGCGCCACCTCGCCCCCGGGCGGCGGATGGCGAAACACCGGCAGCCCGAACGTCGCCTCGGTCACGAACACGTCGCACGGGATCGGCTCGAACGGCAGGCAGGTCGGGTCCGCCACGCGCTTATAGTCGCCGGAGACCACGGCGCGGCTGCCCTGCCACTCCATCGCCACCTGCGCGCTGCCGAGCACGTGCCCCGCCGGCTGCAGCCAGACCCGGACCCCGTCCAGGGTGATCGGCTCGCCGTAGGGCAGGACCTGGCGCGCGGCCCCGGATCGTCCCTCCCCCATGCGCACGTCCATCAGCGCCATGGTCTCGGGACTGGCCAGCACCGAGCCATGTCCCGGCCGGGCGTGATCGGCATGGGCGTGGGTGATGATGGCGCGGCGGGTCGGCCCGGGCGGATCGATGTAGAAGCCGCCCGGCTCGCAATAGAGTCCGTCGGGCAGCACCTTCAGCCAGGTTTCGGGATGGGGAGACATGAATGCGCTCTCGGGATGCAGCCTCGACGCGCCATGGGTGGGTCCGGTTGCTTCCAAAGAGCTTGGACTGATATCTCATATGAGATACATGACTCCGGGAAGCGGGGGTTTCTGTGTCCGAGACGACGATGATCCATGTGCGCGTGGATGAACGAGACAAGGATGCGGCGAGTGCCGCGCTTGCAGAGATGGGCCTCACCCTGTCCGAAGCGGTGCGCGTCTATCTGAAGCGCATCGCCGTCGAGGGCGCGATCCCGTTTGCCCTGAAAATTCCCAATGCGGCGACCAGGGCGGCGATAGAGGAGGCCCGAGCCATGGCCCGAGCCCGCTTCGCCAACGCCGATGACCTGTTCGATGGCCTCGACCAGAGCCGCAGCTAAGCGCGCCAGCCTTCCGCTCCAGTCAGACTATACGAGCGAATTCATCAAGGACTGGGAGCGGCTGAAGCACTCGGGGCGTCATGATCTCAGGCAGATCAAGGGGGTCATGCTGCTGCTGATCTCGAACAGCGGCCCGTTGCCTCCCGAGTGGAAGGACCATGAGTTGACCGGCGAATGGCGCGATCACCGGGAGTGCCATGTCGCCGGCGACTTGCTGCTGATCTACCGGGTCAGCGGCATGGGTGTGACCGCCATCATCTTTGTCCGTGCGAATACGCACTCCGAACTCTTCGACTAGACCGCCCAAGCTGCCAGGCCCGCGCGAGGCCGGCCTGCTGCTGCGCCAGCCATCCGCCGGTCGCCGCTGCCTCGTCGGCATGGACGTCCCCGGTCTCGACCACGTCGCGTCGGAAGTCGGCGGTGCCGAGCAGCATGTCCCACCAGGGGAACACGCCGCCGAAGTTGCACGAGTTCCGCCCGGCTGCGAGCAGGCCGTGATGGGCACGGTGGAACTGCGGCGAGACCAGCAGCCGCTCGCCGAGCCAGCCGTAGCTGATACGGGTGTTGGCGTGCGATAGGCTCTCGACCAGGCGCAGGCACAGCACCAGGATGGGGAACTGCAGCGGCGGCACCCCTATCAACAGCCCGGCGGCAATGAACCAGACATAGGTGATGACATCGTCCAGCACGTGGTTGCGGTCGTCGGACCAGAAGGTCATCTGCCGTTGCGCGTGATGCACCGAGTGCAGGCCATACCACCAGCCGATCCGGTGCGAGAAGCGATGCCGCCAATAGTCGAAGAAATCCAGGATCACCGCGTAGAGGAAGAAGGTCACGACCGGCATGGCGAGCAGCCCCGGCACCAAAGTCTCCAAGGTCGGAGGCACGTAGCCACGGTCGGCGAGCGCGCCGTTGAGCCAGGTCTGGATCTCGTAGAAGCCGAAGAAGCTGACCAGCGGGAAGATGCCGATGCGCGCCAGCAGCGTGTAGACGACGTCCATCGTCACCGCGCTGGCAGCACCCGGCGCGCGGGGAAATTTCTGAAGGGGCCGCAGCCATTCCATCGGCATGCAGATGGCGCAATTGATGATAACCTGCAGCACGCCGTAGACCGCGAACAGCACCCACATGAAGGAGACGTCTTCCCATTGCATCCAGCCGAGGCGCCAGAGGGCGGGGATTAGGACGGTCTCGTGGATCCAGCCGGCGAGCCAGGCGAACGGGTCGATCATGGCGAGACCTCTAGCACGATTTCCCAGGAAGCACGCGCTTCCAGCACGATTGTCCCCAGGGAGCACGCGCTTCCAGCACGATCGTCCCCAGGAAGCACGCGCTTCCAGCACGATCGTCCCCAGGAAGCACGCGCTTCCAGCACGATCCCGTGCGCCTTGCAGCCATGGCGCGATGCCACCTTGACCGCGAACGGCATCCCGATGCAACCACGCTCATTACATGCCGGGATCCGGCTCATTATTAGAGGCACGATGGCATGAAGGCTCCCCGCTTGCTGCTCGTCGAGGACGAGTTCCTGATCCGCCTGACCTTGTCAGAGACCCTCGCGGACGACGGCTTCGAGGTCGTGGAGGCCGAGGACGGCGAGACGGCGCTGGCTCTGCTGGAGCAGCAGGACAGCATCGCGATGATGCTCACCGACATCCAGCTCCCGGGGCGTTTCAACGGCAATGCCCTGGCCGAGAAGGTCCGGCTGACGCGCCCCGACCTGCCGGTGATCTTCATGAGCGGACGGTCGCAGGAGGCGGCGTCGCCGAACCCGCTCGACACCTACGTCAACAAGCCGTACTCGCCTTCGGCCTTGTCCGCCACGGTGCGCCAGATCCTCGGAGTGCTGGATAGCCGCGCCGCCGATGACGCTTGAGGGTGCCTATTCGCCCATCCAGAGCCGGCAGCAGGACCGCCAGGATAGCCTGCGCGCCGCCCTCGATGCCCTGAACACCGGTCGTCACGAAGAGGCCTGCGCCCTCGCCCTTCCCTTCTTGACCGGTGCCGACACCGAGGCCCGCCTGCTGTATGGCCTCGGGCTCGGCGGGATGGGCGAGGCGGAGGCGTCGGCGCGGCTGCTGTGCGAGATAGCCCGCGAGAACCCGCTGGCGATCCATCCCTGCCAGGACCTGGCCACCCTGCTTGGCAAGCAGCAGCGCGCCGCCGACGCCGAGCCGACCTACCAGGCGGCGTTGCGGCTGACCCCGAACGACCCGCGCCTGCTGCTGGCCTATGGCGATTACCTGGCGCGGAGCTGGCGCCCGGACGAGGCGGTGGCGATGCTGCGGCGGGGCCTGCGCGCGCGTCCCGGCGATCTGGCGATGATGAACCAGCTCGGCATCGTGCTCGCGACGCTGGGGGATGTGGACGAGGCGCTGGCGATCTTCCGCGACGTGGTGGCGATCAACCCGGCCAACCATGCCGCTTGGGCCAACCTAGGCTGCGCGCTCGCCAACGAGGGCGAGTTCGAGGACGCGCTGTCCTATTACCACCGCGCCATCCGCATCAAGCCGAACGAGCCGCAGATCCGGCTGAACCACTCGATCTGCCTGCTCAAGGCCGGCCGCATGACCCAGGGCTGGACCGAGCATGAGTGGCGCCTGGCCCTGCCCGGCCATACCGAGCTGCCGCGCCGCCTGCTGCTGCCCAACCTGTCGGCGGGGATCGACCTTGCCGGCAGCACCGTGCTGGTGACGCAGGAGGAGGGCTATGGCGACACGCTGATGTATCTGCGTTACGTGCCGCTGCTGGCCGACCGCGGCGCGCGTGTTCTGGTCTGGGTGCCGGAGGCGCTCAAGCGGGTGGCGCAGGCGGTAGATCCGCGCATCACCGTGCTCAGCGGCGATATTCCGCAGCTCGACTTCACCTGGCACTGCCCCTTCATCAGCCTGCCGCGCGCCTTCGCCGGCACCCCCGAGGCGACCGGGCGGCCGGTCCCCTATCTGCACGCCGATCCCGAGCGGGTGGCGGCGATGGCGGACCTGCTGCCGGCGCGGCGGGGGCCGCGCGTCGGGCTGGCATGGGGAGGGGCGCCGCGACAGAACGACCCGGCGGCGCACGGGATCGACCGGCGGCGCAGCATCGGCCTCGCCGCCCTTGCCCCGCTGGCGACCCTGCGCGACATGACCTTCGTCAGCCTGCAGAAAGGCCCCTATGCCGACCAGCTTGCCCACGCCCCGCCGGGACTGCGGCTGTACAACCCGATGGGCCAGGTGCGGGACATGGACGACACCGCCAGCCTGGTGATGAAGCTGGACCTGGTGGTGACGGTCGACACCTCCATCGTTCATCTCGCCGGCGGGCTGGGGCGGCCGACGATCCTGCTCGACCGCTACGACAATTGCTGGCGCTGGCTGCACGGCCGCACCGACAGCACATGGTATCCGTCGGTGCGTATCATCCGACAGTCCCGCCCAGGTGACTGGGCGGGGGTCGTGGAACGGCTCGTCGCCATGCTGGGGAGCATGGCGGCCAAGCCGGGCTAGTCTTGGGCGGCTGGGGCCTTTATCAGAAGTGCGCCGTCGCCGTGAAGGTGATGGCGAACGGCTCGCCGGGCAGTCCATCCTGGAATGCCGGCGTGCAGCCGTAGGGGCTGATCTGCTGCCCTTTGAATGGTCCGCTGGTGAACTTACCGCAGGCCGCGGGCGACACCTGTGAGTAGAAATACTGGAAGTATTGCTGGTTGAAGAGGTTGAGGACGTTAAGGTCGAAGTCAAGAAACTGCAACGGGCCGGCGCGATGCACCGGCATCTTGTAGTTCAGGTCGAGATTGAAGATCACGAACGGGCTGATGCCGCCGCCGTTCGTGTTGGTGGTCGTGGCTCCAACGACACCATTGTAATATGAATAACTGCCGGGTTTCGCCAGCGCAGTACCGGCTGTGTTTAGAAGACCTGGTATCGGGCCCAGGTTCTCGGACCCGGTCAGGTCGTAGGTGGTAAACTGGTGGCCGGTATACTGACCTTCGAAGCGGACAGTCAGATCGTCGTTGCGCAGGGCGAGATTGCGATGGTCGTAGGCAACGCCGAAGGTTGAGAGCCAGTCTGGAACACCGGAGACCGGCGTGCCGCGCTGGACGATGCCGAACTGGTCTTCCTGCACGGTCGCGTAACCGAAACCCGTTTTCAGATATTTGGCGAGCGTGTGCGAGACGTTACCAAATAGCTGCCAGTTATGATTGACCTGCCAGATGGCGGCCGCCTCGATGCCCTTGAACTCGCGCGCGCCGTCACCGGTGTAGAGCGTCTCGCCGGCCTGCGGACCACTCTGGAAGTTGAAATAGCCGAAGTCACGATCGACCTTCTGGTAGAAGTAGTCGGTCGAGAGCACGAGATTGGACGTGTTGTATTTCACGCCGCCCTCATACATGTGCACGATCGAGGCGCTCGGGATCGGGCCGGCGAGATTGGGGGTGAAGTCGGTGGCCGGCGCGAACAGGGCCGACTCGCCGTAGCTGCCATAGAGCGAGACGCCGCGTGCTGCCGGCAGGATCTTGTCGAGATC
>CAXSEE010000095.1:9572-15408 GCA_964235615.1 uncultured Acetobacteraceae bacterium | reverse complement strand
GTGATCGGGAAGCGGTCCTCGCGCGCGATGGCCATGTACATGCGCGGCATCAGCGGGAAGTGGAACGACATGTGGCATTCGTCGCCGTCGCCGAAATAGACCTGCGCATCCTCGGGCCACTGGTTGGCTTCGGCCAGCAGCATCCGCCCCGGCGCGTAGCTGTCGATCTCGGCGCGGATGCGCTTGATGATCGCGTGGGTCTCGGGGAGGTTCTCGTTGTTGGTGCCTTCGCGCTCGACCAGGTAGGGCACCGCGTCGAGCCGCAGCCCGTCGATGCCGAGGTCGAGCCAGAAGCGCATCACCGAAAGCACTTCGTCCATCACCTTCGGGTTGTCGAAGTTGAGGTCTGGCTGGTGGCTATAGAAACGATGCCAGTAATAGGCCTTCGCCTCGTCGTCCCAGGTCCAGTTGGATTTCTCGGTGTCGATGAAGATGATGCGGGTGCCGTCGTATTTCTCGTCGGTGTCGGACCAGACGTAGAAGTCGCGCTCCGGCGAGCCGGCGGGAGCAAGGCGCGCGCGCTTGAACCAGCTATGCTGGTCCGAGGTATGGTTGATGACCAGTTCGGTGATGACGCGCAGCCCACGTTCGTGCGCGGCGCTCACGAACTGGCGCACATCGGCCAGCGTGCCGTATTCGGCGTGGACGCCGCGGTAGTCGCCGATGTCGTAGCCGTCGTCACGGCGCGGCGAGGGGTAGAAGGGCAGCAGCCAGACCGCCGTGACGCCCAGGTCGGCGATGTAGTCGAGCTTCTGCAGCAGCCCCGCGAAATCGCCCACGCCGTCGTTGTTGCCGTCAAAGAACGACTTGATGTGGATCTGGTAGATGATCGCGTCCTTGAACCAGAGCGGATCCTCGATCGGCGGCAAGCCAACGGCATGGATCGAGCCCTGACCCGCACCTTGGGGGCTCGCACCTGGGACCAAGGCCTGTTCTTTCTCGATGGTGTCGGTGCTCATGGTGTCGGACAACGTCCTTTCAGGGTACTCTTCGGAAGGATTTCAAGCGGCGGCGGTGGCGCGCCAGATCAGGTAGGGCTGCTGCGGGGTCAGTGTCACGTTGTGGTATTTGCCGGCAAGCTCGAAATGATCGCCGCCGATCAGGTCCTGCAGCTGCAAGCTGGCCTGGTCCGGCAGGCCCCACTTCCAAAGCGGCAGCTCGATCGAGCTGGTCTGCGCATGGTGAGGGTCCAGGCTGACCATGCAGAGCAGGCAGCTGCTGCGATCGGGCGTCGCCTTTTCGTAGAACAGCACAGCGTCGTTGCCGGCGGGCAGGAAGGCGACGTTGAGGTGGCTGTGCAAGGCGGGGTTTTCCGCGCGGATCGCGTTCAGCCGGGTGATCTCGGCCACGATGTTGCCGGGACGCTGCCAGTCCCAGGTGCGGATCTGGTATTTCTCGCTGTCGAGATATTCCTCGCGCCCTGGAAGTGCTGCGCCCTCGCACAGCTCGAAGCCGTTATAGACGCCCCACAGCCCGGACAGTGTGGCCGCCAGTGCCGCGCGTATCAGGAAGCCGGGACGGCCGGAGGTCTGCAGGAATACCGGGTTGATGTCCGGCGTGTTGACGAAGAAATGCGGCCGGAAGAAGTCGCGGGCTGCTTCGGTCGACAGCTGGGTGAGATATTCGGTCAGCTCGGTCTTGGTGTTGCGCCAGGTGAAGTAGGTGTACGACTGGCCGAAGCCGACCTTGGCCAGCCGATTCATCACGTTCGGCCGGGTGAAGGCCTCGGCCAGGAACACCGCGTCGGGATAGCGCGCGCGCACCTCGGCGATCATCCACTGCCAGAACGGCATCGGCTTGGTATGCGGGTTGTCGACGCGGAACAGGCGTATGCCCTGCTCGGCCCAGAACATCACCACGTTGGCCAGCGCCAGCCACAGGTCCGGCACCGAGCCGGAGGCATAGAAATCGACGTTGACGATGTCCTGGTATTTCTTTGGCGGGTTCTCGGCGTAGCGGACGGTGCCGTCCGGACGCCAGGCGAACCAGTCCTTATGTTCCTTCAGCCAGGGATGGTCGGGCGCGCACTGGATCGCGAAATCCAGCGCGATCTCCAGCCCATGCGCCTCGGCCGCCTGGCGCATGTGCAGGAAGTCTTCCAGGGTGCCCAGTTCCGGATGTAGGGCGTCGTGGCCGCCTTCCGCGGAGCCGACCGCGTAGGGGCTGCCGGTATCTTCCGGACCCGGGGTCAGGGTGTTGTTCGGACCCTTGCGGTTGATCCGCCCGATCGGATGCACCGGCGGGAAATACAGCACGTCGAAGCCCATCGCGCGTATGCGCGGCAGATGGCGCTCGACGTCGGCGAAGTTGCCGTGACGGCGAGGGTCGTCGCTCATCGAGCGCGGGAACACCTCGTACCAGCTCGCGAAGCCGGCCGCGGTGCGCTCGGCATCGACCGGCATCAGGGACGAGACCACGCTGTGCGGCCGTTCGTCGGCATCGTCCATCAGGGTGGCCAGGGCCGGCGCCAGCAGGGCCTGGCATTGCGCCGGCTCGTCGAGCTTCTCGATGGCCGCCAGGGTCGTGGCGATCGCCGAGGCGCCCGACGCTCTCGACACCGCCGCGCGCAGCATGTCCAGCCCCTCGACCAGCTCCAGCTCGATCGGCACGCCGGCGGTGGACTTGGCACCCAGCTCATGCCGGTAGGTCGCATAGTGATCGCGCCAGGCCTGGACGCGATACTGATGCAGCCCGCGCACGAGCAGGGGGAAGCTGGCGGTCCAGCGATCGTTGCCGGCCAGGCGCATGCGCGTCTCGTGCCATACCGTCTCGCCCGGCACCTGCCATTGCACCGCCGCGGACAGGATGTCATGGCCGTCGCCGATCACGATGGCCTCGACCTCGATCGTCTCGCCCGCGGTCCGCTTGACCGGGAACAGCCCGCCATCGACAGCCGGCGTCACGCGCTCGAGCGCCAGCCTTGGCCAGCGCGCGGCCTCGATCGCTGATTGCCGGTCGATCGGGGTTATCCTCGGAGCCGGCAGCGCTTCCGCCTCGAACAGTTTCCACTCGCCGGGCTTGAGCGACAGGGGAACGCCCGGCACCAGCCTGCTGGCCTCGGAAGCGGTCGCGGCACTGTCCGGGATAGGGCCGTCCACAATGGTGAAGGCCTTGAAGCTGCCGCCGGCAGCGGTCAGGAAGTTGCCGGGATCGATGGCGGCCGGCCGGTCGAGCCGGGCGTTGAACAGCAGGATGGCGGCCTTGCGGCTCCAGCGCGGATCGGAGGCGTCGTGCCGGAGCAGGACCTGCAACGGCGCGTCCGCGGCACTCAGGCTGCGTGCCTGGGCATAGGCTCCGAGGCTGACAGCGAGCTTTGCTGCAGCCCGTGCTGCCGGGCCCGGCGCCGCGATCCAGCCGAGATCCTGTCCCGCGCAGAAGGCGAGGGCCCGGCCCAGCCCGGCTTCGCTGCCGATCTGCGTGCCGGAGAGACTGGGATCGAGGTTTGCCACCACTGGCGCCACACGACGCAGCATCGCCAGCTCGTCCTCGAACCAGCCGTCGCGCCAGTTCCACCACGCCAGAGACGAAGTCACCGCGTCGAGCCCGATACCGGCCAGGTTGGCGATGTCGTCCCAGGCCACGGCTCCGGTGTCGGCAATGACGACTGCCTCGGGCGCCTGGCGGCGGAGGGCACGCAGGAGGTCCGGCACGCTACCGCGCGGCAGGTCGGCCAGCCCGCGCAGCCTGACGCCGGCGAGGCCCGAACGGGTCCAGCTGGCGATCAGCCGGCCCCACCACTCTCCCAGGCGAGGCGCATCGCCCGCGCGATGGAACATGGGCCGGGCCAGGTGCGGCGTCGGGGCCTGCCTCGGATCGAGCGACTGGGCACGATCGGGACCGGCGAACAGGTCGGGATGATCCCGCGCGACGTCGCCGTCCGACGACACGCAGTCGAGCAGCAGATCGATCAGGACCACGTCGCGGCCAAGTTCGCCGACCAGGGCCGCGATGGCGCTGGAGGCCTCCTGCTCCGAGCCAAGTATGCCCGCCTGGCCGGCCGCACGGAGCAGGTCGGGAACCAGGACATGGTCGAACCCGGCATCGGCAAGCGCCGGCGCTACCTTGCTCGACCCTGTGTCGCCGGCGCCGATCAGGGCGAGCCGCAAGGGGCCGGTACGGGCATGGCGCGGGGCAGCCGGTTGGACGCCGCTGGTCGGAGGCGAGCTGGTCTGTTCGATCGAGTCCATAGCGCACTACCTTGGAGGGGAAGGTTTCCAGGAGCCCATGCGGGCATCGGGTCACGAGTTGCGGTGGGCCGGTGGATGCAAGTTCGGTGCAAAATCGCAAAATCGGTGCGCTGGTCGAACGTCACCTCGCCGCCTGTGGTTCCCGCTTCAGCCGGAGCAGGACCTGGGCTATCCGCAGGCCGGCTACTTCAGGCTGACCCCGCCGGTTACCGCCTGATAGGTCGCGATCGCCAAGGTGAGCGGCTCGAACGGCTTGGTGATGACGAAGGCGGGCTCCACCGTCTCGCCGGTCAGCAGCCGCTCCGGATAGGCGGTGACGAAGATCACGGGAGCATAATGATGCTTCATGATCCGGCTCACCGCGGAGGTGCCGTCGCCGCCGAGGCCCAGGTTGATGTCGGCGAGGATCAGGCCCGGCCGGGTGCGCTGCGCGATCTTGACCGCGTCCGCCTCGGTGGAGGCGACGCCCACGACCCGGTGTCCGCAGCCCTGCACCAGTTCCTCGAGATCCATGGCGATGATCGGCTCGTCCTCGATGATCAGGACGTCGGTCGCGGCAGCCTCGCGCAGCCGCGCGCGGGCCTCGTTCAGCTGCTGGCCGGCCTCTGTGGACGGCAGGCCCACGATCGGCGCCGCGTCCTCGATCGAGACCTCTTCCAGCGAGGTGAGCAGCAGCAATTGACGTTGTTGCGCGGTCAGCCCGCCGTCCGCGGCACCCGGATCGACGAGGCCGATATTGAAGCGCCTGGTGACCCAAACATAGAGCCCGTGCCGCGCGGTGACGGTATCGATCGGCGCCGAGATCAGTTCGCGCAGGCTTTCGGCGACGAGAAGATCGCCGCGCGGTTGGCTTCCGGTGAGGGCGCGTGCATAACGTCTGGCGTAGGGAAGAGCGCGTATCAGGTCGTCGCGCCGCGTTGTGGCCATCAGGCGTCTCTCTCTGGGCAAAGGATCGGTTCTAGGTAGCAGACCGGCCCTGGATAAAGGACCGGATCTGGATAGGGAACCGGCTCCGGATAAGGAACTGGGTCGGATTGGTTGATGTGGCTGCGGCAGATCGGCTTTCGGAAGACGGGGAGCTTTCGGACGGACGGGACATCGACCTGCACCGGCGCATTTCCGATCTGCTGCCCGACCTGCGTGGGTTTGCCCGCTTCCTGACCCGCGACACGGTGGCGGCGGATGACCTGGTCCAGGATACGGTGGTGCGTGCCCTTGCCGCCCGGGCGCAGTTCCAACCGGACACGAACCTGAAGGCGTGGCTGCTGACCATCCAGCGCAACGCCTTCTTCGAGCAGGCGAGACGCAGGCGGCGCGAGATCCGCGTGCTGAGCGAACGAATGCCGGATCCGGACAGCGCCGCTCCGGACGTAGCACTCCGTGCGGAAATCTCCGACCTGCAGCGCATGCTGTTCACCCTGCCGCCGCTGCTGCGGGAGGCACTGGTGCTCGTCGGCGCTCAGGAGCTGAGCTACGAGCAGGCGGCGTTGATCTGCGGCGTCCCGGTCGGCACCGTCAAGGCGCGCGTCTCCCGCGCGAGAAGCCAGCTCGCCCGCACGCTGGCGCGCAGCCACGCGGGATGATGATGCCGTGTCGGTATACGCCTGCGTCATCGTCGTGCTGCCTATAGAACTGTTGTCTAAGGTGGG
>CAXSEE010000095.1:0-9472 GCA_964235615.1 uncultured Acetobacteraceae bacterium | reverse complement strand
GAGTTCGACTTCCGGCGTGTGGCGGCAAGCCTAGCGTGCCGTACCCGGAACACCAAATCCGCCGGCCGCGGTTTCCGATGAAGCTCACGTTTTCGTGAATGTGTCTCAGGAGGTGGGATGCAACGTAGTTCGGGAACCATTCATTGCTTCATCGAAAACGGAGAGAATGGCCCCATGGCGAGCACCGCAGCTGCAATTGCATCGAACGGCTTTCACGGCCAGGTCATCACCATTCTTCCCAAGCTTCGCGTGCAGGCGCTGGCACTGACGCGCAATCGTGCGGCGGCGGAGGATCTGGTTCAGGACGCCGTCTGCAACGCGCTGTCCGCGCAGGCTAGCTTCATCCCCGGCACCAACTTCGCGGCCTGGATGCATCGCATCCTGCGCAACCGCTTCATCTCCAACCTGCGCAAGCGCCGCGACACGACGGACATCGACGATGTGCCCGCCGCTGCCTTCGCCACGGAGGCGCCGCATGAGGATCGCCTGGCGCTGAAGGATCTCGGCAAGGCGATGACCCGTCTGCCGGCCGACCAGCGCGAGGCGTTGATCATGGTCGTGGTCCAGGGCATGAGCTACGAGGCGCTGGCCGAGGCGACAGGTTGCGCCGTCGGCACTGCCAAGAGCCGCGTCTTCCGGGCGCGCCGCCAACTCGAGGCATGGCTGATGGGCGAGACGCCGGATCGCAGCGAAAGCCGTGCTGCCGCGAAGGCGGCACGTCTGGCCAGACTGGCCACTGCGGCATCCCGTCTGCCCGTCGCGGTGGCCATGCAAGGCGCCGTGGAGCCTGGCGTCCCCTGTTAGTTCTCTGGTTGCGCCGCGCGCGATGCAACCAGGGAGCAGTTTCGCCGCTAAGGATTGGTTGGCGACACTGTGAATGACTGCAGGACGATGCGACTAGATGACGCAAGGCAACGAAAGCCGAGATCCGCCCGCCCGGCCACAGTTGCGCAGTGGAAGACGCAAGTCGGACACGGCGTTTGACTTGTGGCTCTCGCGGGGATTGCATCAGATGTTCGACGAGGTGGCGCAGGAACCTATCCCGGACGAACTCCTTAAGCTTATTCACGACGACAAGCAAAAGTAGCCGTCGCGGTTGCGGCAGTAGTGCGGTTGATGCAAGGCCGGCCGTCTCAATGAGCCGGTTCTTAGGAACACCGCGATGCCGGATAGTCGTCTAGAAAGGTCGTCGTCGACCAGTTCCGGGTTGCCGGCCCGTTCCGTATCGGCGACACGGTTTGGCCGACCCGTCAGCAGGTTTTTTGATACCGTAAGCGTCCGGATGATTGCCATCATCCTGCTGTCGTCGATTCCGCTGGCAGTCCTCAGCGGTGTGGTATCGTGGCATAACTACGAAAGCGCGTCCGGGCGTAGCAGCGCCCGTGCTATGTCGTTGGTCGCGGCGTTTCGCAGCCAGGCGCAACAGGACCTGGTACGGTCGAGCATGCAGCTCCAGGATATCGCGGCACTCGACGGGCTGGATAACCCCGGCGCCTGCGCTGCGGCCCTGCACGTCGTTTTGCTGACCCAGGAGCCAAATTACGACCGGCTCAGCGTCATGGATGGCGCGGGGAAAATCCTCTGTGCCTCGAACGGGCAGTCGACCGCGGATATTGCAGGCGGACCGGACGTGGCGGCAAGTCTGGCGTCCGGGATTCATGACGTCACGCTGCGGCATGATCCGAACGGCACCCCGGTCATGATCGCCGAACTGGTTGCCCGCAGCCGCACGCAACCCAGCCGCTACGCGGTCGCGCGAATACGCCTGGGCTGGCGCAGGAGTGACCTCTACGGCGACCACGGGCAGATCGGCATGCTGAACAACAATCTGCCGATGCATGCATGGCTCGTGACGGCGGGAGGTGCCGTCGCACCGCTCTGCCGTGATTGCGGCTGGGTCCTGCCGGAGCCGCTGGAGGCGCTGCGGAAGGACGCGGCCAACCTCTCTGGCAGCCAGACGGCGATCAGGGACAGCGTGGCGGTCGGTCCTTTCGTCGGCCAGGTGGATGTGCTCGCCATCACCGAGCCGACACAGGAGGAGTTGCGGGCGCTCAGCGTCTTCATCATTCGGGTGATCGCGATCGTGCTGCTGCTCGGGCTGGGACTAGTCGGGGTCTCGGTCGGCGCCAACATGCTGGTCGTCTCGCCCTTGCAAAGGCTGACCGGCGCCGTGACCCATTGGCGCCATGCCGGCGACTATGATGCCGGCGATACCAGCTTGATGCCGATCGAGCTGCGCGAGCTGTCGCATGCCTTCACCCAGGCGGCGCGCAGCCTGGCCGCGCATGAGACGACGCTGAAGCGCGCGGAGGCCAGGCAGGAGCTGCTGATCAAGGAGATCCACCACCGGGTCAAGAACAACCTGCAGATCATCGCCTCGCTGCTGAACCTGCAGGCCAACCGCATTCGCCAGCCCGAGGCGCGCGCCGAGTTCGCCTCCGCGCGCGACCGGGTGCGGGCGCTGGCGACGCTGCACCGGTATCTGTATTCGGAAGGCGAGCTGCAGACCCTCAACATGCGCTCGTTCCTGCAGGAGCTCTGCTCGCAGCTGTTCCAGGCGATCGGCGAGAAGCAGGGACGCCGGATCCAGCTCCATATCGAGGCGGCCGAGATCGAACTGGATACCGATCAGGCGGTGCCGTTGTCGCTGGTCGTCACCGAGGCGGTCAGCAACGCGGTCAAGTATGCCTTTCCCGGTGGCCGCAGCGGCCACGTCCATGTCCTGCTCAGCGATCTTGGCGAGGGTATGGGACGCCTGGTGATCCAGGACGACGGGGTCGGCATCCCGGCCGGCCGCGCCGAGACCGAGACGGGCATCCGCGACGGCCTCGGCATCCAGCTCATACGCGGCTTCGCGCGGCAGCTCGGAGGCCAGCTCGATGTGCAGGAAGGGGAGGGCACGCGATACACGCTGACCTTCCCGCTGCATCCCAAGCAGGCAGCCTCGGACGAGGTGGAGCCCGATGACGGGATCGGCGATGGTGACAAGGCTGGGCGCGACAAGGCTGGAGACGAGAAGGTTGATGAGGGTCCGGGCGCCGATGTTAGATAAACCCCTGGGACAGATGAAGCTTTGGCGAGCTGGGCGGCCTGCCCTGTTGCCCTTGAGCGGGTTCGGCTACACATCCTGCAGACATGAGCGGTAATCGAGCGGCAATCAGAGGATGGGTCCGGACGCAATCGCGCCTGGGCCGCATCCAGGCTATTCCGGTTGTCCTGCTTAGCTTGTGCGCCTGTCTGGCTGCCCTGTTCCAGGCGTGGTGCGTGGCGCGGATCCTGGCGGCAGGGCTCGATCGCCTGGAGGGCGGGTCCGTCGATGTCACGCTGCTGCCTGCGTTGGGGGGGTTCGCCGCGGCGGCTCTGATTCGCGCTGGTCTGCAGGTGGCCGTCGAATGGCAGGCAGCGCGCGCCGGCAGCCGGGCGCGGACGCGGCTGCGGCACGATACCCTGGCACGCATCCTGTCGGATGGGCCGCGCCTGCTGCGCTTCACCCATAGCGGCGCCCTTGCCGCCCTTGTCGTCGATCGCGTCGAGGCCATGGACGGCTTCTTTGCCCGTTATCTTCCCGGTGCCACGCTGATGCTGGTGGCCCCTGTCCTGGTGCTGGTGGCCGCATGGCTGGCGCAACCTTTCGCCGCCCTGGTCCTGCTCTGCTGCGGCATCGCGGTGCCGGTGATGCAGGCGCTGTTCGGGATCGGTGCCGCGCAGGCCTCCCGCCGTCAGTTCCAGGCGCTGTCCCGGTTGCAGACGCGCTTCGTCGATCGCATGCGCGGCATTGCCACTATCGTGCTGGCCGGACGCACCGAGGACGAGGCGGTCCGCCTGGCGGTGGCGGCCGACGAGTTGCGCATACGCACGATGCGGGTGCTGCGTGTGGCGTTCCTGTCATCGGCCGGTCTGGACTGCGCCATGGCGGTGGCGCTGCTGGCCATCGTGCTGCATGACGGCGCCAACCTGATGCATAGGGGTGTAGGCGGGGCGCATCCGGTCTCGCATTCCCTGTTCGCCCTGCTGCTGGTGCCGGAGTTCTTCGCGCCCCTGCGCAGTTTTGCGTTGGCTTATCAGGATCGCATGCAGGCGGTCGCCTGTGCCGAGGCGCTCGCCGAACTGCCGGAACCGGTGCTGCTGGCCCAGCCTGTCGTCCTGGCCCAGCCTGTCGTCCTGGCGCCGTCGACGGCTCCGGCAGTCGAGCCCCCTGCCGGCAGCCGGTCTTTCGAACATCAGGCTATCGGGCTTTCCTTCGATGACGTGCATTTCGCCTGGGACAAGGCGCGTGGGCCGGTCCTGGATGGGATCAGCTTCAGCATCGCCCCTGGCGAGACCGTGTTGCTGGTGGGCCCGTCGGGTTCCGGCAAATCGACCGTGATCGAGATGCTGCTGGGCTTCGTCCGGCCGGATCGGGGCCGCATCCTGATCGATGGCGCCGACCTGCAGTCCTTCGCACCGGCCGCACTCTCGAAACTGATCGCCTGGATCGGACAGCAGCCGGTGCTGTTCGCGGGCAGCCTGCGCGACAACATCCTGTTCGCCCAGCCCGAGGCCAGTCCCGAGGCACTCGATGAGGCTCTGCGCGTGGCGTCGCTGGACCAGGTCGTGGACACGCTGCCCGAGGGTCTCGACACCCGGATCGGCGAGGGCGGCTACGGACTTTCGGGAGGGCAGGCGCAGCGGGTCGCCATCGCGCGCGCCATGCTCCGCAGCACGCCCCTGCTGCTGCTCGATGAGCCGACAGCCCATCTCGATCCGGAGACCGAGCACGCCATCCTCGAAAGCCTGCGCCGGCTGGCCCGGCATCGTACCGTCCTGATGGCGAGTCACTCCTCTGCGGCGCGGAGCTTCGGCGGCCGGCATCTCGATATCCTCGGCGGCCGCCTGGTGAGCCCCCGGGGGATCGCACGAGCATCGGGCGTCGTCGCGTGAACGGGCGTCTGCTGATGGCACCACTGCTGTCGGTGCTGTCGCTATGGCGCGGCAAGGCCGGACCCTTGATCCTTGGGCTATGCGTCTCCCTGCTGGCGGTGATCTGCGGGCTGGCGCTGCTGAGCGCGGCCGGGCTGCGTCTGGCGGGCACCGCGGTCGGGCTGCTGCTGATCCCGGCCATCCTGCTTCGCGCGCTGGGCGTCGGACGCGTGCTGCTGCGCTACGCCGAACGGCTGCTGACGCATGGAGCGATGTTCCGGGCGCTGGCCGACCTGCGCGTCTGGTTCTTCCGCCGGTTGGCCGGGAGCGCCGCCGGCGGCCTCGGCTTCCGCCGCACCGGCGACGTGCTGTCCCGCCTGGTCGGCGATGTCGAGGCGCTGGACGGGCTCTATCTGCGCCTGCTGCTGCCGCTTTGCGGGGCCCTGCTGACCTTGCCGGTGCTGGCGCTGCTGCTCGGCCGCATCCAGATCGCGCTGGCCGTCGTGGTCTGCCTGCTGTTCCTGGCGACTTCGCTGCTGCTGCCCTGGCTGGCCGCGCGCGGCACGGCACGGGCTGGGGCCACCCTCTCCCAGGCGGCTTCCGGGCTGCGGGTTGCAGTCCTGGACATGGTCGGCGGCCTGCGCGAGATACGCGCCTACGATGCCGGGGACCGGGCGATGGCGCTGGTCGCCGGCGCGGAAGCCAGGCTGCTGTCGGCGCAGTCCTACCTGGTGCGCCAGGGCGCCCTTGCCGGTGCGGGTGCCTTCCTCTGCGGGCAGGCGGCGATGCTGTGCGTGCTGGCCGCCTCGATGGGCTTCGTGTTCGCGCGGATCGGCGCCATGCCGGCCGTGCTGTGCCTGTTCCTGCTGCTGGCCGCGTTCGAGGCTGCCTCCGGGCTGGTCCGTGCCGGCGTCCTGGCCGGCCACATGGCTCATTCCGCCAGCCGCGTGCTGGAGGCCGGGGATCGGCATGACGCCGTGAGGCTGGCCGACGCGGCGAGGCCGAAGGTCACGAAGCCGGTCCTGGCCGCGTCGCACGACCTGACCTTGCGCTTCGAGAGCGTATGTTTCGGCTGGCCCGGCCGCGCCGCGATATTCGAGAACCTCTCCCTGGACATCCCGCACGGCGCCCGCATCGCACTGCTCGGCCCGTCCGGCGCCGGAAAGTCCACTCTCGCCGCGCTGCTGCTGCGCGTGGCCAGGCCGCAGTCGGGCCACGTCGCGATCGGCGGCGTCGACCTGGCCGTGCTCGACGAGGCCGCCCTGCGCGGCCGTGTCGCGTGGCTGGGCCAGACCAGCCATCTGTTCGACGACTCGATCCGCAACAACCTGCTGCTCGGCCGGCCCGATGCCGACGAGGCGGCGTTGTGGTCGGCGCTGGAGCAGGCGCAGATCGCGGACCTGGTGCGTAGCCTGCCGGACGGCCTGGATAGCTGGCTCGGCGAACTGGGGGCCAAAGTCTCGGGGGGACAGGGCCGCCGCCTCGCCCTGGCCCGCGTGTTGCTCTCGAACGCACCCATCCTGATCCTGGACGAGCCCTGCGCCGGTCTCGATGCCGATACCGAACGGCAATTCCTCATGACCCTGAACAGCGTCGCCGTCGGACGCACCATCATCCTGATCGTCCATCGCCTGATGGGCGTGGAGCGGCTCGACCGGATCTGGCGGCTGGCGGATGGCAGGATCAGCACTGCTGCGTGACGCGGCGGCGTTCTTGCTCTAACAAACCGGTCGTCTGATCCCGGGATATCGTCTCATGCGTCGCCTGTCGTTGCTGATTGTCGTCTGCCTGCTGTCCGCCTGCTCCCTGCTCGGAGGCAATGCGCTGGGACGCAAATACGTCGTGTTCTTCAACAAGGACTCCGCAGCGCTCGATCAGGCCGCGCGGGGCATCGTGGCCCAGGCCGCAACCGCCGCGGCCGACAATCCGTCGATGGACGTCCTGGTCGCGGGTCACGCCGCCGCCCACGGCAACCTGTCGGCGGACGAGGCACTCTCCAGCCGGCGCGCCGATATCGTGGCCGACGCCCTGCGCGCCGATGGCGTCGCCGCCAACCGCATCAAGGTCAGCCCACGCAAGCCGTCGAACCAGGACGCGGACGTCGGCGCGCGTCGCGTCGAGATCGATTTTTCGTTGTAAGGCGAGGGCTTTGCCCTCGGACCCACTGGGGCCGGAGGCCCCAGACCCCAATTCCTTGAGTGATGGATTTCAGAGCTTGGGCTTTGATGGGGTTCCGCTCCAAGTTGAGGGGCAAAGCCCGGTGCCGTTGGAGGTGCTGTCGCGGGTGTTCGGCTTCCCGGCGTTTCGTGGCCTGCAGGGAGCGGCAATTTCGCGGGTGATGCAGGGCGGCGACGCGCTGGTGCTGATGCCGACCGGCGGCGGCAAGAGCCTGTGCTACCAGTTGCCGGCGCTGTGCCGCCCGGGCATGGGGCTGGTGATCTCGCCGCTGATCGCCCTGATGGACGACCAGGTGGCGGCGTTGCGGCAGCTTGGCGTCAATGCCGCGGCGCTGCATTCCGATCTCGAGCCGGAGGATGCCCAGCGCATACGCAACCAGCTCAACAACGGCCGGCTGGACCTGCTGTATGTATCGCCCGAGCGGCTGCTGTCCCCGGGCATGCTGGAGCGGCTGTCTCGTCATGAGATTTCCGTCATCGCCATCGACGAGGCGCATTGCGTCTCGGGTTGGGGACATGACTTCCGGCCCGAGTATCGGGCGCTGGCGCGTCTGCCGGAGGCGTTGCCGGGAGTGCCGCGGATCGCGCTGACGGCAACCGCGGACCCGCGCACGCGGAGCGATATACTCCAGGCGCTGGCGATGCCCGACGCCGAGGTGCTCGCGGCGAGCTTTCACCGCGAGAACCTGCATATCGCCGCGCGCCCGAAGGCGGCCGAGCTGCGCCAGCTCACCGACATGCTGGAGCGGCACCGTTCGGGGACCGGGGCGACCATCGTGTATTGCGGCAGCCGCAACAAGACCGAGCGGATCGCCCGCAGCCTGCGCGAACGCGACTGGCCGGCGATCGTGTTCCATGCCGGTATCTCGCCGCTGGAGAAGCGGGCGGCGCTGGCGCGTTTCCGGTCTGGCGAGCCGGTGGTGATGGTGGCGACGATCGCCTTCGGCATGGGCATCGACCGGCCGGACGTGCGCCTCGTCGTGCATCTCGACATGCCGGACAGCCCGGAGAGCTATTACCAGCAGATCGGACGCGCCGGCCGCGACGGCGAGCGCGCCGACACGCTGCTGCTCTATGGCGGGGAGGATATCGCCCGCGCGCGGCATTGGCTGGATCAGTCGGCGGCGGCGGCGGCGCAGAAGCAGGTCATGAGCCAGCGGCTGGAGTCGATGATCGGGCTGACCGAGACCACCGCCTGCCGCACCCGCGCGCTGCTGACCTGTTTCGGCGAGGCGTTGCCGCGCAATTGCGGGCATTGCGACAACTGCCGCAACCCGGTCGCGACCTTCGACGGCACGGTGGCGGCGCAGAAGGTGCTGTCGGCGATCTATCGCACCGGCCAGCGTTTCGGAGCGCTGCATATCGTCTCGGTGCTGCGCGGCAAGCAGACCGACATGGTGACACGGCACCAGCATGACCGGCTGCCGTTATACGGAATAGGGAAAGAGCATCCGGACGGCTTCTGGCGCAGCGTCATCCGCCAGCTGGTCTCGCGTGGCGCGTTGCGCACCAGCGACGGCGAGTATGCGACCTTGTGTTTCAATGACGAGGTGGCGCGGCCGATCCTGCGCGGCGAGGAGAAGCTCATGCTGCGCGAGGACCCGGTCGAGGCGACCGCCGCCGCGGTGCCGCGGCCACGCGAGAGCGCCGCGGGTGAAGCGGCGGTGCTGGACGGCGATGCGCAGCGCCGGTTCGAGGCCCTGCGGGAATGGCGCAGGCTGGAGGCGCGGGCGCAGTCGTTGCCGCCCTACGTGATCTTCCACGACTCCGTGTTGCGCGACATTGCCACCCGCAACCCACGCGATGCCGACCAGCTTGGCGTGATCAAGGGTGTCGGCATTTCCAAGCTGGCGCGCTACGGCGAGAAGGTGCTGGCCAGCCTGTCGTGATCCCGGCTTGTGCGATCAATGAACCCCGCCGGCGCCTCCAACGGAGGGTCCGACGACGCCGGGGTTGGCGAGGTTGCCCGAGCCTACGGCGGAGTCTGAACCGGCCGGCCCGAGGCCCGCGGCGCCGGGGCTGACCGGGCCGGGCTGCATCGCGGGCAGGGCGGCGCTCTGTCCGGGTCCTTCCGGGGGCGTCGCGCCATTGCAGCCGGCGAGCGCCAGCAGCAGTCCGCCGGCGACGGCGGCTTTGGCGAGGCGTGAGGCTTTGGACTGCATGGGTTGTTCTCCGTCGAATGACTTGCCCAACGGGCTCATGTTGCGATGGGTTTCCGTCCTATCGGCCACCCGATGCTGTTTCGGGTGGAATCGGTTCCTTGATCACCAGCGCGTAGGCGAGGGCGGCCACGGCGGCGATGGCGCTTCCGGCCAGCAGGGCCGGCCGGAAGGAGCCGGTGGCCTGGCCGATGATCCCGGTGACGGTGGGTGCCAGCGCGCCGCCGACATAGCCGC
>CAXSEE010000094.1:12496-15554 GCA_964235615.1 uncultured Acetobacteraceae bacterium | reverse complement strand
CTACCCTTCTGGTTTATAGAACGCTTGAGCGCAATTATCAGTTCGACTCAGGGTATTGGCGGATCAGGCGTTGCTGGGCCAGCCAGGCTTTCGACAGGGCGACAACGCCTACCGGCCTTTGGCCTCTCTTGCGGAAGACCGCAGCCAACTCGAACAGCTCGGCCTGTTTGCGGAATACGCCGCTATAGGCTTTGAACAGGCTCAGGCTGGGATCCCAGAACTGTATCGCTTCTGAGCCGGCGCCGTTCACCTCGATGATCTGGAAGTCTCCGGCCTGAAGCGCGGGGGCGCCGGTGCAGCGGATATCGAAACGGCCGAAGTAAAAGCCGCCCATCGATCGCGCGATGGCGTCGATACGGGCTTCCAGCTCGGCGGTATGCAAGTGAGAGCCATCCTCGTAACGGCCGCCTACACGCAAGGATGCGACAGTGGTCAGCAGCACGGTCTCGCCGGGTTTCGGAATGCGGGCGCTCAGTGTCGGCGGGACGGGCTTGCCGGCGAGACGTGGATCGCGTTGCGCCAGGTCGGCGACGCTGCTGACCCCGTCGCCGGTCACCTGCGGCTGGTGCCGAACGGCGATGGCGACCAGGCGACCGTGACCGTCGTCCGGATGACGGATGTAGAATAGGCCGCCTTCCAGGGGGCCGGCGATGAATTCCTGCAAAAGATATGTCGCGTCAGCGGGGAATTCGGCGGCATAGGCCTGGAGGTCGTCGGGCGTGTCGATGCGCCGTACGCCGTAGCCGCACCATCCGATGTCCGGCTTGGCGATTAGCGGGAATGTCAGGTCCGCCGCGCGGCGTTCGTCGTCGGCACGCTTGCCTGGCGGCACTGGATGGGTGCTCGCCACCCAAGTGGCGTGTTGGGATGCGATCAAGGACAGACAGTCGCCTTTGGACTCCCCGGCCAGGCCACCCGTGTCGATTGCCGGGTTGACTAGCGATGGCAGGGTCAGGCTGCGGTATCGCAAGCCCAGCCAGAACCATTGCGCGACAAGGGGCATGCACAGGAGCCATTTCGGCAGGCGCTCGATCTTGCCAACCTGAAGCGAGGCCTCGGCCGCGCCGGAACCGGGGGCGCGCAGGGGGCGTTGCGGCTTTGCTACAGGAGACTCGAGTTTTCGTGCCGCTGGGAATGGACGACCGCCTGGAGTGTTTTGCACGTGCGTTGATTGCCACTGGCTATTGCTTCGTGACACCAACGCCAGAAACGTACCGGCGGGTTAATGCCCGGCCGCAAAATGCTGAAGCGCATGATTTGGCGGGCGTTTTTGGCTGGAGCCGTCCTTTTCGCGCGGAGTTGCTGCCGGGACGCCTGTTCCGGCAGGCACGGGATGGGGGCGCGCTGGAACGCTTAGGGGCGATGTGGCGCAGCCGCTACCGCGTATCCACGCTGGCCGGCCTCGGCTTCCTGCATTCCGCCTACCCAACCAGCGACCCTGCATCGGTTTTCTTCGGCCCTGATACCTACCGGTTCGGGCGCGCGCTGGCGGCCAGCCTGCCGCTTGTTCGGCCGCCGCTTCGCGCTGTAGACATAGGCTGCGGCGCGGGCACAGGCGGCATCCTGATCGCGCGGCATTATCCAACGTGCGAGGTGATCCTGGCCGACATCAATCTGGAGGCCTTGCGGCTGGCGCGGATCAACGCGCGGATCGGCGGCGTGGGCGCGGTGGCAGTCGTTCATAGCGACGTGCTCACCGGACTATCCGGCACGTTCGATCTGATCGCTGCCAACCCGCCCTACATGTTCGACGCGCTCGGTCGCGCCTATCGCCATGGCGGCGGGGCGCTGGGTGAAGGTTTGTCGCTGCGGATCGTGGCTGAGGCGATACCGCGCCTATCGCCAGGTGGAACACTGCTTCTCTACACGGGCGTAGGGATCGTTGGCGGGGCGAATGCGTTCATCGAACAGGCCGGCGCTCTGCTGGACCGCGCGGGGTTCGCGTGGCGCGCCGAGGAGATCGACCCGGATGTATTTGGTGAGGAATTGGAGCTTGGCGGGCCGATGAGCGCCGCCGATCGCATCGCGGTTCTCTGGCTGGTAGCGACGCGACCGAACTCCGGTTCAGCCAATGGGGGGCGCGATGCCCGAGGGTGATTTTCGCCTCGCGCAGGACGGGCAGCACGATCGCCTGCACCGCAGCCTGGCAATACTCAATCGCCTACGCATGATGCCCCGCCTTGCCGAGGATGCATGGCAATTGGCTCCTGCGGTGCTGGAAGACGAGCAGGTATTTCTCGAACAGGCCCGTCTGGCCGTAGCCGAACGGGCGGCCGGTGCACCACGTTCTGCGGCCACCTTCGCGTCTTGGTTCAGCGCGCTGGAAACCGAAGGACCTGGGCAGGGTGACGCGCTGTTCCCGTGGCTGGCGCAGCATGCTCCGATGGACGCAATGCGCTGGTTCCTGACCCAAGAGATAGCGGGTGAGGCCGGCTTCGACGACCTAACCGCCCTGACGCAATTGCGCATGCCGCAACGAGCGAAGCTGGAGATGGCGCGCAATTACTGGGACGAGATGGGGTGCGGCCAGGCGCGCGGCATGCACGGCCCGATGCTGGAGGTGCTGGCCGACGCGCTGGGGTTGTCGCCAGCGATCGAAACGACCGTTTGGCAGTCGCTGTGCCTGGCCAATACGATGGCCGGGTTAGCGATTCACCGCCACACAGCTTTTCAGGCCGTGGGCGCGCTGGGTGTGATCGAACTGACGGCACCCTCACGTGCGGCGATGGTGGCAGCCGGCCTGAAGCGACTAGGCGTGCCGGCGAAGCAGCGGCATTACTTCGACGTGCATGCGGTGCTGGATATCCGTCATTCGCAGGCCTGGATAGCTGAAGTTATCGTGCCGCTGGTGGAGGAGGATCTGCGGCGTGCGCCTGCGATCGCGGAAGGGGCGCTGATGCGGCTTTCGTGTGGTGCGGCCTGTTTCGAGCGATATCGAGGCGAACTCGGTATGGTCGTCTGACGAACATTGGCTACAGGCGGTCAGTCAGATCAAGGGCCGATCACCGCCCCTGCCATGATTGGGGATGTTTTAGAGCCCGACTGTGAATAGGGGTGG
>CAXSEE010000094.1:0-12396 GCA_964235615.1 uncultured Acetobacteraceae bacterium | reverse complement strand
GAGTGCCAATAGCACTGCTATCTGCTGTTCCGGTGGAGGACGAGCGCCTACGGACATCAATGTAATGCTTCCCGGGGAGGCTGGCTGACCAGGTTTTTCCATTCCCGCCTATCGCCCCGTTCCGGACCGGACGCATGCTGCGGAACGAGACCAGCTTGCCGCTCTGGCTGTCCCACAGCGCCAGACGTGCACAGCGCAGACTGCCGAGGAGTGAAAGGTGGGGCACGTCCTGCAGCGACGGGTTGGCCTCGTGACAGGCACGCAGCTGGTAGTTCGGGATCCGGCTCGACAAATGATGGATGTGATGGAAGCCTATGTTGCCGGTAAGCCAGTGCAACACCCGCGGCAGGTCGTAGAAGGACGAGCCCTGCAGAGCGGCCGCTTGGAAATCCCAGTTCGACTTCGGCGCCCAGTAGCTGTCCTCGAACTGGTGCTGGATGTAGAACAGCCAGATACCGATCGTCGCTGCGAGCACGATTACCGGCAGCCAGCCAGTCAGCACCGGCAGCGGACCGAGCGTCATGGCCAGCACCGTCAGCAGGACGACAAGGCCCGCATTGGTGCCGAGCACGCTCAACCAGCTGCGCCAGCGCTTTCGCGGATGGCCGACCGGGATGCGCTGGTTGATCAGGAACTGCCAGGCCGGACCAATACCGAAGAGCACTAGCGGATGTCGGTAGAGGCGGTAGCCGAGCCGGCCTCGAGCCGGTAGCGCGCGATATTCCTCGATCGTCAGCGTCGTCACGTCGCCGATGCCGCGACGGTCCAGGTTGCCGGCGCCGGCATGATGCAGCGCATGGTCGCCGCGCCAGGCCTGATATGGCGTAAGCGTCAGCACGCCCAGGACGGCGCCGAGCATGTCGTTGGCGAGCCTGGACGGAAAGAACGACCCGTGACCGCAATCGTGCTGAAACATGAACAGGCGCACCAGGAGGAACGCCGCCAAAGGCACCAGCAGCATCACCCACCAGATCCCATCGGCGATTCCTGTCAGGATTGCCGCCATCACCAGCAGGAACGGCAATCCGGTGGAGCAGAGCTGCAGGGTGGCCTTCCAGCCGTTCGGTTTGAGATAAGGCGCCACCATCGCGCGCCAGGCGGAGGGACGGGTGTTCGGGTCAGTTGGCAATGGCATGGGATCGGACATTCGCGACACGGAAGGTTCCTGTAACGCAAGTAGAGGCGGATCGTATGATAAAGCTTCCGTCACGATTTTGCCGAACCGGGTATCAGCCTGGCACCTGAGCGGGTCGGGCTGCCCATGAGCACACGGTACGTGCCGCACACACCTTTTCGAGCCCCTCCAGATGGCACTCGTTCGGCTAAACGCAATAACGTCTCGCGCGATGCAGGCGTGTACCTCCGACCATGCAGAACAAGCGACCTGCGGCTCTCATCTCGCTTGTGAGGATGTCGGTCAGACTGTCACACTGGCTGTGCGGCTCCCGTAGCAGCCATGCGCCCTTCGGGGCCGTAGGGCTCCTCCAGCAGGGTCTGCGCCTCGGGGCGTGTCCACATGGGCAAGCCGCGAGGGCATGCAGTCAGGCAGGTGATCGCACTTCTTGTGCGGTGGTCGGGGGGATTCAAGGCGGTGGCAACCGTCCTGAATTACTTGCCGAACCTGTAGATTGAACCTGGGATGGGGGTCAGTATTCGCGGGTTGGCCCCCCGACCGTGTCGAAGATGTGGACGTCACGGGAGCCGTTTACAAGCATCACGTCGCGATAGCCTTACCGGTAACTTGTCCCCGATGTCGGGCTGCTGCGCATCGTCGGAAGTTCTCGCGTGTCACATCGCGCTGCACGTAATCCCAGGAAAGCCGTTGAGACTTTTTCCAAAGTCTGTTGGGTCATCCTTAATCTGTGTGAAGGTTGATCTTGTTCAACCCTGTAAGGCCCTGATGTCGCATGACCTTCTGCCTGTTGGCGACCGTGTCGCACAGAACAGGCTTTAGCAAGCGTCCAACGGCCGATTTCCTCGATTATCTCATCTACACGGTCCCCCAAACAAGCCGGCGACGTCCAACGGTCAATGCGGCTACGCTCGAAGGGCAGCAAACTTCCTGACGCCCGATGCATCAATATCATACAGCAACGATCAGCGCGGCGCCACGTGGAAGCGTATGTCCTTCGTCGCCAGCCGGTTGATCGCTTCCGGAACGAAGGGCGTGATCATCGCCAGCATGTAGAGCAGGCGCGGAAACCCGATCACCTGTTTCCGGCGCACGATCCCGTCGGCGATCAGCCGCGCCGCCGCCTCGGAACTGATCTTGCCTGGCTGCTTGCCGATATGGCTGTCCGTCATCGCGCTGGCGACATAGCCCGGACAGACCACCGACACATGCACCCCGGTCCCGGCCAGGGACGCGCGCAGCGCCTTGCCGTAGGCCAGCAGGCCGGCCTTGCTGGCGCTGTAGGCAGGTGCGTCGGTGACCGGCGACAGTGCCGCGAGCGAGCTGACCAGGACGATGTGCCCGCTTCCGCGCCCAAGCATGGCTGGCAGGACCGCATGCACCGTATCGATCGCACCGAGCAGGTTGATGTCGATGACCTGTCGCGCCGCATCCGCGGTTTCCAGGGCACCATCGGCCCGCCTGCCGTCCAGAACTCCGGCATTGACGACCAGCAGGTCGATCGGATGGCGCGCCTCGAAGTCGGCGAAATAGCCCGCCACCGCCGGGCGATCGCGCAGGTCGAACAGGCCTTCGTGCACCTCGGCGCCGGCGGCACGCAGGTCCGCGCCAACGATACCAAGCCGGCCAGCGTTCCGGCCGACCACGCCCAGTGCGACGCCAGGACCGGCATAGAGCCTGGCGAGTGCCGCGCCGATGCCGCTCGATGCACCCGTGATCACGATGTTGCCGGGCACCGGCACGCTCAGTAAACGATCTCAGGTACGGTCGGTCTGGCCGTGGCGCGCGGCATGGTGCCGGTCCCCGCAATGATCGCCAGCTCCTCGCAGATCGCGGCAACCGCACCGTCGAGCTCGGCATCGGTGTGTTCCGACGAGATAAAGAACCGCAGCCGGGCCGACCGTTCGGGCACGCCGGGCGGGATGATCGGGAACGCGTTGTAGCCGCGGCCGAGCAGCCGGTCGGCGAGGGTGATCGTGCGGAGCGAGTCGCCGAGAATGATCGGGATGACCGCGTAGCCCCAGCTGGTGCCGACATCGAGCCCGGCCGCGCGGGCGGCTGCAAGGAAGCGCCGGCCGTTGGCCTGCAGCCGCGCCACGCGTTCCGGCTCGCGCAGCATCAGCCGGATCGCGGTCAGCGCGGCGATGGCGGCGGGAGCCGGCAACCCGACGCTGTAGACCATGCCGGGGGCGGTCAGCTTGAGGTAGTCGATCAGGGCGCGGCTGCCGGCGACGTAGCCGCCGCAACTGACCAGTGTTTTCGACAGCGTGCCGAGCCAGATATCGATGCGCCCGGGATCCACGCCGGCCATCTCGGAAATGCCGCGGCCGGTCTGCCCGAGAATACCCAGCGCATGGGCATCGTCGACCATCAGCCAGCAATCATACTGCTCCTTGATGGCGACGAGGCGCGCAAGATCAGGGCCGTCGCCATCCATCGAGTAAAGGCCTTCGGAAACGACAAGCACGCGTTCGAACCGCTCGCGGCTGCCGGCAAGGATATCCGCAAGTGCCGCCATGTCGTTATGGGGAAACGACCGCCGCGTGGCGCCACAGAGCTGTGCGCCGACCACGACGCAATTATGGATCAGCGCGTCGTGCAGGATCAGGTCCTTGGGTCCCAGCAGCGCCGCGATGGTCGAGATCGCCGTGGCGTGGCCGCTGACGAAGACCAGCGCGGCCTCGGACTCGTAGATGTCGGCGAGGGACTGTTCCAGCTCGCGGTGGAAATCGCGCTCGCCGGCGGTGATGCGACTGGCCGAGACGCTGGTGCCCCATTCGGCAGTGGCGTCCGCGACCGCAATGGTGATCTCCGGATGGGCGTTGAGACCGAGATAATCGTACGAGGCGAAGTTCACGACGCGCTTGCCGTCGATGACGCTGCGCGCTCCGGCCCGGACGTCATGCGTCTGGTAGAACGGAAAGCGCAGGCCGAGGGCGTCTGCCATCGCCCGCTGGCTGCGCAGGTTCTGGTAAGCCGGGATGCTCTCGAACGACATGTCGCGGCCACCTCCGGCGACGAACGGTTCCGGTCCGATATCTTTCGCGGGCGCCACCCGCCGCATGGTATCCAGCAGCGCGGCTTTGGCACTCCCGCTCAGACGACCGCCTGAACCCTCCGGGCTCATAGCAGGACCTTCGCGATATCGTGCTGCCTGGCGGCACTGTCGATTACCACCATTCCCGCGGCGAGGCTGGCATCGTCGAGGCCATGCTGCTGCATCATGCGCAGCCCGGCATCCTCTTCCGGCTGCGCGCCGGCGCGAAGGCTGGTGATCAGCCGGGCGGCAAGGTCGTTCACGCTGATGCCGGCGGTGATCGCGACGACCGGCAGCTCGATCCCAAAGCGTTTCTCGATGCTCATCCGTAAATCCAGGCTCATCATTGAATCCAGTCCAAGTTCGTCGAGCGGCCGAGCCATTTCGATTTCTTCGGGGGGCAGTCGGAAAATACGCGCAACCTCGGCGGCAACGAGTCCCGCGACCAGGGCGCGGGCATCGCCCGCGCTCTTGCCTTCGATCCGGGTGGCGAGGTCGACCTCGATCGGAGCGAGGCCGTCGGCAACAGTGAACATATGGGCGAAGGCAGGGGTCTGCAGCAGCTTCAGCTTCTGCAGCGCCTCGCCCGGGCTGAACAGCGCGCAATAGTTTGTCGCTGGAAACTCGCGAGGACGAGACAGCAAGGTTTCCAGATGAGCCAGAGCCGCGCGAGACTGCATCGCCTCGATGCCGGTAAGCCGTGCCAGCCGTCCCGCGACCTCCGCATCGCGCGCCAGGATCCCGACATCGGCGATGGCGCCCCAGCCGACCGCAAGACCGGGCAGCCCGGCCGCGCGCCGTTGCGCCATCAGGCCCTGCAGATAGCCGTTTGCCGCAACATATGCGCCCTGGCCCGGATTGCCGACCATGGTGGTGATCGACGAGAACGCGACGAAATAATCGAGCGCCATCCCGCGTGTCGCACGATCCAGATTGTCGGCGCCGTCGATCTTGGGCGCCAGCACCGCGCGGGTACGGACCGGATCCAGGCTCGCGATCATGCCGTCATCCAGCACCATCGCCGCATGAATGACCCCCGCCAGCCGTCCGTGAGTGCGTGCCAGCCGGTCGATCAATTCCGCGACTGCGTCCGCGTCGGTGACGTCCAGGGTCTCGACCAGCAGCGTGGTGCCATCGGCCCCGATCGCGGCCTGGCGTGTCTGCAGATGCGGCTCGATCACACCGCGCCTGGACGCCACGACAATGGTCCCGGCACCGCGTTCCGCAAGCCAGGCGGCCGCCTCGAAGCCGAAGCCGCCGGCACCGCCGACCACCAGATGCACGCCATTTTTCGGCTGGAACGGCATATGGGCAACGCGCGTGGCAACGGGTCGTGCGGCCGGACGCACGATCAGCTTTCCGACATGCCCCGCCGACTGCATCAGGTGGAAGGCGCGATCGACCTCGTGCCAGTCGAAACTGCGATGCGGCAGCGGCGACAATGCGCCCGTGTCGAAATGCGTCGCGAGTTCCGCCAGCAGCCGCTCGACCAGCGGCAGATTGGCGGCCAGCAGCTGATCCAGATCGACGCCAAAATAGCTCAGGTTGCGCCGGAACGGGCGCAGCCCGAGCGAGGTGTTCTGCACGTAGTCGCGCTTGCCGAGCTCGATGAAACGGCCGAACGGCCTGAGGCATTTGAGGCTCGCCAGCATGGCTTCCCCGGCGAGGGAATTCAGCACCACGTCGACGCCGCCGATATCCGCGCGGATCTCGTCGAGAAATGCTGTGCTGCGCGAGTTGTAGATCTTCTCGGCACCGAACGCCGCGACCAGCGCGCGCTTTTCCGGCGAGCTAACGGTGGCGGCGATGCGCGCGCCGCGCAGGCGGGCGATCTGCATCGCGGCGATGCCCACGCCACCCGCCGCGCCATGGATCAGCACCCACTCGCCCGGCTGGATCTGCGCCATATGCACCAGGGAATACCAGGCGGTCAGGAACGCAACCGGAATGCTCGCGGCGGCAACGGTCGAGATCCCGTCCGGCACACGCGTGAACACGCGCGCGTCGGCGGTGCTGTGGGTGGCGAAGCTCTCGCGTCCGAACCCCATGACCGCATCGCCCGGCTTCAGATGCGCGACGTCCCGGCCCACACGGAGCACATGCCCGGAGCATTCGAAACCGAACACCGCGCCGGCAAGCCCGTCATCCAGCACGTCGTCGTCGAGCAGGCCGCTGGCCAGCATGACATCGCGGAAATTAAGCCCGGATGCGCTGATCTCGATCTCGATCTCGCCGGCATCGGGCGCGCGGCGGCTGGCTTCCACCCAATCGAAACTGGCCATGGCCCCCTGCGACCCGAGCTGCAGGCGCACGGCGGCGACGGGGTCGGCGGCAGGCGGGGTCGCGACCATACGCGTGGCCAAGATGCCGGCCGCATCCAGCAACAGCTCGGTCTCGTCGCCGGGCGCGGCCATCAGTGTGGCAAGCCGCCGCGCGGCATCGTCGGCGTGCAGATCGAGTGCCAGGTCGACCAGCCTGAGCTCTGTTCCGGGATATTCGTTGATAGCGACACGAACGAAGCTCCAGACGGCTTCGGCGAGCGGATCGATCCCCGCTTCCCGGTCGGAGCGCAGGCCGCGCACGATCACCCAGAGCCGGCATCGCGTTGTCTGGATCAGCTCCAGCATTGCCGAAAGCTCGGCGATGGAGCGATCCAGGCCACCCTGCTCGGCCCGGTAGGCCCGGAACACCAATTCGGTGGCGTCGCTGGCCTGTTTCACGGTCGTCGCCAGTCTGGTGCCCGGGGACAGGCGGACGGTATGGCCGCCGGCCGCCAGCGCATCGGCCAGCTCCGGCCAGTCCTGCAGCAGCAATACCGGCGCCATGCCGGTCGCGTCGTCCATGGCGCGGGCGACCTCGCCTGTGCTGGGCGTGCGTGTGCCGGGCGTGGGTGTCCTGGTCGTACCGGTCAGGATGCTGCCGACCTCTTCGCCGAGCCGGTACGTGCGGATCTCGTCGAACCCAGCGGCAGCGATCATCCGGCTGTCATCCCGCGCCGCCGCGACCCGCCCGATCGGGGGTCGTGCGCCAATGGACTGCGCGAACCAGCCCTCGTCCATGCCGAGCAGGCAGTCGAACACCGGATTGTCCGGAGGCTGCAGGATGCAGAGGGGCGCGCCGGGGGCGAGGCGATGGGCGAGGGCCCGGCCGAGTGCCGCGTCGCCGGCGAAGAGCGGGCCGAACCCCAGGCCGAGTGCCAGGTCGAAGGACGGGCCGAGATCGGCGGCCGTTTCGGGATCGGCCGCCAGGAAGGCGATGCCCGCAACGGCGCCGTGTCGGGCCGCCACCAGGTTGAGCTGCTTCTGGTCGATGCCGATGACGGTGACCGTCACCAGGCGGTCCCGCACCAGCGACGCCAGGCTCTGCAGGATGCCGAGACAGAACGGCTCGGCGACCAGCACGCGCAGGGGTTCCGGCGCGATGCGCGCCTGCAGGTCCGCGCAGACCGCGCGTGCCGCATCCAGCACCGGCGCCAGCAGGATCGAGCTGCTCTCGAACCGTTCGGTCGTGCCGGCGCTGCGCTGCGGCGCCTCGCCGGTCCGCAGTGCGTGGTCGAGTCCGGCGAGAGCCTGCGCGGCCAGCACGATCTCGGAGCTGGCGCCGGGAAACTCGGCGGCGAAGGTCTGCAGGATGTCGCGCGGATCCGGAAAGCCGCTCTCGGCCGCCAGGCTCCAGCCCGCAGCCGCTTCTGTGGCGAGGCCGGCATGCCGCAAGGCAGCGAGCAGGCTTCTGAGCAGCGGCACCGACCTCGCCGCCACCACCCCGGCGCTCGGCCGGATCGTCGCCGCGCCGAACAGGTCGTGCAGGCTCCGGAACGCCAGGGACCGGGCGAACGCGCCGAGATAGAGCCATTCATCCGGCGCCGCCTGAGCGCCGAGCCGCTCGAGTGTCGCGGTCACGCCTGCCTGCGCGCCGGCCGAGGACGCCTGTCGTGACAGTCGGACCGGCTTTGACTGGAATAACACGCTGTCGTGCGCTCGGTGTTCCAGCACGACCGCACGGAACAGCCCGCCGGTCAGCCCGGCGATGAACTGGCCATCCCGGTCGTAGAGGGTGACGCCGACCGAGAGCGACTGGTCGGTTTCCCGGTCGATCACCACCCTGGCGCGGGCGGGCACGGCATGATCGCGTTCGACCCGGAGTGCTCCGAACCTGACCGGCAGGTAGGCATGGCGCTCGTCCGCGCGCCGCTTGATGTTGTCGAACATGGCGTGGAAGGCTGAGTCGAGCGCGATCGGATGCAGGATCTGGCGGCGGCCGGACAAGCCCGACGCCTCCTCGTACGGCGCCAGCTCGACGTCCATCAGCGTGTCGCTGCGAGCACCGCCAAGCACGCGACGGAACAATGGCCCGTAGCTCATGCCGCTGGCGCTGGCGCTGTCATAAACCTGGTCGGCGGTCAGGTGCTTGGGGAGTGGCACCCGTGGCAGGAAGGCGGGCACCGGCGAGGCGACCTGGACGATCCGGCCCCTGGCATGCAGGGTCCATTCGATGCTGCCATGGCGGCGCCGGCTCCAGATTTCCACCGTGGCCGTGTCGCCGTGCAGCCGCACCGACAGCTCGCGCATCTGGTCCGGCTGCAGCGTCAGCCACTGCAGCAGGTCGAAGTCCTCCAGCCCGATCGGGCCGCTCGGAAACACCTCGCGGGCGACCGCCAGAGCCATTTCGGCGAACGCAGTGGCGGGCAGCACGATCTCGCCGTCGATACGATGGTCGGAGAGGTAAGGCACCACTGTCGCATCGATCAGGTTGCGCCATTCCGGCGTGCCCGACAGCAGGCGGCTGCCGATCAGCGGGTGGCGTGGCGCATCGCCCGACAGGTCCATCGCCTCGTTGGTCCGGGCCTGCCGGTAGGTCTTGCGCTGCCACGCATAGGGCGGCAGCCGGACGCCGCCGGATGGCCGGGCGCCGAACACCCGGGGCCGGTCCACGGCGCAGCCCAGCACGACCGCGCGGGCCAGCACCCTGAGCAGCGGATCCCCGTCGGCCGGCTTCTCGCCCAGGCTCGGCACGACCGAGCCGCTGAGGCCGGCCTCGCGCAGTGTATCGGCGATGCTGCTATGGAGGATCGGTCGCGGGCCTATCTCGATGAAGACGGTCGCACCCTGCCGGCCCGCGGTCTCGATCGCGTCGCTGAACAGCACCGGCTGGCGAACATTCCTCCACCAGTAGTCGGTATCCAGCAGGGCGCCCGGGGTGATGTCGCCGGTGACCGTGGAGATGAAGGTGGCAAGGCCGGGCTGCGATACCACGGTGCCGAACGCCGCCAGCAGCGGCGTGCGCAGCTTCTCCAGCAGGCTGGAATGGAACGGGTAGGGAAGCTCCAGGACCCGGGCGGCGATCCGGCGTTTGCGCGCCAGCCGCGAGAAGGCGTGGATCGCGTCCATCGGGCCGGCGACGCTGACCGAGCCGGGGCTGTTGATCGCGGCGACCTCCAGCCCGTGCAGGCCGCCTTCCAGGAACAGTGCCTCGGCGGCGTCGCTCGACATGTTGGCGACCGCCATGCCGCCCAGGCCGTGCGCGGCCTCCTGCTGGCTGCTGCGATGGAAAATGACCCGCACGGCCTCGTCGAGGCTCAGCGCCCCGGAAGCTTCCGCGGCCGCGATCTCGCCGACACTGTGGCCCAGCACCATGTCCGGCCGGAGGCCAAAGGCCGCGAGCCCTGCGGTGAGTGCCGCTTGCACGGCGAACAGCAACGGCTGCACCAGCTCGGCCTGCTTGCGCGAACCGGCGATGTCCGGATCGTGCAGGGCATCGACCAGAGACCAGTCGGCATGGCGGGCGAAACTGGCATCGACGGCGCGGAAGCGATCGCGGAACACCTCGTTCCGGGCGAATGCCGCCCGGCCCATGCCGATCCACTGACTGCCGTTGCCGGAATAGACGAAGCAGGTGACTGGCGGCTGCGAGGGGGCGACGCCGTCAGCACCACCGGCGAGGCCACCGGTGTCGGCAAAACTTCGCAGCGTGCCGGTCGTGGCCTCGGCCAGCGGCAGGGCGATGCGATGGCCGGCGAGATCGCGCTGCCATGCCAGGGCCGTGGCGAGCTGCGCTGCATCGCCGCCGGCCTCGATCAGGTCGGCGTAGGCGCGGCTGGTGTCGCGCAGTGCCTGACGGGAATGCGCGGACAGCACCAGCAGTTCGGCAGAAGGCCCCGGTGGGTCGTTCGACCGGGCTCCGGGCAGCTCGCTAGGCTCGGGCTGACGGATCACCACATGCGCGTTGGTGCCGCCGAACCCGAACGACGACACGCCGGCAAGCCAGGTGCCGGAGGCCGGCAACGTGACCGGCTGCGTCGCCAGGACCAGATTCAGTTCAGCGAAATCGATGGCGGGGTTGATCGCGGCGAGATGCAGCGATGCCGGCAGCCGGCGATGCTCCAGCGCCAGGATCGCCTTGAACAGGCCGGCAAGGCCGGATGCCGGCTCAAGATGCCCGATATTGGACTTGACCGAGCCGATCGGCAGCGGCGCGTCGCGACGCTGGCCCAGGGCCCGGCCGATGGCGGCCGCTTCCGCCGGATCGCCGACCCTGGTGCCGGTACCATGCGCCTCGAGGAAGGCCAGGCGGTTGGGGTCGATCCCGGCATGCCCGTACAGCTGGTCCAGCAGGGTTTTCTGGCCCTCGGTCGCCGGCAGCGCGATGCCGTTGGTCCGGCCGTCGGAATTGATCCCCGATGCCAGGCCCACGGCGCGTGCCCGGTAACCCGACGAGATCGCTGTCTCGAGCCGCGTCAGCACCATCGCCACGACACCTTCGCCCCGGACGTAGCCATCGGCCGCGGCGGAGAACGGGCGGCACAGGCCGGTCGGGGATAGCATCGAGGCGCGCGAGAACCCGATGAACGGGAACGGCGATAGCAGCAGATTCACGCCGGCGACGATCGCCATGTCGATCTGGCCGGACGCGATTGCCGCCTGGGCCTGGGCGAAGGCGACCAGCGAGGACGAGCAGGCGGTGTCCACCGTGAAGCTCGGCCCGCGCAGGTCGTAGATGTAGGAAATGCGGTTGGACAGGATCGAGAGCGTGTTGCCGGTCATGAAATGGCTGTCGATCGAGCCCGGATCGGCGACATGCAGGTTGCCGTGATCCAGCCCGGACGCGCCGACATAGACGCCGACATTGGTGCCCGCGATCGAGCCCGGCGAAATGCCGCCATCCTCGAGCGCGTTCCAGACGGTCTCCAGCAGCATCCGCTGCTGCGGGTCCATTTCCTCGGCTTCGCGCGGCGAAATTCCGAATACGCCCGGATCGAAGCTCATCGGATCGGCGATGTAGCCTCCGGCGAACGAATAGCTGAATCCAGGCTCGGTCCTGCGCGGATGGAAAAAGCGCTCCGGGTGCCAGCGGCCTGCCGGCAATCCGCCGACCGCGCACTGGCCGTCATCCAGCAGTCGCCAGAACGCGTCCTCGTTACCCGCGCCGGGGAGCCGGCAGGCGGCACCGACCACCGCGAGACTCGAGGTCTCCACTCGCGTCTGGACGTTGGAGGAAAACATTGGCAGCCTGATCCTTTGGTTGAACGGGTCTCATAGTTGGCGTAGCTCGATCGTTTACCGCCATTTTTCCCTCGAACACCATCGAAGGTAGGGCGAGGGGTAACACTTCACACCCTGGTTGGCGCCCCGGTAGCGCGCCGTTTGGCGCCTAGTAGGCGGTCGCACGGCACCGCGAGCTCGTCCGGGTGACCGGCTTCGAGGCCGTGTTCTGGCAAGGCCATCTGACCATTACCGGTGAAAAGCGGCTTTATTCCGACGCAACCGGCGGCCGACGTTAGTCCGCTCGCTTGGCACTGCAAAAACGGTCAGGGCGACGGTCGTGGAATACGGTGTCGCGACCCCGCGTGCCTGCCCGCCTGGCCGGATCCCAATGCAGTCGGATATTAGTCTGACCTGTAGGTCGCGCTCGCCCTGATGAATCAGGATTGGCATTCGGAGACCAGTCATCATTTTAGCCGGGTCCAGAGCGAGTTCGCTCGTGACAAATTCCTGAACATCTGGTCGAAACAGGCCATTAGGACTGGATTAAGTCGAGCAACGTCTACGTGATACCCTGCTTCGAGCCCTCCAAGTGCCGACAGGGCTTCCGGCAGGATAGGCGCATTGGCGGGATTCGCACGAAGCTGACTGCGAATGGTTTCACCCAATGGCCGGTCTGGTGTGGCGACCAGCACTAGTCTTACTGTGTCATAAAAATCTTGCATGATTCGGTGGTCCATGCGTAGGGA
>CAXSEE010000093.1:1766-15587 GCA_964235615.1 uncultured Acetobacteraceae bacterium | reverse complement strand
CCCGGTATCATGGCGGTCCCCATCATAGGCGCCTGTTTCCGGATCGAACGGTGCCAGGATCTCGCGCACCATGCCGCCGAGGCCGCGCACCATGTCGGCGATCACGTGGTCGTGGCGGATCAGCAGGCGCTCGGGCGTGAGCGATGTCGGCAGATGCCGGTTGCCGAGATGCCAGGCCAGACGCAACAGCGCCTGCGGGCTCGACGCGGTGATCTCCAGCAGCCGCTCCGGCAGCGACACGATCCGCACCAGGCTGCCGTCGTCACAGGAGATGGCATCGCCGTCGCGCAGATGCTGCGCTCGCGGCAGGTCGAGCAGCAGCCCATGCCCGGCCTCGGTATGCAGCAGGATGCGCCGGCGATGACGCTGGTCGTAGTCGGCGACGATCCGGCCCACGGCACGCGTCTCGTCCCAGCTTCCGGCCGGCAGGATGATCGAACCGCGCATCATCAGAACAGGAAGTAGCGTTGCGCCATCGGCAACACCTCCGCCGGCTCGCAGGTCAGCAGCACGCCGTCGGCACGCACCTCGTAGGTTTCGGGATCGACCTCGATCACCGGCATGGCGTCGTTATGGACCATGCTGCGCTTGCCGATGCTAGCGCGCGTGTTCGACACCGCGGCCAGCCGGCGGCGCAGGCCGAGCCGCGTGCCGATGCCGTCCTCCATCGACGCCGCCGAGAGAAACGTGATGCAGGTCTCGGCCAATGCACCGCCAAGACTGCCAAACATCGGCCGGTAATGGACAGGCTGCGGCGTCGGGATCGAGGCGTTGGGATCGCCCATCAGCGCGTGGGCGATCATGCCGCCCTTGATCACCAGGTCCGGCTTCACGCCGAAGAAAGCCGGGCTCCACACGACAAGATCGGCCAGCTTCCCCGGCTCCACCGAACCCACTTCGTGGGCGATGCCCTGGGCGATCGCCGGGTTGATGGTGTATTTCGCGACGTAGCGTTTGGCCCGCGCGTTGTCCGCCGCGCCGTCGCCCGGCAAGGCGCCGCGCTGCTGCTTCATCTTGTGCGCGGTCTGCCAGGTGCGGATGATCACCTCGCCGACGCGGCCCATTGCCTGGCTGTCCGACGAGATCATCGAGATGACACCCATGTCGTGGAAGATGTCCTCGGCGGCGATGGTCTCGCGTCGGATGCGGCTTTCCGCAAAGGCGATGTCCTCGGGGATCGAGCCGTCGAGATGATGGCACACCATGAGCATGTCGAGATGCTCGTCCAGCGTGTTCACCGTGTACGGCCGGGTCGGGTTGGTCGAGGAGGGCAGCACGTTGGGCAGCCCTGCCACCCGGATGATGTCCGGCGCATGGCCGCCGCCCGCGCCCTCGGTGTGATAGGTGTGGATGGTGCGTCCGGCAAAGGCCCTGATGGTGTCCTCGACGAAGCCGCTCTCGTTGAGCGTGTCGGTGTGGATCATCACCTGGACGTCCATGCGGTCGGCCACCGACAGGCAGCAGTCGATCGCGGCCGGCGTGGTGCCCCAATCCTCGTGCAGTTTCAGGCAGGAGGCGCCGGCACGCACCATCTCGACCAGAGCTTCCGGCCGCGAGGCGTTACCCTTGCCGGCGAAAGACAGATTGACCGGCAACCCCTCTGCGGCCTGCAGCATGCGCGCGAGATGCCAAGGTCCCGGCGTGCAGGTCGTCGCCGAGGTGCCGGTGGCAGGCCCGGTGCCGCCGCCGACCAGGGTGGTAACGCCCGAAGCAATCGCCTCCTCGACCTGCTGGGGACAGATGAAATGGATGTGGCTGTCGACGCCGCCGGCGGTGATGATCTTGCCTTCGCCGGCGATGATCTCGGTGCCAGGCCCGATCACGATGTCGACGCCAGGCTGGATGTCCGGGTTGCCCGCCTTGCCGATCCGACGGATGCGGCCATCGAGAATGCCGATATCGGCCTTGACCACGCCCCAGTGGTCCAGGATCAGGGCGTTGGTGATGACGGTGTCGACAGCACCTTCCGCCTGGCTGCGCTGGGACTGGCCCATGCCGTCGCGTATGGTCTTGCCGCCGCCGAACTTCACCTCCTCGCCGTAGATGGTGAGGTCGCGCTCGACCTCGATCAGCAGGCAGGTGTCGGCGAGGCGCACACGGTCGCCGACGGTCGGGCCATACATGTCGGCGTAGGCGCTACGTGGGATGCGCGCCATCAGTCGAGCGCTCCCATGACATCGCCGCGGAACCCGGCCACAATACGGGCGCCGCGCAGCGGGACCAGCGTCACCCGCCGCGACTGGCCGGGCTCGAAGCGCAGCGCGCCGCCGGAGGGCACGTCGAGCCGCATGCCGCGTGCTTGGGCACGATCGAACCGCAACGACGGGTTGGTCTCGGCGAAATGATAATGGCTGCCGACCTGGATCGGCCGGTCGCCGGTGTTGGCGACGTCGAGCTCGATCGCCGCACAGCCCTCGTTCAGCGCGATGTCGCCCGGAACGGTCATCACCTCGCCCGGGATGGCTCCCAGGGGAAGCGCATCAGGGGGAAGCGCGTCAGCGGATCGGGGCATGCACCGTCACCAGCTTGGTGCCGTCCGGGAAGGTCGCCTCGACCTGCACATCGATGATCATCTCGGCGATCCCCTCCATGACCTGCTCGCGCCTCAGCACCAGCCCGCCGCCCTCCATCAGGTCGGCTACCGAGCGGCCGTCGCGGGCGCCCTCGACCACGTAGTCGCTGATCAGCGCCACCGCCTCGGGATGATTGAGCCGCACGCCGCGTTCGAGCCGGCGCCTCGCCACCATCGCCGCCATCGAGATCAGCAGCTTGTCTCGCTCGCGCGGTGTCAGGTTCATGTCCGCTCCAGGCCGGTCCTGGAAGCCATCATTCCCGACATTACATCGATCAGCAACGCCAGACCGGCGGCAGGGGCTGCCCTCCCCGCAGCACCGACAACACCGCGGCGATCAGCGCGCGATGCTGTCCGGCATCCCGCGAGACCAGCCGGACCAGCAGCATGCCGTCCCAGGCGGAGGCGCCGGCGTCCCCGGTCAGCAGGTCACGCACCGGCTGCAGCAGCGACTCCGCATCGGGCGCGACCAGCGCGAGCAGTGCCGTGGCGACCGCACCTGCCCCGACCGCGCGGCGGGACAAGGCGGCCTCCGCGTCGCCATGCAGTTCGAACGCGTCCACCAGCACCGGCCGTCCATCGCGGCGGACGGTGATGCGGTCCGACACGTCGAGCTGGCGCATCCGCTCGCCGTGCAGCGCCCGGCCGAACACGCGGCTTTCCAGGGCGAGGAAGTGCGCGTCTCCGGCCATGTCCACCTCGAGCCGGCGACGCAGGCGGGCTCCGTCGAACAGGATCGTCTCCTGGGGCAGCCATTCCAGCCTCGCGCCGCCATCGAGGCGCAGCACTGCCCTGACCTCCGCCGGCGCCTCGCCCGGACGTGCCCGGTAGCAGCGCTCGGCCGCCTGCGCGGTCAGCGACAGCCGCGTGCCGGCGGCACAGGCAATACGGCTGTCGAGCCGGTCGCCGGCCGCAATGCCGCCGGACGTGTTGACCGTGACCGCCTCCAACGCCGCGCCGTTCGCGACACGCGGGAACAGCAGCTTCAGGCAGCCCTGCTGCCGCAGCGAGACGATGCGGCTGCGCGATGCACGGCTGCCCACATCGAGGCGGACAAGCCCGGTGGCGCGCTGCAGCAGATCGGGAGGAGCCTGGCACAAGGCATCAAGGCTCGACGATCCTGAGCGGGACGTCAAATCGGCGCACGGGTCGCGTGCCGGACTGGAATTTCTGCCTTGACCCGTTGGAATGGGCGTAGGACAGAACATTGCGGTACCGGTTTTATATGCACCGTCGCGGAGAGTTCCATGGGTTCAACTACCAGCAATTTGCTGGCCTCTGTGCCGATGATGCGGGTCCGGAACCAGAACGAAGCGCGGCGGATCATAGATCACGCATTTCCTTTCCAGTGCTGCGTCGTGTGCGGAATGCAGATCGCAACCTGCCTGCAGATCGCGCATCTGGACCATGACGCCGCGAACAACACCTCGGACAACCTTGCCCGTCTGTGTCCGACGCATCACTGGATGTACGATGTTGGCTTCTATCCAATCGAAGCCATCCGGCTCCTGCAGGCGCACTGGCAGGCGACCGAAGGCAAGCCAAACCACAAGCCCCGGATGAAGGATGCCGGGCTGAAGGCGGCACTCGCCCGCAAGAGAAGTGCCGCAGCCCGGAAAGCCGTCGCGACACGCCGGATGAATATAGCTACGCGCGCCTAGCAGTGAGAGTGGCGTTCATGGTCCTGCTGGCAATGGCCGAGCTATCTGGACCGATCCCGATGGGCCGTACGCATACCGCCCTGCACGGATGCGGAACGATTTGTTTCATATCGTTCCGCACTACGATCTCAGTGCAGGATGATCTCGACGCGGCGGTTCTGCGGCTCGCGGGTGTTCGGACCGGTGGCGACCAGCGGGTGGCTCTCGCCGTAGCCGTGGATGTCGACGGCCGAAGCCGGGACGCCGTCACGGATCAGCTCGGCTCTCACGCTCTGCGCGCGACGGACTGATAGGCCTTCGTTGTAACGGGCGCCGCGGGCGCCGCCATGGATCGAGGAGTTGTCGGTGTAGCCGTTTACCTCGATGCGGGTGGTCTGCACGTGGGTCGAGGCCTGCGCCGCCTGGGTGACGATCTCGCGGGCGCGGGCACTCAGGTCCGAGCGGTCCCAGTCGAAGAACACCAGGTAGGTGCGCGCCTCGGCCGGCGGAGGAGCCGGAACGACCGGAGCGGCCGGCGGTGGCGGGGGCGGCGCGGTGTCGAACGCGTAGCGAACACCAAGCATGAAGCTGTGGTTGAAGCGGTCGCCAAAATAGACCGGCCCTTTGCGCTCGATCTGGCCGGTATATTCGGTTGCGGAGTAGGCGTTCTCGGTCTCGTCGTCGGTGCCGAGGAAACGATATTCCGCGGTCAGGGCGAGACCGGGAACCGGGCCGATGTCGTAGGCGACGCCGACGATGCCCTGGTAGGCGAACGATCCGTTGGTGCCGCCGACCCGGCTGATGGTGGCGCCGACCGGCACGCCGCCCTGCACGCTGGTCAGCGGGGAGAGATGGTTCCATTGGTAGCCGGCGCCCACGCCGACATAGGGCGTCACCGGAACCGCCAGCCCGAAGCGGGCGAGGTCGATATCGTAGAGGATGTTGACCATCGGGCCGTACGCGTCGGTGTTGCCGGTGGTGCGGTTCGGCAAGCCGCTGAGGACGCGGTTGTTCACCACGTTGTAGTAGTTGTCGCCCTCTATTTCGACGCGCAGCCCGTTGCCGAAGCCCCAGCCGACCGAACCCTCCGCGTCGAAGCCATTGGTCCAGCGATACGTGCGCGAGCTCGCATCGGGGTTGATCGTCTCGGGCGCGAACAGAGCCGGCACATCCTGCAGGATATTATATCCGGCGCCGAGGCTGACGTAAGGACCGCTGATCGGCGCGGCGGATGCGACACCCGACCCGCATCCCAGCAGCAGGCAGCCCGTTACGAGGCCGATCCGGTAATAGTTCGCACCGTCTCGCATCCGGCCAACTCCGTTCATCCTCGAAAGGATTCTTCTAGATCAAGGTCCCTTGACCGTCCAGACTGGCAAATCGACCGGCGCCTTGCCGCCGCCCGCAGGTTTGAAGCAGCATGGTCCGGTGACGACAGGCGGACCCCTTTGAACTTCACCTCCCATCCTGACGAAGCCGGGAGCCGCCGGCTGCTCACCGGCGCACGCATCTTCACCGGCGAGACGATGCTCGATGGCCACGCCCTGCTGATCGAGGGCGCCGACATCCTCGACATCGTGCCGGAGGGATCGACTTGCGACGCCGAGCGGGTGCGGCTGCCAGAGGCCGGCTTGCTGGCGCCCGGATTGATCGACCTGCAGGTGAACGGCGGCGGGGGCGTGCTGTTCAACGACACCCCGACCCTGGACGGCGCGCGGGCCATCGCGAGCGCGCATCGTCGGCTCGGCACCACCGGGCTGTTGCCGACGGTGATCACCGACACTCCGGCGGTGATGCTGGCGGCGGCGATGGCGGCCTCGCAGGCGAGCAAGATTCCCGGCAGCGGCGTGCTCGGCGTCCATCTCGAAGGACCGTTCCTCAGTCCCGACCGACGCGGCGTGCATCGGCAGCACTTCATCCGGCCGCCGGACGAGACCGATCTCGCCCAGCTCTGCGCCTTGCCCGGACAGTTCGCCCCGAATGGCCGCGTGCTGCTGACACTGGCTCCCGAACAGGTCCCGCACGACGCGATCACCCGCCTGGTCCAGGCCGGCGTGCGTGTCTCCGGCGGCCATTCCGCCGCCAGCCTGGAATGCACGCAAGCTGCCCTGAAGGCCGGCATGAGCGGCTTCACGCATCTGTTCAACGCGATGCCGCCGCTGGCCAGCCGGGCGCCTGGCATCGCGCTGGCGGCCATGGGCGATCCCGGATCGTTCTGCGGCATCATCGTCGACGGCGTCCATGTGCATTCGGCCATGCTGGGCCTCGCACTCGCCATCAAGCCGGCCGGCGGCCTGATGCTGGTCAGCGACTGCATGTCCCCCGCCGGCACCGCAATGACCGAGTTCATGCTGCAGGGGAGGCGCATCCTCCGTCGCGACGGGCGCCTGCTGACCGAGGACGGCGTGCTGGCCGGCGCGGATATCGATCTCCTGCAGGCGGTGCGCAACGCGGTCGCCATGCTCGGCGTCACGCTGGCCGAAGCGTGGCGGATGGCTTCACTGTATCCCGCGCGCTTCCTCGGCCTCGACCACCGCCTGGGGCGGCTGGCACGCGGCTACCGGGCTGACCTGCTGCTGCTGGACGAGCATCTGCATCCCGTCGCCACCTGGGTCGCGGGATCGGCGTCGAGAATGTCGCCTCCGGAATCATGACGAAGCGGCTGCAGGAGCGGTTTCTTGGCACCGCGGTTCGTCATCGACATGGCTCGGTCTTGAGCGGCGGCCCCCACTATCGAGACACGAAGTGACGTGCCTCGGCGTTCAGGCTGCGGATCTCAAAAGCAGCGTTCCTTGACCTCCAGATCATCGACCACGAGACGCCGGATGCGTAGCTCGGAGATCTCGGCCTTTCGCAAGTACAGTCTGCTGATGGCCAGGCTGCCGATCGCGACGGCCCCAATGGCAAGGGCGCCAACGGCAAACGCGGCGATCGCGATCGCTCCGGTCGTAGCGGCGCCGCTCGCTACCGCCGGGATCGCCCGCGCCTCGGTCATCCATCATCCTCCGTGATCGGGGTCTGGGGCCTCGGCCCCAGTGGGTTCAAGGGCAAAGCCCTTGGCCTCCTAACGCAGCATCTCCGGCCCCACCTCCGACAGGTCCGCCAGGCCGAGCAGCGCCAGGTCGATATCCAGCTCGCGTGCCAGCAGGGCGATGGCGTGCTGCACGCCGGCCTCCCCTGCCAGTGCCGCGGCAAACAGGAACGGCCGCCCGATCAGCACGAAGTCCGCACCCAGCGCCAGCGCCTTGAGCACGTCGGTGCCGCGGCGAAAGCCGCTATCGACGATCAGTTTCATGTCGCCGGTCTCGCGCTTGATCTCCTCCAGCACCTGCATCGGCGACACCGCCGCATCGAGCTGCCGGCCGCCATGGTTGGAGACGACGATCCCATCGACGCCGGTCTCGCGGGCGATGCGCGCGTCCTCGGCCGCCATCAGGCCCTTGAGCACGAACGGGCCGCGCCAGAGCTTGCGTATCAGCTCCACCTGCGTCCAGCTGAAGGCGCTATAGCCGGTGATGCGGTCGACCCGGCGCGAGAACAGGTTGATCGGGTTGTTCACCTCGACGTTGCGTATGGCCGGAACGCCCTGCCGCAACAGGGTCCGGGCCGCGGTGCCGGCGAGCCAGCGCAGATGGGTCAGGCCATCGAAGCTCAGACGGGGCGTCGGGCGCACCGGCATGCTGTAGCCGCTGCGGATATCCTTCTCGCGGTTCGAGCCGACCGGCACGTCGACCGTCAGCACGAACACCTTTATCCCGGTGGCGGCGACGCGCTCGACCATCTGCTCAATGCGCTTCGGCTCCGGCGACTGGTAGGCGGCGAACCAGGCGTCCGGATTATGCTGCACCAGTTGTTCCATCGCCGTGATCGAATTGGCGCTGAGCACGAAGGGGATGTTGGCCTGCCGCGCCGCCCGCGCCATCCGGTTGTCGCCGTCGAAGGCGATCACCGCCGCCGCCCCCATCGGGGCGATGCCGAACGGGGCGGCATAGCGGCGGCCGAACAGCGTGGTCTCCTGCGAGCGCTTCGAGACGTCGCGCAGCACGCGCGGGACCATCCGCCACTGCTCGAACGCTGCCCGGTTGTTGGCCAGCGCGTTGTCGGCCTCGCTGCCGTTGGCGACGTAGCCATAGACCGCGCGCGGCAGGCTGGGCCGCACCAGCCGCTGGAAGTCGTCGAGGTCGAGCGCCTGCTTCAGCAGCCGGCGGTGACGGTAGCTCGTCTTGTCGGACTGTCCCGAAATCTGCCTGTTCAAGGCTTGGCTGAACCGGTTGGACATGGTGGCCTTCCTCCGTAAGCGGCGATCAGTTTCGGTTGCCCGGACGTGTTTGGTCCGGCCCCCAGATCGCCTGATAGGTGCCGATACGCCGCGAGACGCGCGTCAGCCAGGCATATCCGGCCGTCTGCATCAGCACGGGCGCCCTGGCGAGGAAGCACAAGCCTTTCGGCCAGTCAAAAAGCTGCAACCCCAGCAGGATTGTGATCGAGGCAAGCATGGATCAGGCCGGCGTGGATCAGGACAGCGCGCGGCACGGATCTTTCGCTCGGTGAAGCCGCCTGCCCTATCGCGCTAGGGGACGATCCAGAAGGGCGGCAATGCCCTGAAACGCTGCCATCGCTCGGCCAGGATCTCGCCGGCCGCCAGCCCTTCCCGCCCCTGCCAGCCGATCACGATGCCGATCGCCTGATGCACGCCGGGATCGCGGCTGAACTGTCCGATCTCGTCAAGCAGCGGCTGCGTCGTCGCCGCGTCATGATCCAGTCCCAACGCCTCCTGCAGGCTGCTCAGCCGCCGGACGTAACGCAACCCATGAGCCGATTGGCCGAACAGCGGCAGGAAGAACTCTGTCGCATAGCGCAGCTTTTTCAGGGTGATGCGCAGTTCATGACGCTCGGTGGACGACAGTTTCTTGAACTGCGCACCCTGCTTGTGCGCGCGCCGCTGCAACCGGGCCAGGACGCGCATAGCCATCGCCGAGGCCGGTTCGGCCAGCACGCCGAGCCCGTCGCTATCGACCTCGTTGCGCCAGCCGCGACGCGCGATCCAGTGGCTCAAGGCCAGTTGGAACCGGCTGTAGCGGGGGGCGTCGAGCAGCGCCTGGACCGAGGTGTAGCCGGCCGCGCGTGGTTGCTCGGACGCGCGGCGCAGGCCGTCGAAGTCGCTGCCCGCGCGTTGCAGATGCGACGGCCTGGTCAGCGTCGTCATCAGGAACACGTCCCAGCTCCGTGCGGCTTCGAGCTCGCCCGCCGCCCATTTCGCCTCGGCGCCTAGGCTGCGTATCGTTGCCGACGGCAGCTCGCGATGCAGCAGCGAGAAGGCCGAGCGCATGCGGCGCAGCGCCACGCGCATCTGATGCACGCCGTCGGGAGTGCCGTCCCTCGCCACCTCCTGGTTGGCCTGCAGATGCGCCTGGCAGCCGGCGAGCACCGAGGCGACCATGTCATCGACGGCGACCGTCGGCGTCAGGGTCGATGGCACCGCCTTCTCGGCCTTGACGGCGACGCCGGAAGCCAGCGCATAGCCGCGCCCGACGATGCTGGCACTGCTCACCTGCACCGGCGCCAGATCGAGCAGCCGCATGCCGATGTCATACATCACGCTGGCCTCGCCGGACTGCAGCGAGAGCGTGATCTCGCGCGCGGCCTGCTGGTCCGTGCCGGCCTCGATTACACCCTCGTCGAAGGCGACATCCACCAACGCCGTGGGCAGCTCCAGCCGCCGGACCTGACGACGCAGCCGGGTCTCGAACACCACCGCCAGCGGGACGTCGGCGAGACGCTCCAGCAGGGGCGACAGCGCTTCGATACCGGCAAGACGCGACGGATCCGGCTTGGTGTCGGCGACCGGCGTCTGCCAGATCTCGCCCGACATATGGCCGGGCATCTCCTGCTGACGGGTGCCGAGGCGCCTCAGTGTCTGGATGAAGCGCTTGCCCTGCCGTTGCACGCGCAAGGACATCCGGAGGCCGAACAGCAGGTGATCCTCGGTATCGTAATAGAGGCTGTCCAGCCGGCGCACGACGCCCCGGTTATGGGCATACTGCTCGATGATCGGTGCGTGTAGCAGGACACCGAAGATGCCCTTCGGCAGGCCTGCGGGCACCAGCAGCCGCAACAGACCTTTGCCCTGGACGATAGGATGCAGAACCGGCTGATCCGCCGATGGTTCGAGCGGGTCGGCGGTGGTTGAAGCGAGGCGGCCGGCCTCGCTCGTCTGCATGTCCAAGAGATGCTCGCTGCTTGATGACAGTTGCGCGACAGCCTAGCGATGCGGCCTTGCTGGCGCAATCAGACCATCCAGCCTCGTGCCAGTCCCGCTTCGGCGCAAGCCGGCCCGGCTTAGCCCTTCTTCAAGTCCTTCGGCTTATGGGCAGCCTTGGCACCGGTCTTCTCGCTCTTGACCAGATATTGCGGGTCATCCTTCGAGGGCTTGGCGGTGTAGCCCTTGATCTTCGTTTCGGAAGTGATCTTCTTCTCGACGACGCCCTTGGTCTTGCCCTTCGAAGAGTCCCAGGTGACCTTGTCGCCCTTCTTCAAGTCTTTCGCCATGACCGAGCTCCCTGCCTGCACGGAGGCTATCGCCCGACCGCCTCTATCGTTCCGACCGGTGCCGGCGTGCGACGACGACGCGTGAACAAGGCCCAGCCGGCTAAAGTGCCGCAGGCCGCCAGCGCCATCAGTATGGTCATCGGCCGCGCGGTGCCGTCCGCGGTGAGGCCGAGCACGAAGGTCGTGCCCGAACTCGCGCTCAGTTCCAGCGCCACGCCGAGTGCGGCGGCAGACCCGGCATTGTCGCCGAACGGTTCCATGGCGGCCAGGAAGGCCGGCGCCATCATCAGCCCGAGACCGGTGAAGATCAGCAGGGTGAGCAGCACGAACGGCCACAACGCCGTCATGCCCGCCGCCACCAGGACGGCAAGCATGATGGAAGCGACGCTGATCATGAGCGACGCCCCGCCGACCAGCCGGCGCACGCCGAAGTATCGCAGCATCGGGGCGTTGAACTGGCTGATCCCGATCAGCGCCATCGCGTGCAGGGCGAACATCGCGCCGTAGAGGATTGGCGAAAGCCGGTGCAGCGTCACGAACACGAAGGGCGAGCCGGAGATGAACACGAACAGGACCGACTGCGCGCAGGCGGCGATCATGATCGGCAGGATGAACTGCCGGTTGCGGGCGAGCTGGAGATAGGTGACCAGGATATGCGCGGGACCGGAGCCGATCCGGCGCGAGGGCGGCAGCGTCTCGGGCAGCATCCGCGCGATCATGATCGCGACCAGGCCGGTGATGACGATCAGCACGCCGAAGATCAGCCGCCACGAGGTGAACTGCACCAGGGCCCCGCCGAAGGCCGGTGCGAGGATCGGCGAGACGCTCAGCGCCAGCATCGCCAGCGACATCAGGCGTGCGGCGTCCGGACCGGTATGCTGGTCACGGATCACCGCCATCGGGATCACCGCCGTCGCGGCGGCGCCGAGCCCCTGGAGGAAGCGGGCGGCGATCAGCATGTGGATCGTGGGTGCCGCCGCCGCTGCCGCGCAACCGACGGCGAAGATCGCCAGACCGAAATAGATCGGCGGCTTGCGGCCGAAGGCGTCGGACAGCGGCCCGTAGAACAACTGGCCGATCGCGAGGGCCAGGAAGTAGCTGGTCATGCTGAGCTGCACGACACCGGGACCGGCATGCAGGTCGCGCGAGATGGCGGCGAAACCCGGGATGTACATGTCGATGGCGAACGCACCGACCGCGATCAGCAGGCCCAGGACGACGGCACGGCGCAGCAGGGATTGATCGGACAACAGAGCGGCGCCTTGCCATGAAACGTGCAGGGCACGCGGGCGAGATGTCTACCCGAGCATGATCCTGTCGCCAAGAATGATCGTAGCGTCTTCCGGCGTCGTGACTGCATCATTTGGCATGACATGCAGCGTTGCAGGCGGAGGCTTATCCCCGTCTACGGGCAGCGGTCGTCAGCCTTCGATAAGCTGGTATCCTGCACAGAGATTTTGACAGATTAAGCGCTGCCTGATTGCCCAGCGCCAATGTCGGTGGGTTAGGATCCTCTCGCACGGACAGCTTATGGGTAAGCAGCGGACATAGATGGCCGGGTCAGCCACGAGCGGCTATGCGCCAGATCACGACGTTCAAGGGTCTTTGCGTTTGTCCCGAAAGCCGACAATCGTTCATCGCGCAGATCGTCGTGGGTCATGTCCGGCACCCAGTCACGTTCATCAGGGAGGCGTTGGACGCAGACCAGCCATCAACAGGTCGAACAGACGATCGATCTGCCGGGAATCGCTCGATGCGGCAGCAGCGAATACTGACCCTGCGAGTATCACAGTGATGTCATCCGGTCGGACATCGCCGCCTATGCTGCGATCACACGAGCCAGCAGACATAAACTTAGCAATCGTCGCGGTAATTCTCATCCGAATTTCCGATCCCTCGCTGGAGCGAGGCGCAAGGGCAACCAAAAGCGCGTCATGCATCGCGTGCTTTGCAACGACAAACCTCGCGTAACTATTCATCCATTGGCGCATCGCTTCAGCGGCCGGACGATCTGACAGCAGCTCGTCGGCCTCGCTGTCGAGCGCATCCAACTCGGTCCGATACACCGCCTCGATCAGCGTCTCCTTTGATGGGAAATGACGATACAGCGTGCCAATCCCGACCTCCGCCGCCCGCGCAATCGCTTCCAGCGAGACCTTGGGATCCGCCGCCGCAAACATTCGACGCGCCTCGATGATGATCCGCTCGCGGTTTTTGAGTCCATCGGCACGTGGTCGGGACGATGTTGACAGACGGAGGGTCCTCCGGTTAGAGAGCTACAGCCGGAGGGTCCTCCGTTAGGTCAAAATATCATGGGATTACGCCGATGTCACAGGATCTAGACATGTCCTGCATCGATGCCGGCCCTTCTACTCTCGGTCCATACGATGTGGCCCGGATCGGCTTCGGTGCTATGCAGCTTGAGCGCTTGAGCCGTCAGCCCTCAGACGCCGCTGCCTTGATTGCGCGGGCGATCGACATGGGCGTCGACCATATCGATACCGCTCAGTTCTATGGAAACGGCTTCGCCAATGAAGTCATCCGCAGCGTCCTTGCCGATGGGCGAAGGGTTGTGGTTGCGACCAAGGTCGGCGCCGACCCGGAACCAGGCGCGAAGCCTCCAATCAAGCCGGCCCAGCGCCCTGAGCAAATCCGATCCAGCGTGGAAGACAATCTCCGCAGCCTCGGTTTAGAACAGCTTCCTGTCGTCAATCTGCGCCGGCTCGATATCGCGCCTGGATTGGTGGCCGAAGATGATCAGATCGTCGACATCGACGATCAGCTTGCCGTGATGATCGCCATGCGAGACGAGGGCAAGATCGGCGCGATCGGCCTGAGCGCAGTCGATCCAAAAAATCTTCAACGCGCTCTTCCCGCCGGTATCGTGTGCGTCCAGACCGCCTACAGCCTGCTAAGCCGCCAATATGAGGGCATGCTTGATTTGTGCGTCAGGCACGGGATTGCGTGGGTGCCGTTCTTCCCGCTTGGTGGCGCCGGTTTCCCCGGTTGGCCCCGGGTTATCGATCACCCGAAGGTCGTCGAGATCGCGTCGGAAATGGC
>CAXSEE010000093.1:0-1666 GCA_964235615.1 uncultured Acetobacteraceae bacterium | reverse complement strand
GTCATGGCCGCGGTCATGGCGCGACGGCCAGAGGGCGGAGCGCAAGCGCAGACGATCGTCGTGTCAGCTGCATCTGTTGTCCCCATACCCGCGAATGCCACCTTGGCGGAGGCCTGTACTCTGCCGATGAATGGCTTGACCGCGCTTCTCGCGCTGAAGATCGCTGCGCTTGAAAAGGGGCAGGTTTTTGCCGTCAGTGGCGGGGCCGGATTACTGGCCCACTATGCCATAGCTCTCGCGAAGCAACAGGGGCTGAAGGTGATCGCGGATGCAAAACCAGCTGAAACTGCTCTTGTACGTGGTTATGGCGCTGACGAAGTCGTCGAACGCAGTGAGGACCTTGCCGCCGCCATCCGGCACGTGATTCCTGACGGCGTCGAGGCGCTGCTCGACACGGCCGTGCTTGGTGAGCGAGCCTTCGGCGCGATCCGGGACGGCGGCACCTACATGCCGGTGCGTGGCTGGGGGGACATTCCGGCCGAGCGCGGCATAGCGATCAAGCCAGTGCTCGTCTATGAAGCGTTCGAACGCACCGAATGGCTCGAACTGCTGCGCGATGTGGTCGAAGCCGGGGATATTCAGCTCCGCGTTGCGGGAGAGTATGCGATGGACCAGGTCGCGGACGCGCAGCGCGCGCTTGCCGCCGGCGGCCTCCGCGGTCGGCCGGTCATTATTTTCTAAAGCCCTCGCAACTTCCTACCGTCAATAATGGGCGCAAGCTGGCTAACCATAGCTGGGTTGGCGGAACCGCATCTGTTCAACCATCCATGTCCACTACCTGCCGTTCCGCTTCCGGCCACAACTGTCAGCGGCAAAGCCGTTCCGGGCGGTAGAGATTTACTACCTCGCGCGTCGTCAATAGCCGGATCTTGGGCAATGCGATTTGCTCGAAGATCTCGCCGTATCGCCTTCTGTTATGACGAGTAGTGACCGCGATATGGCGGATCATGTTCCATTTGACGCTGTCTTTCCCACCTTCGAGCGCGCCCAGACGGGTCCGCTGAAACCATGACCGCCTCAGATACCGGTAGAGGCTTGTCGTAGTCGGAACATCAAGCAGGATGAGGCCCGTCGCATGTTCCAGCCGCTGAGGTAAGCATTGTGAGTAGTTGCCTTCCATTAACTAGGCGGAAGAGCGAACCGCGTGGTCGTGTAGCGCGATGAACTATGCTGCCCCGCGAGGCCGCCAGTTACTGTTCGGTTCATGGTAGAACTGGTCGAGATGCACGACGGTCAAAGTGCGCTCGCCCGATAGTAGAAGCCAGCGTGGACTTGCCGCTGTTTGATGGTCGCATGATGAAAATATGAGTGCCGAGGCCATTAAGATCTGGGGCACAGACAGGGCTCTTCATGGCAGTGATCATACCCTCGGCATTCCGGTCTCACAGAATGCGCCGATACGGCGTGGCTAATATGTCCGCTTCCCCTTTCCTGTGGCCAAAAGCGGACCAGCCGCTTCCGGCCAGACCTAGCCGTTCCAGTATGGCAGCCTGTGTCCGCTGTTAATCTGATTCAGCCCTTGTTCAACCCTTCAGAACTTTTGTGTAACGGTACTAGCCAGCCTCGATCAAAATCCGCGCCGCCGTCGCCAGCCGGTCCACCCGCTCGTTATTCTCGTCTCCGGAATGGCCGCGCACCCAGAACCACGACACCTCGTGGCGCTTCG
>CAXSEE010000092.1:6384-15725 GCA_964235615.1 uncultured Acetobacteraceae bacterium | reverse complement strand
GCTGAGGAAGCGTCGCAGCGCCGGATTGTCGTTGCGAGGCGACCAGATCGCGCTGAAGGGAAGTCGCTCGTCGAGAATTTCTGTGAAAGCGACACTGGGATAACCGATTGCCGCGTCGGCACTCGTCGTGATCGTAACGCCCATCCCCAGCCCGACGCAATGCATCAGTGCTTCGCGACCGACATCGATCATCCGAATCGTAGGACTGTTGCCGAGTTGATAGAGCCGGGTGGTCAAGAAGTCGCGAATGTCCGGCCCTGAGTTACGCGTGCTCACGATGAAATCAGCCTCGGCGAGCTGAGCGATCCTGCAATGGGTGTGACCCGCATACGGACTATCGCCCGGGACCGCAGCGAATACGCGGTCGATCCATAGTTGTTCGGCATCAAGGCCCTCGTGGTTGACCGAACTCAGCTGGAAGGAGAGATCGAGCTCATGGGCGAGCAGCGCTGCTGCGTGTTCATCGGGGGCACCCTCGACCAGATCGATGGCGACGCGGGGATGTTCGGCACGCCAGGCGGCAAGCAGCTCGCGCACGAACCCGGAGGCAATAGATGCGGTGATGCCGATCCTGACGCGTCCGGCAGCGGCCTCTCCTGCCGCCTGCGCGTCCGATACCGCCACTTCCAGTTGCGACAGCGAGATCCGCACCTGTTCGAGAAAACGTCCACCGGCCGCGGTCAGCCGAACCCCATTGCGGCTGCGTTCGACCAGCGAGACACCGATCCCATCCTCCAGGGCTGCCACACGCCGGCTGACGATCGACTGTTCAACCCCGAGCCGCCGAGAGGCACTCCGGAACCCGCCGGTCGCTGCGATGGCGACGAAGCAACGGAGGTCTTTGAGCTCCAATCTACCGCCCTCCCAGCCTGCCGCCATGATGCGATTTCTACCCCGTACGATGCTAGCTGGTCATCACCGCAGGAGCGACCGATTTGTGTCGGGCCTCGTTTACGCACCAACTGACGAGAGCATCAGGCGGCATGACCCTCGAAATCGAACACATGACAGGAAACGCCAAACCCGCGTCGTTTCTCGTCGCCTGCGCGGTGGCCGAAATCGCTGACTTCTTCGATGAGATGACGGCCGGAGCCTGATTGTGACGGCCACAACGGACAAGGACTGGAGCATGCGCCGTGGGCTGGTCGTCCTCGCGGTCGGCTATCAGTGGTTCTACAATGGCGCCAATTTCCTCGCCTTCAAGATCGCCGGGAACGCCCTGCATCCGTTGATGGTGGCGACCCTGCGCTTCTCGCTCGCGGCCCTCATCCTGCTGCCCTTCGCGCTGGTCCGCTGGCGGCGCTCGCCCGTGTCGATCCGGGAACTGGGCGGTGCGGCGTTGATCGGCGTGACGATGCTGGTGGCCGGCCAGGCGCTGGCGATCTGGGGCACGCATTTCCTTCCGGCCGGGGTGGCTGCGGTGTTCGGCTCGGCCTCGCCGCTCTTCCTGGCCCTGTTCGCGTGGGGGGTGTTTCATCAGCCGCTGACGCGCCGACAGCTCGCCGGCGTCGCCATCGGCTTCGTCGGCCTCGCCTTGATGGGCTGGACGTCCGCCACCGGCGGCGACTTCCGGCCGATCGGCGCGGTGCTCGCGCTCGCCGCGTCGGCGGCCTGGGCGGCCGGGTCGCTGCTTGCGCCGCGACTGGCGCTGCCGCGCGACCCGGTGATCGGGCTTACCGTGCAGCTGGCCGCGGCAGGCATGGTGCTCGGTGCGATCGTCACCGTGTCGGGGATCGCCGCCATGACCCATCCCGCGCGCGTTCCGCCCGCGGCGTGGGGAGCGCTGACCTTTCTCATCGTGGCGAGCACGCTGATCGGTTACGCCGTGTTCCTGACGCTCAACGCCAGGGTCTCGCCGACGCTCGCCAACACCTTCAGTTATGCCGCGCCGGTGATCGCCTTATGTCTTTCCGCGCTGCTGCTGCACGAGCCCCTGACCCTCGTGAAGCTCGTGTCGGGCGGGATCGCCTTGCTGGGTGTTGCGCTGATGATCGATCGCAGGACGCTCGGCGCACGGCAACGGGCCACCGTGGCGACGGAAGCATGATTGACAGCCTGCCCACCCCGGCACCGGTGCGGTGCCCGGGCGCCCAGTGAGCGCTTTTCACGGTCAGGAAATCTGAATACAACCGGAGTATTCGATCATGACAGGCCCACTACAACCCACGCTGGTTTCGTGCCGTTTCAACACGCTTCGTCAGACGACGCACTACATCGCGTGCGGGCCGGCCGACGGACCGCTGATGATCTTCCTCCACGGCTGGCCAGGCATCGGTTTGATGTGGCGCGCCCAGATGGACGCGTTCGCCGCCGACGGTTGGCACTGCGTCGCTCCTGATCTGCGCGGCTTCGGCGGCTCCTCCGCCCCTGCGGCCAACGACGCCTATGCTATCGAGGAAGTCGTGGCAGACATGGCGGAGCTTCATGACCACCTTGGCGGCAAGCCTGCGATCTGGGTAGGCCATGACTGGGGCTGTGCCGTGGCCGGTGGGTTGGCCGCGCACGGGCCCAAGCGCAGCCGTGGCGTCGTGCTGACCTCGCTGGCGTATCAACCCGACGGGCATGCCCTGCCCACGCTCGTCCCGCTGGTCGACCGAACGATCTACCCGGCAGACCAGTATCCGGATGGCCAGTGGGACTATTACCGCTACTACACGAAGCAGTTCGAGGCGGCGGTCGCCGACCTCGATGCAGACAAGGCGGCATCGTTGGCGTTGATCTTTCGACCAGGCAGCCCCGCCGCCGTTGGCAAGGTTGCGGCGCTTGCGGTTGTTGCGCGCAACGGCGGGCGCTTCGGCGCCGCGCACCGCGCCGCGCCGACTCGAGCTGACCCGGCTCTCTGGCCGCCGGCGGATTTCGACGTGCTGGTGCAGTCGTTCGAGGCTCATGGCTTCCGCCCCGCCTGCGCGTGGTACCTGAACGACGACGCCAACATCGCCTACGCTCGCAAGGCGCCCGATGGCGGCCGCCTGTCGCAGCCGGTGCTGTTCGTCAATGGCGACTTCGATCAGGTCTGCACCATCATCGGAAATCGCCAAGGCGACCCGATGCGCGCAGCCTGCGCAAACCTTACCGTGACGAGCCTGCCCGCCGGACATTGGCTGCCGGTGGAACGCAAGGCAGAACTCGTCCAGGCCATCCGCACCTGGCTCCAGAGCAAAAGTCTTTGATGGCGTCAGCGGGAACGTGACGTCCCATACGGGGAGCGATTGCCCTACGCTGGTTCAGCCGCTCCGCCACGTGCCATTCGCCAGCAGCAAGCAGGATGACCTTCGGCGAGTTTTCGACTGCCACCACTCGCTGGACGAACCCGCGCGCAGGGACCTGGTCGAGGCTTCAACGTTCCAGGTCGATGCACACCTGGAGCTCGATCGCCTGCAGCTCGTCGAGCGTGCGGCTCATCGCGGCACTCATGCTCCGGAGCTGCTTGATGTGCGCGCGTACGCCGCGCAGCAACTGTCGCTTCTGCTCGTCATGCTGCGGATCGAAATCATACAGGTCGAGGAATTGCTTGATCTCGCGGAGGCTGAAGCCGAGCCTCTTGCCGCGCAGGATGAGCTGCATGCGGGCATGCTCGCGACGGCTGTAGATCCGGTTGACGCCAGCACGCGACGGGCTGATCAACCCCTTCTCCTCGTAGAAGCGGATCGCGCGCACCGTGATGCCGAGCTCGGCGGCGAGCTGCGTGATGGTCAGCCCTCGTGCGTCCGGGCCGATACCGGCCGCCGCCTCCGTGCCATGCAGGATTTCCGCCTGCGTCATGCGCCGTAGGGCAGGAGATCGAGGGCCGGCAGATCGAAGGGAGGATTCGCAGTCAATTTCGTTCTGTGTCCCGGGATAAGATGCGCAAGCCTCACGTTTCCTGCCGCATGCGTCAAGCAACGCGGTGGCGGACGCAGGACCGCCTGAATGGTAACGACTATTGCCTCCGGCCAACATGACGTTTACGTAAGCCCTCGCCCTCGCGGGCGGAAGCAGCGCGTTCGGGAGCCTCCGGCTGATGCAGAACACGGTCATTGCGGGTTACGCCCGCTCCCCTTTTCATTTTGCCGTCAAGGGCCGGTTGGCTCGGGTTCGACCTGACGAGCTGGCGGCACAGGTGATCCGCGGCCTGATCGAGCGCACCGGCGTGAAGCCCGAGGACATCGAGGACCTGATCCTCGGCTGCGCCTTTCCGGAGGGCGAGCAGGGCATGAACGTCGCCCGGCTGATCGGGCTGCTGGCGGACCTGCCGCTGTCGGTGGGCGGGGTCACCGTCAACCGGTTCTGCGGCTCGTCGATGCAGTCGGTGCACATGGCGGCGGGAGCGATCGCCCTGGGCGCCGGCGAGGCGTTCGTCTGCGCGGGGGTCGAGAGCATGAGCCGGGTGCCGATGGGCGGCTACAACCCGCTGCCGAACCCCGATCTCGCAGCCAAGAGCGCCGGCGCCTACATGGGCATGGGCGAGACGGCCGAGAACGTGGCCGCCAAGTATCAGATCGGCCGCCCGGCACAGGAACAGTTCGCGCTGCGTAGCCAGCAGAAGGCGGCGGCGGCGCAGGCGGCCGGGCGGCTGGCGGACGAGATCGTGCCGATCCGCACCAAGGCCGGCCTGGTCGAGACCGATGGCTGCCTGCGGCCCGAGACCACGGCCGAGGGGCTGGCCGGGCTCAAGCCGGCATTCGACAAGGAGGGCACGGTGACCGCCGGCACCGCCTCGCCGCTGACCGACGGCGCCAGCGCGGTGCTGGTCTGCAGCGAGGAATACGCCGCCCGCAACGGGCTCAAGGTGCTGGCGCGGGTGCGCAGCATCGGCGTGTCCGGCTGCGCGCCTGAGACGATGGGGCTGGGGCCGATCCGGTCCAGCCGCAAGGCGCTCGACCGGGCGGAAGTCAAGGCATCGGAGCTCGACGTGGTGGAGCTGAACGAGGCGTTCGCGAGCCAGGCGCTGGCCTGCATCGGCGAGCTCGGCCTGCGCGAGGAGATCGTCAACCTCGATGGCGGCGCGATCGCGCTCGGCCATCCGCTCGGCGCCACCGGTGCGCGGATCGTCGGCAAGGCGGCGCAGCTGCTGTCGCGCGAGGGCGGCCGCTACGCGCTGGCCACGCAGTGCATCGGCGGCGGCCAGGGGATCGCCACGCTGCTGGAGCGCGCGTAATGGCGCAGGCGGACGACGTGGGTGGGGTGATCCAAGATGGGGCGATCCGGCGCGTCTGCGTCATCGGCGCCGGGGTGATGGGAGCCGGGATCGCGGCCCAGGTCGCGAACGCCGGCGTGCCGGTGCTGCTGCTCGACATCCTGCCCAAAAGTTGCCCCGATAGTGGCGGCGACCGCGATGCCGTGGCCAGGAACGCGGTCGCGCGCATGCTCAAGACCGAGCCGGCCCCGTTCATGTCGCCGTCCGCGGCCAAGCTGGTCGAAGTGGGCAACATCGAGGACCATCTCGGCTTGGTCGCGGGCTGCGACTGGGTGGTCGAGGTGATCGTCGAGCGGGTCGAGCTGAAGCAGGCGCTGTATCGCCGGCTGGAGGCGGTGCGGCGCCCCGGCACCGCGATCAGCTCCAACACCTCCACCATCCCGCTGGCCCAGCTCGTCGAGGGTCTGCCCGACAGCCTGGCGCGCGACTTCACCATCGCGCATTTCTTCAACCCGCCGCGCTACATGCGGCTGCTGGAGATGGTGTCCGGACCCTCGACCGATCCGGCGATCGTCGATCGGGTGACGCGGTTCTGCGACCACCGCCTTGGCAAGACGGTGGTACGCGCCCACGACACGCCCGGCTTCATCGCCAACCGCATCGGCACCTACTGGATGCAGCAGGGCGTCAATGCGGCACTCGACCAGGGCCTGACGGTCGACGAGGCCGACGCGGTGATGGGCCGGCCGTTCGGCATTCCCAAGACCGGGATCTTCGGGCTGCTCGACCTGGTCGGGCTCGACCTGATGCCGCACATCAACGCCAGCATGAAGCTGTCCTTGCCGGCAGGCGACCCGTTCCTGGCGACCCTGCGCGACTCGCCGCTGCTGAGCAGGATGATCGCCGACGGCTACACCGGACGGAAGGGCAAGGGCGGCTTCTACCGCATCAATCGCGAGGCGGGAAAGATCAAGGAGTCGATCGGCCTCGTCACCGGCGAGTACGAGCCCTCCCGGACGGTCACCCTGCCCCCTGCGGGGGCGCGGAGCGCCAAGGCGATGATGAGCGCCGGGGATCGCTACGGCGCCTACGGCTGGACGGTGATGGGCACCACCCTCGCCTATGCCGCGAGCCTGGTGCCGGCGATCGCGGACGACATCGTCGCCGTCGACCAGGCGATGCGGCTCGGCTTCAACTGGCGCCAGGGGCCGTTCGAACTGCTCGATAGCCTCGGCCCGGCTGCGGTCGCGGCCCGGCTGCGCAAGGACGGCCTGAGCGTGCCGGAGCTGCTGGAAAAGGTCGGGGACGGCACCTTCTACAAGGTCGAGGACGGGCAGACTTTGTTCTTCGGCACCGACGGCAGCTACCGGACGCTGTCGCGGCCGGAGGGCGTGCTGCTGCTGGACGACATCAAGCGCGGCACGACGCCGCTGCTGAAGAACGGCTCGGCGGCGCTCTGGGACATCGGCGAGGGCGTGGCCTGCTTCGAGCTGACCTCGAAGATGAACGCGATCGACGACCAGACCCTGTCCCTGCTGGAGAAGAGCGTGGCGCTGGTCGGCCAGAAGCACGTCGGCCAGAAGTACAAGGCGCTGGTGATCTATACCGACGCCACCAACTTCTCGGTCGGCGCCAATCTCGGGCTGGCCCTGTTCGCCTGCAACATCGCCGCCTGGGGCGAGGTGGAGAAGAGCATCGCGACCGGACAGCGCGTGTTCAAGGCGATGAAGTATGCGCCGTTCCCGGTGGTGGCGGCGCCGGCCGGCCTGGCGCTCGGCGGCGGCTGCGAGATCCTGCTGCATGCCGACGCCATCCAGGCGCATGCCGAAAGCTATATCGGGCTGGTCGAGTGCGGCGTCGGCCTGATCCCCGGCTGGGGCGGCTGCGGCGAGATGATCGCGCGCTGGGCCGGCGCCAAGGGTGTGCCGAAGGGGCCGATGCCGGCCGTCGCCAAGGTGTTCGAGACCATCAGCACCGCCAAGGTGTCGAAGTCGGCCGAGGAGGCGAAGGCGATGCGCTTCCTGCGCGACGGCGACCACATAACCATGAACCGCGACCGGCTGCTGTTCGACGCGCGGGCCCGGGCGCTCTCGCTGGCAGAGGGCTACGAGCCACCGAAGCCGCCCGAGTTCAGGCTGCCCGGACCGGCCGGCCGGTTCGCCATGGGTGCCGCGGCACAGGGCTTCCACAAGCTGGGCAGTGCGACCGGGCATGACCTGATGGTCTCCGACAGCCTGGCCGAGGTCCTCTCCGGCGGCGAGGCCGATCTGGTCGACGTCGTGACCGAGCAGCAGATGCTGGCGCTGGAACGGAAAGCCTTCATCCGGCTGATCCGGACGCCGCCTACATTGGAACGCATCGAGCACACGCTCGAGACCGGCAAGCCGCTGCGGAACTGACCCTACCTCCTGGAAGGACATGAACGATGCAGACCTATGAGGCTCCGCTGCGCGACATGCGCTTCGTGCTGCACGAATTGCACGACTTCGACCGGCTGACCGCGCTGCCCGCCTTTGCCGACCTGAACGTCGAGACGGTCGACGTGGTGCTGGAAGAGGCCGGCAAGCTGGCGTCCGAGGTGTTGCTGCCGCTGAACGCTCCGGGCGACGCCGAGGGCTGCGTGCTGGAGAACGGCGTCGTGCGCACGCCCAAGGGCTTCCGGCAAGCCTATGACATCTTCCGCGAGGGTGGCTGGCCTTCGCTGGCCGGCGATCCGCAATATGGCGGCCAAGGCCTGCCGGAGAGCGTCAGCAAGCTGGTCGAGGAGATGATCTGCGGCGCCAACCTCTCCTTCAGCCTCTATCCCGGCCTGACGCACGGCGCCGTGCTGGCGCTGCACGCGCATGGCTCGGAGGAGCAGAAGGCGCTCTATCTGCCCAAGATGATCGAGGGCAGCTGGTCCGGCGCCATGTGCCTGACCGAGAGCCAGTGCGGCACCGATCTCGGCATGCTGCGGACGCGCGCGGTGCCGCAGGACGATGGCAGCTACAGGCTGAACGGCTCGAAGATCTTCATCTCCGCCGGCGAGCATGACCTGACCGAGAACATCGTGCACCTGGTGCTGGCGCGGCTGCCCGATGCACCCCCCGGCATCAAGGGGATCAGCATGTTCGTCGTGCCGAAATTCCTGCCCAGGGAAGATGGCTCGGCCGGCCAGAGCAACGGCATCCTCTGCACCGGCATCGAGCACAAGATGGGCCTGAAGGCATCCGCGACGTGCCAGATCTCCTTCGACGACGCCAAGGGCTGGCTGGTCGGCGCGCCCAACAAGGGCATGCAGGCGATGTTCACGATGATGAACGAGGAGCGGCTCGGTGTCGGCATCCAGGGTCTCGGTGTCGCCTCCGCCGCCTATCAGTCGGCGGTCTTCTATGCCAAGGAACGGCTCCAGGGCCGCTCGCTGTCCGGCCCGAAGCGCCCGGACCTGGCGGCCGATCCGATCATCGTCCATCCCGACGTGCGCAACATGCTGATGAAGATGCGCGTCAGCGTCGAGGGGTGCCGCGCGGTCGGCATCTGGGTCGCCCGGGCGGTCGATCTGTCCAAGCATGCGGAGACCGAGGTCGAGCGCAAGGCGGCCGAGGATTTCGTGGCCCTGATGACGCCGGTGGTCAAGGCGCTGTTCACCGACCTCGGCTACGAGGCGGCGAGCCTCGGCGTGCAGGTCCATGGCGGGCACGGCTATATCCGCGAGCACGGGGTCGAGCAGTATGTGCGCGATGCGCGCATCGCCATGCTCTACGAGGGCACCAACGGCATCCAGGCGCTCGACCTGCTCGGCCGCAAGATGCCGGCCCATGCCGGGCGCTACCTGCGCGGCCTGTTCCACCCGGTCGCCGACTTCATCGAGACGCACAAGAAGGACCCGGCGATCGGCCGCATGATCGAGGCGCTGGAGCGGGCCTTCGGAGCGCTGCAACTCGCGACCGCTCAGATCGCGCGATCCGGACTGAGCGATGCCGAGGAGGCCGGCGCCGCGGCGACGGATTACCTGCGCCTGATGGGCCTGGTGTCGATCGGCTACATGTTCGTGCGATCCGCGGCCATCGCCTCCGAGAAGCTGAAGCAGGCAGACGACGCCTCGGGCTTCTATCGCGCCAAGATGGCCAGCGCGCAGTTCTTCATCGACCGCGTGCTGCCGCAGGCGACCGGCCTGTTCCTGGCGATCAAGTCCGGCAAGGCGTCGACGATGGCGCTGGAGGAGGCGGCCTTCTGACGGAGCCTG
>CAXSEE010000092.1:0-6284 GCA_964235615.1 uncultured Acetobacteraceae bacterium | reverse complement strand
TGACCGACATGCGGCGAGACGGCGCCATCCTGATCGTCCGCATGACAACCCGCCAGCCAACGCACTCGGCGCGGATCAGCGCGCGCGCTGCTGCAGGCGATCGCGACGGCGGATGACGGGATCGAGGCGGTGGTGATCCACGGGAGGTCGGCGTGATCGATACCGTCCTCCTGATTGCTTGACCAGGTGCCGAGCCACGATGCGATGGCCGAGGAACTGCCACTAATCAGCGCCCATGCGCCGCCTCCACCGGGAACGAGACCTCGACCGCGCAGCCCGGCGAGCCCGCTCCCGGTAGCGCATCGCTGATTGCCAGCGATGCCTCGTGCAGATGCGCGATGGCGCCGACCAGGCTCAGACCCAGGCCGCTGCCCTCGATGTGCCGGCTCTTGTCGGAGCGGTAGAACCGTCCCAGCACGGCCTCGCGCTCGGCTTCGGGAATACCCGGGCCGGTATCGGCAATGCGCAGAACAACGCGCGATCCTGAGTCGCGAACCGAGATCTCGATGCGTCCGCCAGGCGGGGTGAACTTGATCGCGTTGTCGATCAGGTTGGCGGCCAGCTCGATCAGCAGGTCGCGGTCGCCATGCAGGTGAACCAGGTCGCCGGGAACCACCGTCAGACCGAGCTGCCGCGTCTCGGCGATCGGCTCGTACAGATCGACGATGTCGGCCACGATCTCGTCCAGCGAGAGACGCGCGAAGCCGGCGCGGCGGCGGCCGTTCTCGATCTCGGTGATGCGCAGCAGGGCGGTGATGATCGAGAAGCACTGGTCGAGGTCGACGATCGCGCGCTCGATGTTGGCCTGCAGGGTCTCGGCGTGCAGCGGCATGCTGCGGGCACGATCCAGACGGGTGCGCACCCGTGCCAGCGGCGTGCGCAGGTCATGCGCGATGTCGTCGCCGACGCCCTTGATCTCGTCGAGCAGACGCTCCAGCCGTCCCAGCATCCGGTTGACGCTGCCGGCGAGCCGGTCGAGATCGTCATGGCCGCGTCCCGACGGCAGCCGCTCGTGGATGTCGCCGGCCATGATCCGCTCGATCGCCTGGTGCATGATGCCGACGCGCAGCAGCGCCCGGTTGCTCAGCCACACGCCGCCGAGGATGGCGAGCAGGATCGACGGGACCGCCGACAGCAGCAGCGCCCCACGCACGATCCGGTGCAGTTCCTCGAGCTCGCGCAGGCCGCGCGCCAGCACCAGTATGGTGCCGTTGGGAAGGCGCATGGCCTGGGCACGCACCAGGCGCGGCTGCTGGTCGGTGGGATGCACCATGATCTGATGCACGTGGCCGTCCAGGGCGAGCCCGTCGGGCCAGGCCGGCAGGTTGCCGTTGAGAACGTGCCGCCCGGCGTCGAACAGGCCCGCGGCGGGGATCAGCAGATGCAGGTCGTCCGACGCGCGCATGCGCAACTGCCGGTCGAGCGCCGGTGGCGTCCGGGCCGCCAGCAGCGTCGCCTCACGTTGCAGCAGCAGGTCGGTGCGGCCGATCTCGTAGGCGGTGGTCTGCCAGAAGATCAGGGCGGACTGCAGCAGCAGCGCCATCGCCATGAAGGCCGCCGAGCCGATGGTCAGCCGGAAACTGGTCGTCTGCAGCAGCGGCAGTCGCAGCAGGCGCCAGCCCGACACCTGGCTTCAGCTATGGATGCGAAGCATGAAGCCGGCGCCGCGCACGCTCTGGATCAGCGGCGCCTCGTCGGGCCCGTCGATCTTGCGACGCAGCTTGCCGATATGCACGTCGACCAGGTTGGTCTGCGGGATGAAGCGGTAGTGCCAGACATCCTCCAGCAGCATGTCCCGGGTCAGCAGCCGGTCGGGCCGTCGCAGCAGATATTCCAGCAGCCGAAACTCGCGCGGCAGCAGCTCGATCTCGCGCGCGCCGCGGGTGACGCGCCGGTCGATCAAATCCATCACGATCGGACCCACGCGCAGCACGCTCTCGCGCGTCTCGGTCGGACGGCGCAGCAGGGCTTCCAGCCGGGCGGCCAGCTCATCCATGGCGAACGGCTTGGTCAGGTAGTCGTCACCGCCGGCCTTGAGGCCGCTGACGCGATCATCGACCGCCGAAAGCGCACTCAGCACCAGCACGGGGATGCGTATCCCGTCCGCGCGGAGCTGGGCGATCAGGCTCAGACCGTCGAGGCCGGGCAGCAGCCGGTCCACCACCAGCACGTCGAAGCCGCCTTCCTTGACACGAGCCAGGCCGCCCGGGCCGGTCTCCTCACGGGCAACCGAGAAGCCGCGCACCACCAGCTCATCGGCGACATCCTGGGCGATCTTGCCATCATCCTCGATAAGCAGCACATGGGGCCACCCCGCCGGGGACGGAAGCGAAGTCGGCGGCTCGATCGCGGGCGAGGTCATGACGCGTGGATGCATCCGATGGAATCCGGATGGAAGTAAATTCGGATTTAGCATCGCGCCGAAGAGGACTATCGACAGCTATAGGCAACTGGCCTGGAGAGATCATCCATGAGAGCTTCGATCCGCATGCGGCCGGCAGGCGCCGTGCTGCTCGCCATCCTCACGACCCTGCCGGCCGTTGCCGATGCGCAGCGATATGACCGCCGCGGTGGACATTACCGTCCCCCGCCACGCGGCTATTACCGTGGCGGCCATCGCGGCGGTGGCGGCGCGCTCGTCGGCGGCGCCCTGCTCGGCCTTGCCGCGGGCGCACTCGTGGGCAGCGCGCTATCCCAGCAACAGCCCAGCTATGCCCCGCCGCCGCCGGTCTATTATCCGCCGCCGCCGCCCGGGACGTACGCTCCGCCGCCAGGCGCATACCCCTACTGATCCACCACGGACCCGCTTATCCACCCCCGCTTGTCCACCCCCGCTTGTCCACCACGGAGACCTTCCGCATGAACCACCTCTCGATATCCTGCGCCGCCATCCTGGCCACGCTTGCCGTCTCCACACCGAATGCGCCGGCCTTTGCTCAGGTCATCGCGCCGAACACCAACCCTCCCGCCACCAGTCCGGCTCCCGCGGCGGAGCCGGCGCTGCCGAAGGCCATCTCGGCAAAGGTCGAGCAGCACATCAAGCAGCTGCATCGCGAGCTGGGCATCACGCCGGCCGAGCAGCCGCAATGGGATCAGTTCGCAACGGTCATGCGAGACAATGCCGCGGAGATAAACCACTCCTTTACCGATCGGGGCGCGAAGGTCGGGGCCATGAATGCGTCCGACAACATGCAGTCCTACGCGCAGCTCGCGCAGGTGCATGCGACCAACATGCAGAAACTGGCGAGCGCCTTCCAGTCGCTCTACGGCAGTTTCCCGGACCAGCAGAAACTGGTCGCGGACGGCGTCTTCCGGAAAAGCAACGCCTTGCCGATGCGGCATGAAAAATAGGCATCACCTGGAAGTCGGGGACAGGGGCTTCGGTCCCATCGTAGGCTAGGCGCGTGTTCGGCCATCCGCGTGGGCTCATGTTCCTGGTCTTCACCGAAGTCTGGGAGCGTTTCTCCTATTACGGCATGCAGTCGCTGCTCGTGCTGTATATGGGCCAGCGGCTCCTGCTGCCCGGCCATGTCGGGCATGTCGCCGGCTTCACCGGTTTTCGTGCCGCCATCGAGGCCGTCTACGGGCCCTTGTCGGTCGCGGCGCTGGCCTCGGTCATCTTCGGGCTCTATGCCGGCGGCGTCTATCTCACGCCGATCGCCGGCGGCCTGCTCGCCGACCGCCTGCTCGGCCGCACCCGCACGGTGACATTGGGCGCGTTGCTGATGGCGGCCGGCCATTTCCTGATGGCGTTCGACGCCTCGTTCCTGATGGCGCTGGCCTGCCTGCTGGCCGGTGTCGGCTGCTTCAAGGGCAACATCTCGAGCCAGATCGGCCAGCTCTACCCGCCGGGCGACCTCCGGCGTGCCGACGCCTTCCAGATCTTCCTGCTCGGGGTCGATGCCGCAGTCATCGCCGCCCCTCTGGTATGCGGCACGCTGGGGCAGGAACTGGGCTGGCATTGGGGCTTCGGCGCGGCCGGCGTCGGCATGCTGATCGGGCTCGCGGTCTATCTCTCCGGCAGGCGCTGGCTGCCCCAAGAAATCATTCGAGACATCCGGGGCGGCGTCCGGCGTCCACGCCGCCCCAGCCTCACGCCGGGCGAACGCAAGACGACCGCGGTGCTGGCGGCATTGATCCCGGTGCTGGCGCTCTCGTCGCTCGGCAACATGGAGATCTTCAACGCCTACCTGGTCTGGGGCGACGCCAATTACGACCTGGTGTTGTTCGGACGATCGATGCCGGTGACCTGGCTGATCTCGATCGACGCCGTGTTCGGCGCGGCCTCGATCCTGGGTTCGATGGCCTTCTGGCGCTGGTGGAAACGCCGCCGGCCGGAACCCGACGAGATCACCAAGCTGGCGGTCGGCACGCTCATCAGCGCCATGGCGCCGGTCATACTGGCGGCGGCGAGCCTCCAGGAGGCGGCCGGCGGACACAAGGTCGGCCTGGCCTGGGGCATGGCGTTCCAGATCGTCAACGACGTCGGCTTTGCCAACATGCTCCCGATCGGGCTGGCGCTGTTCGCGCGCGCGGCACCCCAGGCAGTCTCGGGCCTGATGATCGGCGTATATTATCTGCACCTGTTCGGCGCCAACATGGCGGTAGGCTGGCTCGGCGGCCTGCTTCAGACGATGCCGGCCTCGCGTTTCTGGCTGCTGCACGCGGCACTGGTGGCGCTAGGAGGCATCCTGATCCTCGCCTTCCGCACGGCATTCGGCCGCAGCCTCGCAGTTGCTTGATCACCCGCCCATGAACGAACTAGCTTCGTTCCACGACGCGGTGAAGTCGCATGTGGAGTGCCATGATGAGTTCCGACACCAGAAGTGCCACCTCGCGCAACCCGGCGACCGGGGTCGTCATCAGGCAGTATCCATTCGACGATGCCGCCGGGATCGAGCGGCGGCTTGCCGAAGCGGAAAGCGGCCACCATGTCTGGCGAGCTATGCAGCCCGCCCAGCGGAGCGAGGTGCTGTCCCGCCTTGCCGGGATTCTGCGCGAGCAGGCGGGCAGCCTCGGGTCGCTGATCACCAGCGAGATGGGCAAGACCCTGCGCGAGGCTCGCGCCGAGGTCGAGAAATGCGCCACGACCGCCGCCTGGTTCGCCGAGCACGGCCCGGCGATGCTGGCCGACGAGCCCGCGCCGGTCGAGGGTGACGAGGTCTATGTCTCCTACCTGCCGATCGGCACGGTGCTGGGCATCATGCCCTGGAACTTCCCGCTGTGGCAGGCGATCCGTGCCGCGGTGCCGATCACGCTCGGCGGCAACGCCTTCTTGCTCAAGCATGCGCCGAACGTCATGGGCTGCGCCTATGCGCTCGAGGCGGCCTGGCTGAAGGCTGGTGCGCCGCCCGGCGTATTCGGCGTGGTCAACGTGGGCAACGATCCGATCGAGGCGATCATCAACGATCCGCGCATCGCCGCCGTCACCCTCACCGGAAGCCCGCGTGCCGGCAGCGCCGTCGCAGCACTGGCCGGCAAGGCGCTGAAGAAGTCCGTGCTCGAACTGGGTGGATCGGACCCGTTCATCGTGCTCGCCGACGCCGACATCGACCGCGCCGTCGAGGCGGGGATCGCGGCGCGTTTCAACAACTGCGGCCAGGTCTGCCTGGCGGCCAAGCGCTTCCTGCTGGAACAGCCGATCGCTGAGGAATTTACCCAGAAGTTCATCGAGGCCGCACGCAGGATCATCGCCGGCGATCCCACCGACGACGCGACCAGGATCGGGCCGATCGCGCGCGAGGATTTGCGCGACACGCTCGACGAGCAGGTGCAAAAGTCAATCGAGCAGGGCGCGCGCCTGCTTCTCGGCGGCCGCAAGAAGGAGGGCGCCGGCTGGTTCTACGAGCCGACCATCCTCGCTGACGTCGCTGTCGGCAACACCGCTTTCGACGAGGAGACCTTCGGCCCGGTCGCGGCCCTGATCGTCGTGCGGGACGGCGAACATGCGCTGGAGCTGGCCAACACCAGCGAGTTCGGCCTGAGCGCCAATCTATGGACCAGCGACATCGAGCAGGCGCAACGCTTCGCCCGCCGCATCGAAACCGGCGGCGTGTTCATCAACGGCTTTACCGCATCGGATCCACGCACGCCGGTCGGCGGCGTCAAGCGCAGCGGCTACGGACGCGAACTCTCGCATTTCGGCATCCGTGAATTCGTCAATGCCCAGCTCGTCTGGACGAAACGCCTTCGGGGCTAGGATCTGTGGATCCCCGAAGACTGATCGTTAGGAGGTAAGGCTGGGCTCTGCCCAGACCCGCCAAAGGCCTCGGCCTTTGGAAACC
>CAXSEE010000091.1:0-15774 GCA_964235615.1 uncultured Acetobacteraceae bacterium | reverse complement strand
GACAGCAGGCGCCGCCGCTGCAGCCCGCCTGCCTCGACCACCACTTCCAGGCGGCGAGCGAAACGGCCGGGCTCCGTCGCGACTGGCCGATCCGGGTCTGCCAGATCGGGATTGGTGAAGATATTGGCGAAGTCGAAGCTTCGTTCGCCGATCAGCCGCTTCGGGTCGATGGCAAGCCAGCCGCGCGACGCTCCGAAATTCAGCACGTTGCCGTGGTGCAGGTCGCCATGCAGCACTCCGACCTCGTGTTGCTCGGCCAGCAGGGAACGCGCCATCTCGGCGCACCGGACAAGGATGCCTCCGTGTTTGGTGGCCGCTGGCTCCAACTCCCGGAACCAGCATTCCAATGGGATCAACTCCGGGTATGGCTTCGATCGGGGCGCGTGTAGCCGGTCAGCGACAGCGCACAGAATGCGGCAGGCTTCATCGTCACGCCCCGACCTGGCCATGTCAGCCAGAGAGGCCAGGCCGGTAGCGCGTTCCAGCAGCAGGGCGGAATCATCGCGAGCGAGAACCCGCGCCGCGCCCTCCCCGTCCCACCACTCCATGAGCATGCCGCCCAGGCGTTCGTCCCTCCCGTGGGAGAACTTGAGCATGGCCGGTTCGCCATCCCGCACCACGGGCAAGAGGCGAGCGGCCGATGTGGCGATCGGGTCACCATCGGGGGACAAGTTCCAGCGGGCCAAGTAGGGTTCGAACATGGGCAGGCGTAGCACGGGCCCCCCCGCATGGATCGATGCCGTCGATCAGAGCCCGAATGCCGTGCGGATACGCTGGGCGTTCTGCGTTGGCGTAGAGCCGGAGGTCTCGATCTCCAGATCGTATCTCTGACCACGATGAACCCGGTCGAACTGCCAGCGGGCCAGACCGAGTTCGCGATCGCCTCTTGCCCGCTCGCGTGCCTCAAGCACCTCCAGGGACGCGAACAGTCCGACGAACCGAAGTTCGGTATGCTTCAGGAGTGACCGATATTTGTCCGCCTCGGTTGCCGCCATCATGACGTCATCCACGACGAGATCGTTTTCCTGCGCCGCCATGGCGGCGATCGCATGGCGCATCCCGCGCATCGTTCGCGCCATGACAGGTCCGGTCTCGATCACCACGCACGGCATTCCCTGCTCCTGCACAGTCTCGAAGATCATGCCGTCCGGATGGCCGAACATGCGTTGCGGCAACATCCCGGCAAAGACATCCATCGAGACATGGAGGAACGGCCTCGCCGTGATCTCCTGCAGCGCCCGGGCGGTAGAGGTTTTACCGACGCTTCCAACACCGTTCAGGATGATGACGTGCGGCCGGTATGCCATACCCTAGCCGTGAGCGGCGTGCAGAGCCCGTCGCAGCGCGGTCTCGACGTCGCGCGTGAACATGCGGCTGACATGCGCGTCCGCCATCATGTCGAAGCCGTGGAACGCGCCCGGGTAGACATGCAGCTCGGTCGCGACGCCAGACGTGATGAGCCGGCGCGCGTACTCGATATTCTCGTCCACGAACAGGTCGAGCGTGCCCACGCCGATGAAGCAGGGCGGCAGGCCGGCGAGATTGGTAGCGCGGGCGGCAGCGGCGTAAGGCGAGGTGTCCGGACCTCCCGGCTCGCGGCCGAGCAGGGACGACCAGCCGAAGCGGTTCGAGGCACTTGTCCAGAAGAACTCGCCCGCAAGCGGCGATGCCGCCCTGGTGCTGGCGGTGCGATCATCGAGCATCGGGTAGATCAGCATCTGGAAACACGGCTTCACTTCGCCACGGTCACGCGCCAGCAGCGCCAGGCTGGCCGCCAACCCACCGCCAGCGCTCTCGCCGATCAGGGCGATGCGGGCAGGATCCACACCGAGCGCCGAAGCCTGCTTCTGCAGCCAGCGCAGCGCCGCGTAGCAATCCTCCACGGCTCCGGGAAACGGGGTCTCCGGCGCCAGGCGGTAGTCGACCGAGACGATGACGCACTCCAGGGCGGAAGCCAGCGCCGTGTTGCGCATGTCGTTCATCTCGGGCTGGGCCAGGACGTAGCCGCCGCCATGCACATGCAGCAAGGCGGGACGGTCCTGTCCTGCTCCAGCCGGCGAATAGACCAGCACGCGAACCGGAGGTGCATCTGCCGGACCCGGCACATGATGCTCCTGCCGGATGATCCGGAGATCATCCGCGGTGTCCGGCTGCATCTTGATCTGCTCGAGAAACTGCTGCCGTCTTTGCGGGAGCACCTCGGCGTTGAGATCAGCGGTAGGAAAGATGTCGAGCAGCGGCGCGAGTTCGGGATCGAGCAGCGGACGCGAGGTCATGATGCGGTTCCGATTGTCCGGACGGCATCCTCCACATAGTCGAGCCCGATGTCGAGCACAGTCACGCTATGCGTGAGCCAGCCGGCCGAGATCAGGTCGACGCCGGCTTCCGCGATCGCCGGCGCAGTCTCGGGCGTGATGCGTCCGGACGCTTCGGCGACACCGCGTCCGCCGATCATGCCGACCGCCTCGCGCAGCATCGCCGGCGTCATGTTGTCGAGCAGGAAGGCGTCCGCGCCTTTGCCGGACCGGTGCATCGACAGCGCCTCGTCGAGTTGCGCCAGCGTGTCGACCTCGACCTCGATCTTGACCAGGTGGCCGACCGCCTCGCGTGCCCGCTGTATGGCGATGCTCACGCCGCCGGCCATGGCGATGTGGTTGTCCTTGATCAGCACCGCGTCGTCGAGGCCGAAGCGGTGGTTGCTGCCGCCGCCCGCCCGCACCGCGTATTTCTGTATCGCGCGCAGGCCGGGCGTCGTCTTGCGCGTGCAGCTTATGCGCGCCGAGGTTTGACGCACGGCACGGACCAGCCGGGCGGTGGCACTAGCGATGCCGCTGAGATGGCAGAGATAGTTCAACGCCACCCGCTCGCCCATCAGGATGCTGCGCGCCGGCCCCACGATGCTGGCGATGACGTCGCCCGGAGCGACCGCGCTACCGTCGGGCAGGCTCGTCGAGAAGCGCAGCCGTGGATCGACCAGGGTGAAGGCCAGCCGCGCGAGGTCGAGCCCGGCGACGACGCCCGGGTCGCGCGCCGTCAGCACCACGCGGGACATCAGGTCCGGCGGCACGATGGCATCGGTGGTGATGTCGCCGGCCCGGCCGAGATCCTCCAGCAGGGCAGCCCGGACCATCGGCTCCAGCATGATGTCCGGCAGCGGCGTCATGACGCGCGCCGCTCCGGATCGGCCGCGCGGGCAGCCGAAAGCGCATCGACGGCATAGGACAGGGTCCGTCGCGCATCCGGCGCCGCCTTCGGAAAGTCGGTGCGGAAATGGCCGCCCCGGCTCTCACGCCGCGCGCTGGCCGCCTGGGCGATCATCAACCCGAGCAGGGCGGAGTCGGAGCCTTCCGCATAGGCGGACAGGGACGCGATAGCACGCTCCAACCCGTCCGCGTCGCGCAGCACGCCGGCGTCGCGTGACAGAATCCGGCGCACCGTGGCCAGAGCCGCGTCCGTGGCCGGCGCCGGCGGGAGACGGTCCGGCGCGGCCGGCAGCGGCACCGGCTCCAGGGCGGACAGGCTCTCGGCGACCCGTGCACCGCATACCGCAGCTTCCAGCAGCGAGTTGCTGGCCAGGCGGTTGGCGCCGTGCAGGCCGGTGCAGGCCGCCTCGCCGCAGGCCCACAAGCCGGGCAGGCTGCTGCGTCCCTCCGCATCCACCGCGATCCCGCCCATGTGGTAGTGGGCGGCCGGACGGATCGGGATCGGGATGGTCACCGGGTCGATGCCGTTGGCCCGGCAGGAAGCGGTGATGCCGGGAAAGCGGGTCTCGAAGCGGACGCCGAGGACATCGCGGGCATCCAGGAACACGCGGTGTCCGAGTGCGAGATGACGCCACACCGCCCGCGACACCACGTCGCGCGGCGCCAGCTCGTTGTCCATGAAACGCGCGCCGGTCTCGTCGATCAGCGTGGCCCCCTCGCCCCGCACCGCCTCGCTGACCAGCGGCATCGGTCCCGCATCCTTTAATCCGGGGGCGGCATTCTGTACGGCGAGCGCGGTCGGGTGGAACTGGATGAACTCCAGGTCCGCCAGTGCCGCTCCGGCACGCGCGGCGATGGCGAGGCCGGCGCCGGTGGAGCCGAGCGGATTGGTGGTGTCGAGGAACAGGCCGCCGGCACCGCCGGTGGCGATCACCACCTGGGGACTGCGCCGCCGCTGGACCCGCCCGCGATAGCGGAACTCCGCACCCCATACCGCCCCGTCGGCGACCAGCAGGCGCACCAGCGAGGCGCCTTCCAGCACAGTGATCGAGGGCGTCGCGCGCACCCGCTCGACGAGTGCGCGCATGATCTCGCGGCCGGTGCCGTCGCCGGTGGCGTGGACGATGCGATGACGGGAATGCGCCGCCTCGAGGCCGAGCGCCAGTTCGCCGTCGGCGCGGCGGTCGAAGCGGACGCCGAGCGCGGTCAACTCGCGTATGGCCTCCGGGCCGGCCTCGATGATCCGCCGCACCGCCTCGGCGTCGCACAGGCCGTCGCCGGCGGCGAGAGTGTCGGCAACCTGAAGGGCGGGGAGGTCGTCGCCGCCTACGGCCGCGGCGATGCCACCCTGGGCCCAGCCGCTCGACGCCTCGGTCGCCAGCGGGGCGGCGCTCAGCACCAGGCACGGCCGCGGCGACAGGCGCAGCGCCACCATGAGCCCGGCCAGGCCGCTTCCCGCGATGATCGGGACATCCTCGGGGAAACTTGCTTCGGAAACAATAACGTTCATATCGCGAGCATCCTCTCGACTGCCTGGCGCGCGCGCACGGCCAGGTGTGGCTCGATCATGACCTCGTGGGTCATCGTCTCAAGACTGTGACGGATGTTGGAGAGCGTGATCCGCTTCATGTGCGGACAAAGGTTGCAGGGCCTGACGAACTCGACATCGGGATGCTGGACGGCGAGGTTGTCGCTCATCGAGCATTCCGTGATCAGCACGACGCGGGAGGCGTGTCCGCTCGCGACGTAATCCGACATGTCCTTGGTCGAGCCGGCGAAATCGGCCTCGGCGACCACCTCCGGCGGGCACTCCGGATGGGCCAGCACGACGATGCCGGGGTTGTCGGCGCGCAAACGGCGTATCTCCTCGGGGGTGAAGCGCTCATGGACCTCGCAATGTCCGGCCCAGGTGATGATCTTGATGCCGGTCTGGTTGGCGATGTTCTGCGCCAGATACTCGTCGGGGATCATGATGACGCGGTCGGTGCCCCACTCGCGGCTGGCCGCTTCCACCACCCGCTTGGCGTTACCCGAGGTGCAGCAGATGTCGCTCTCCGCCTTCACCGCCGCCGAGGTGTTGACGTAGGTGACCACCGGCACGCCCGGATAGCGCAGCCGCAGCAGGCGCACGTCCGCGGCGGTGATGGACTCCGCCAGCGAGCAGCCGGCGCGCAGGTCCGGGATCAGCACCGTCTTGGTCGGGTTGAGCAGCTTGGCGGTCTCGGCCATGAAATGCACGCCGGCCATCACGATCACATCGGCCTCGAGATTCTGCGTCTCGCGCGCCAATGCCAGGCTGTCGCCGACGATGTCGGCCACGCAGTGATAGATCTCCGGGGTCTGGTAGTTATGCGCCAGTATGACGGCGTTGCGTTCGTGCTTCAGGCGCAGGATGGCGTCGATGTCGTCTTCGAACAGGCGGAACTCGACCTGCGGCATGACGCGCCTCACCCGTTCGTAGAGGTCATCGGTGCGCGACGGTAGAAGCTGAAGCATCGTGGTTCCTTAATACTCAATCTGAGCATAAATAGGTCACAAAAGAACGCCACGAATGGCGCTCCCCTTATGCTAAGCATGAGCATAAGGATGTCAAGGGCGTCCCCGGTCTTGTTGAACGGGGTTCAGGACATCCGCGTCATCGGCAGCTTGCTTCCCGCCGCGTTGCGCGCCAGCAGCACCTCGCGACGGAAACGGAACAGCTTTGCCGGACGGCCGACCCCGTGATCTGCCAATGCGCCGGTTTCCTCGACCAGTTTCTGCTGCTCGATCAGCCGGCGGAAATTCTGCTTGTGCAGCCGGCGGCCGGCCAGCGCCTCGAACACGAGCTGGAGCTGGAGCAGGGTGAAGCTCGCGGGCATCAGTTCGAACACCACCGGACGATACTTGATCCGGGCACGCAGGCGGGCGATGCCGGTGGCCAGGATGCGGCGATGGTCGCGCAGCATCGCGCGGCCATATTCGACGGGCGGCGCCTGGCCAAGCTGGGGCGCCTGATCGATATGCGCCTCCTCGACCAGCCCGGCCTCGTAGAGCAGCTCGTAGCGCTGCAGCACCAGCTCCTCGTCCCAGGGCATACCGTCGAGGCCGAAACTGATCGCGCACCGCTGCCGGCGCTGCTGCCGCTTGCCGTCGTCCGCCGCCTCCGCCCAGACGGCCAGCCGGGCGCCGATAGCCTTCGTGACCTGCGCGCCGAAGCTGTCGCGCTGGTCCTCCCAGGGGAAATACGCATACCAGTCCCGCCAGCCGGCATCGCTGACGCCGACACGGGTGAGTGCGAGGTAGCTGATCGAGATCGACTGCACGGGCCCCTCGGCGCGGTCACGGTCGGCGAAGGTGTAGAGCTGCTCGACATGGCCGAGCGGATGATGGGTCTGCTGCTCGACCCAGCCGCGCAGGCCCGACTGCAGCGATCGATGCACCCGCTCCAGCGGTCCGGACGGCAGTGCGGCGCCGTCGCTCAGGGTCAGCACGCGCGGCCGGCCGTCGCCCACCGCCACCAGGACGGCGATCAGCTCGGCATGCAGCGACGTCGAAAGCTCGTCCAACGATATCTCGTCCCTCTCGGTACGGCATTGTCTACAATCCGGCATCGATCTCGGGTTAGCATCCCCGGAACAGTATCAACGGGACCTGTGAGTGGATGGCAAGATGACGGATGATACGCAGACGAGCCTGATCGGGCTCCTGAACGGGGTCCATCATTTCAGCACCGAGATATTTCCCCAGAATCAGGCCATGTTCGCCGATCTCGCCCTTGGGCAGGCACCGCATACCCTGTTCATCACCTGCGCGGACAGCCGGGTCAGCCCCGGCATGATCACCCAGAATGCGCCGGGCAACCTGTTCGTGCTGCGCAACATCGGCAACATCGTTCCGGCCTACGGGGAGATGCTGGGCGGCGTGTCGGCGGCGATCGAGTATGCGATCCTCGCGCTCGGGGTCGAGAACATCATCGTCTGCGGCCATTCCGACTGCGGGGCGATGAAGGCGATGCTCGACCCGGTGGGAAATAAGTTGCCGGCCATGCCGACGGTCAGCACGTGGCTGCGCAGCGCCGAGGCGGCCCTGGCCGTGACCCGCGCGCTGATGCCCCCTGATCCTCCCAATCCTGATCCTCCCGATCCTGGACCTCCCAGTCCTGGTCGCCAGGATGTGCTGCCCACCCTGGTCGAACAGAACGTGCTGCTCCAGCTGGCCCATCTGCGCACCCATCCGCCCGTGGCGGCGGGCCTCGCCGAAGGCCGGCTGACCGTGCAGGGCTGGGTGTACGACATCCGGCACGGCGTCATCCGCGTGCTCGACGAGCAGACCCGCCGCACCATCAGCGTCGAGCAGGCAATGGAACGGCTGCGGCTGGCTGCACCGCCCAGGGCAAGAGGCTGAGACCCCTGCGCGCCTGGGTGCCGATGCTGATGGCGGCCCTGGTCTATGCCGTGCCGGCGGCCTCGGTCTATGCCGTGCCTGCAGCCGGCCGGGACATCAAGCTCGCCACCTGGAATATGGAGTGGCTCACGCTGCGGCCGGACGGCGATCCGTCGCTACCGGACGATGCCCATCCCAAGCAGCTCGACGACATCGCCACCCTGTCGGGTTACGCCAGGCATCTGGATGCGGATGTGGTCGCCATCGAGGAGGTCGACGGGCCGGAAATCGCGGCGCGCATCTTTCCGCCGGACCGCTACCGCATCGAGATGACCCATGACGACGTCGTGCAACGCGTGGGGCTGGTGGTCCGCCTCGGCTTCACGGTCATACGCAATCCCGACGTGACCGGACTGGACGCGGGCTCGCCGACAGCCATCCATCATCTGCGCAGCGGGCTGGATGTCACGATCGCCCGGGACGGCAGCAGCCTGCGCATCCTGGCCGTGCATCTCAAGACCGGCTGCTGGGACCGGCCGCTGCAGGGCCATGGGCCGGATGCCTGCCGCCTGTTGCGCAAGCAACTCGAGGTGCTGGAAGATTGGATCACCGCACGCAGGCGCGAAGGTGTCGCATTTGCCCTGCTCGGTGATTTCAACCGGGATCTGACAGCCCATGACCCATTCCTTGATGGACTGGAACAGGCGGCACCAATGGCGCTCGCGACCGCCGGCCACGCCAACCCTTGCTGGGGCGGCGAGGCCTTCATCGACCATATCCTGACCGGTGGTCCGGCGCGCTCCTGGATGCGGCCGGACACCCTGCGTGTCATCGTCTATCGCGAGACCGATCCGGAAATGAAGGAGCGGCTGTCGGACCATTGCCCCGTCAGCGTCCGGCTCGACACCGAACGCTAGACGCGGGTCGGTTCAGAAGCTGTTATCGTCTCCGCCACCGCCGCCGCCCCAGTCGCCGCCACCGCCGCCAGTGTCGAAACCGCCGCCGCCCTGGTCGGATGAGCCGAAGTTCGGATCGACATCGGTGCCCTGGCCCGCGAATGGATCACCACCACCGCCGCCACCACCCGCGTCAGCACCCCAGGGGCTGGCATCGCCACCGAAGCCGCCGCCGCCCTGCTCGCCGCCGAAGCCGCCACCACCGCCGTGGCCGTCGAACATGTTCATCAGCGCATTGCCGGCAACCATGCCGCCCGCGACACCCGCTGCGGTTGTGAGGGCCGAACCCAGGAAGCCGGATCCCTGACGCTGGAACATGCCGGGCTGGTAGCCGGGCGAATAGGCCGGCTGCGGCGGCGGACCCATCTGATAGCCCTGCTGCTGCGGCGGATAACCCTGCTGCGGCGGATAGCCCTGCTGCTGCGGAGGCGCCTGGCGATTGCCGCCGAACAACCCGCCGAACAGACCGCCGCCGCCGCGCTGTGGCTGCTGGGCCTGCTGCGATTGGGCCCGTGCCTGCTGCAGCTCCCATTCCAGCCGCTTGATCCGGTTCTGGGACTCGGCCAAAGCCGCTTCCTGCACGACGGCCATCTGGGTGATGCGGTAGCGGGCTTCAGGATAACGGGTCAGGTTGTCGCCGATAAAACGATCCGCCTCGGGATCGATCGGAGGCAGAGCTTGCTGCGCCGTTGCCGGGACACTGGAGCTGAAGCCGCCAACCTGGGTCTGTGGCTGGCCGCCTACCCGGGCGATGAAGCGGGCGATCAGATCGCGTTCTTCGTCGGTCATGGGTCATGATCCAAATGGTGAGACCGAAGATGTGGCGTTGACGACCGCAGCCGTCAAGCATCTCACATGCGGAGGCTCATATGAAGGCGGGGCCATTCGATCGCGGGGCACCGGTCCATCACCACGCGCAACCCGGCGGCACGAGTCAGGGCCGCCGCCGGCTCATTGATCACGCCGAGCTGCATCCAGACCGTGCGCGCGCCGAGCCGGATCGCCGCCTCCACGACCGGGCCGACATGCTCGGGCGCCCGGAACACGTCGACCATGTCGAGCGGGCCGGCGTCGGCGAGATCGGCGACCACGGTCCGCTGCAGGATCTGCTGCCCGGCCAGGCCAGGATTGACCGGGGTGACATCGAAACCATGCTGCAGCAGGAAGCGCATCACCCCGAACGAGGGCCGCGCCGGATTGGCCGACGCGCCGACCACGGCGATGCGCCGGGTCTGCGTCAGGATGTCGCGGATGGCCGCGTCGTCATGTCCAGGAATACTCATGCGTCTGTGCTCCCTTTTCCTCTCCCGCGCGCGACCCTATGGTGCCGCCCCCGACCCTACCCTCCCTCTTGGCCCCGAACCGGAGAGCGTGCTTGCCCCTCAGCTTCCAGTCGCTGATCCTGAAGCTGCACGAGTTCTGGTCGGCCCAGGGCTGCGCGATCCTGCAACCCTATGACATCGAGATGGGCGCCGGCACGCTTTCGCCGCATACCAGCCTGCGCGCCCTCGGCCGCACCCCCTGGCGCGCGGCCTACGTGCAGGCGTGCCGGCGTCCCTCGGACGGCCGCTACGGCGAGAACCCCAACCGGCTGCAGCATTACTACCAGTATCAGGTGCTGATGAAGCCCACGCCGGCCGAGAGCCAGGCGCTGCTGCTCGACAGCTACCGGGCGATCGGCATCGACCCCCTCGCCCACGACATCCGCTTCGTCGAGGATGACTGGGAGAACCCGACCATCGGCGCCTGGGGCCTCGGCTGGGAGGTCTGGTGCGACGGCATGGAAGTGACCCAGTTCACCTATTTCCAGCAGGTCGGCGGCATTCCGACGGTGCTGCCTTCTACCGAGCTCACTTACGGACTCGAGCGCCTGGCGATGTATGTCCAGGACGTCGAGCGGGTCTATGACCTCGATTACAATGGCCGCGGCCTCACCTACGGCGACGTGTTCCTGCGCGCCGAGCAGGATTACTCCCGCTACAACTTCACCCTCGCCGACACTGTCATGCTGCACCGCCATTTCGAGGATGCCGAACGGGAGTCCCTGGCACTGGTGGAGGCCGGCATCGCCCAGCCGGCCTATGACCAGTGCCTGAAGGCCAGCCACCTGTTCAACCTGCTCGACGCGCGCGGGGTCATCAGCGTCAGCGAGCGCGCCTCCTATATCGGCCGCGTACGCACGCTGGCGCGCCGTTCCTGCGAAGCCTGGCTCGCGGGCGAGAGCTAGAGCGATGCCCGAGCTGCTGATCGAGTTGTTCAGCGAGGAGATCCCGGCGCGCCTGCAGGCCAGCGGCGCCGAAACGCTGGCGCGCCTGCTGGGCGAGGTGCTGGCGCCGCTTAACCTCCGCGCGGTCGCGATCTTCTCCGGCCCGCGCCGGATCGCGCTGGCAGCGGAGCTGGATGCGTCGGTGCCCGGCAGCTCGACCACCGAGCGCGGTCCCCGCGAGAGTGCTCCCGAGCAGGCGCTGGCCGGTTTCCTGCGCAAGCATGCCGCCCCCCGCGAGGCGCTGCGCCTGGAGAATGGTTTCTGGGTGCTCGACCGGCATAGCGCCGCGATCACGGCGGCCGGGCTGATCGAGACGTCGCTGCCCGGGCTGTTGCGCCGCTTTCCCTGGCCGAAGTCGATGCGCTGGGGAGCGACCAGCGGCTTCACCTGGATACGTCCGCTGCGTCGCATCCTGTGCGTGCTGGATGGGCGGGCAATAAAATTCAGCCTCGCCCTTGAGCATGGTGAAGGCGGGCCGGATGACGACGGCCATGGCCTGGTAGCTTCCAACCTGACCGAAGGTCACCGCTTCCTCGCCCCTGGCAGCTTCGCCGTTACCGGCGTGGCCTCGTGGAAGGAAGGGCTGGGCCGACGCCACGTGCTGATCGACGCGAAGGATCGCGCCACCCTGATCCGCGAGGGCGTCGCCACCCTGGCTCGCGAGCATGGGCTGCAACTGGTGGCCGATGAGGGACTGGTCGAAGAGGTGGCGGGACTGGTCGAGTGGCCGGTGCCTCTGCTCGGCCGCATCGACGACGCCTTCATGGACCTGCCGCCGGAGGTGATGCAGGTCAGCATGCGGGTCAACCAGCGTTATTTCGCGCTGCGCTTGCCGGACGGCGAGGCCGCTCCGCGTTTCGCGTTCATCGCCAACAGCATCGCCGGTGACGGCGGCGCCCTGATGATCGCCGGCAACGAGCGCGTGCTGAGGGCACGTTTCTCCGACGCGCGGTATTTTTGGGACCTGGACCGCGCGACGCCGCTGGCCGCGCGCGTCGCATTGCTCGATGCGGTGACGTTCCATGCCGCCCTCGGCAGCCAGGGCGCACGCACCGCCCGGATCGAGCGGCTGGCCCGTCTGGTGGCCGGGCAGACCGGAGCGGATCCGGCCGAGGCGGCGCGCGCGGCCCTGCTGTCCAAGGCCGACCTGCTGACCGGCATGGTGGGAGAGTTCCCCGAGCTGCAAGGGGTGATGGGCGAGTATTACGCGCGTCACGACCATGAAGGCGACACGGTGGCCCGTGCCATACGCGAGCATTACATGCCGCGCGGCGCCGGCGACGACACGCCGAGCGCCCCGGTTTCGGTCGCCCTGGCGCTCGCCGACCGGATCGACAGCCTGGTCGGGTTCTTCGCCGCCGGGGAGAAGCCTGGCGGTTCCGGCGATCCCTACGCGTTGCGCCGCGCCGGCCTCGGGCTGATCCGGATCATCCGCGACAACGGGCTGCGGCTGGATCTGTTCGGCCTGTTCGAGGCCGCGGCGGAGGCGCTGCCCGACACGCTGCGACGTGCCGCGGACCTGGCCCTGCTGCCCGGCTTCATCGCCGAGCGGCTGCGCGTGCAGCTGCGCGGCGAGGGTGCGCGGCATGACGTGCTGGCGGCGATCGGCGCGGACGGCGACATCACGCGCCTGCTCGCGAGGACGGAGGCTGTCACCGTCCTGCTCGCCACCGAAGACGGACGCAACCTGCTGGCCGCCGTCAAGCGCGCCGCCAACATCCTGCGCATCGAGGAGAAGAAGGACGGACCATACGATGCCCTGCCCGATCCCGGTCTTTATGGGCAGGACGAGGAACGCGTGCTGGGTCACGCATTCTTGCTGGCGGCGATCGAGGTCAAGGCGGCGATGGCCGACGAGCGTTACGAGGCGGCGATGACGGCCATGGCAGGGCTTCGCGCGCCGCTGGACCGGTTCTTCGACAAGGTGACGGTCAATGCCGAGGATGCTGGCCTGCGCCGTAACCGCCTGCAATTGCTTGCGGCGATCCACCGCATGATGGCCAGCGTCGCGGACTTCACCCGGATCGAGGGATAGGGCCGACAGGGCTGCGCGCTGCAATATGTCATAGTATCAAGACAAAATCTGAGACAGGAACGGTGGCGGGGGTTCCTCGTTGAACGGCACACCAACCAAGGAGTGCCTATCAATGTCGAATCCCGAAACCCTCAAGGACATCTACACCGGCGAGATGCAGGATCTCTGGTCCGCCAACGACCAGATGACCAAGGCGGTCAAGACCCTGGCCGGGAATGCACATGACCCGAAGCTGAAGCAGACGCTCGAGAGCTCGATCACCGGCATCACCAAGCACACCGAGACGCTGATGGCGCTGATCAAGGAGGCTGGCGGCGAAGTCGAGAAGGAGCATTGCAAGGGCATGGAAGGCCTGGTGGCCGAAGCCCTGAAGCACGCCGTCAGCGAGGGGCCGAAAGACGGCGACCTGCGCGACATCGAGATCATCGCCCAGTATCAGCGCATGTCTCACTACGGCATCGCCGGTTTCGGCTCTGCCACCGCCTATGCCACCACGTTGGGCATGAAGGAGCACGTCACCAAGCTGAAGGCGATCGTCTCCGACATCTACAAGGCCGACGAATATGCCAGCAGGCTCGGCGAGAAGCTGGCGCAGGTCGCACCGAAGGAAGCCGCCTAACCATCTACGGCTGCAGGGTTTCACTCCGAGGAGTGGCCCTGCTTCGCCGAGGCGCCGGTCGAGGGTGCAGAGCATCGCACCTTGATCGGCGCAGACTGCGAGATGAAGTGCGTCTCCGGCCCGCAGCCCGAGGGTATGCTGGTCGGAGAAGCGGGCGGCGGTGCGGAATAGAGCGTCAGTAACGCTCGTCGTCGCGCATGGCGCGGGTGAACCTGCCGGCTCCCAAGGTCTGAACGGTCATCCCGGCGGTGACTTCTCGCAGGATGGCCGGATCGACGGGGGGCCGCGGCGTGTGGATTGTGGTGATCTGCGCCACAGGCTTGCCGCGCCGGATGATACGCACCGGATTGCCAGAGGCAGCCTGTTCGACCAACGCACTGAGATGCGTCCTGGCGTCGGCCAAATTGATGCTGTCCATACTCGCCTCCTGACCATCCAATTGGTCACTGATGAAATCAGATGGCGGGGAACGCCAGCCTAAAGCAGTCCAGCCAGCCGGATATACTGCAACAGAATGATAGTCTTGGCGTCGCAGATGCGGCCGTCGCCGATCATGGCCACCGCCTCCTCGAAGGTGGGTTCGAGGAGCTCGATATCCTCACCCTCGTCATGCAGTCCGCCTCCCGTGCCGATGCGGTCGTCCGCGCTATATTCGGCGACGAACAGGGCCAGCCGCTCGGTGACGGCGCCGGGGCTCATGAAGGCGTCATAGACCTGCCGCGGTTCCCGGATGCGATAACCCGCTTCCTGCTCGGCCTCGTGGCTGACAGTCGTGAGCGGGTCATTCTCGTCGAGCAACCCGGCGATCACCTCGATCATCGGCTCCGGGTGGCCGTTCACATAGGCTGGATAGCGGAACTGGCGCACCAGCAACACGGTCCGCCGCACCGGATCGTAAGGCAGGATGGCGGCACCGTTGCCACGGTCATAGCTCTCGCGGCTGAGGGTCTGCCAACTGCCATCGCGCCGGCGCAAGTCGAACCGGGTCCTGCGCAGGATGTAATGGTCGTCGGACAGGACCACCACGTCGCGGACCCGTATCGGCTCGGCGTCGGACATCAGCGGGGCGACAACACCATGATCATCTGGCGGTTCTCCATGCGCGGCATCTGCTCGACCTTGGTGCGCTCGTCCATGTCGCCGCGGATGCGCTCGAGCACCTTCACGCCGAGATCCTGATGGGCCATCTCGCGTCCACGGAAGCGGAGCGTGACCTTCACCTTGTCGCCCTCCTCGATGAACGACTTCATGGCGCGCAATTTCACCTGGTAGTCGTTCTCATCGATATTCGGCCGGACCTTGACCTCCTTGATCTCGATGACCTTCTGCTTCTTGCGCGCCTCGTTCTTCTTCTTCTGCTGCTCGTACTTGAACTTGCCGTAGTCGAGGATCTTGACCACGGGAGGTTCGGCGTTCGGGCTGATTTCGAGCAGGTCGAGACCGACGGAGAAGGCGCGCTGCATCGCGTCGCGGGTGGTCATGACCCCCTGCATCTCGCCTTCCTCATCGATCAGGCGCACCTGCGGGACTCGGATCTCTTCATTGACGCGGGGGCCTTCGCGGGTCGGTTGCGCGGCCATCGGTGGTCTGGCTATCGGTCTTCTCCTGTATCCGTTACGATTTTGTTGCGAATGGATCTATAGGTCACATTGTTCGCCAACACACGCTTCCTGGGCACGCTTTCTGGCGCAAGACCTTACCGCACGGCAAGGTCGCTCTTCGTTTGATGTAGCATAATTGCCATGCGCGAGACGGATCTGTGGCATGCGTGCCGCAACTGACGCATTTTCAAGCTGGCCTGCGTCTTAGATCGGGTGGCATGGCTTCCGCCGCAAGCATGGCGACCGCCTCCGTAAGCGGCATCATCTCCTGCGCGGCCCCACCGAGCCTGCGTATCGCGACATGGCCAGTCTCCGCCTCGCGACGACCGACCACCAGGATCACCGGCACCCGTTCCAGGCTGTGCTCGCGTATCTTGGCGTTGATCTTCTCGTTGCGCGTGTCGGCATGCACGACCAGCCCGGCGGCACGAAGCCTGGCCGCCACCTCCAGCGCATAGGGCTCGGCATCGCTGACGATCGAGGCCACTACCACCTGGCGCGGCGCCAGCCAGAGCGGGAAACGGCCGGCATACTGCTCGATCAGGATGCCGAGGAAGCGCTCGAACGAGCCCAGGATGGCCCGGTGCAGCATCACCGGACGATGCCGCGCGCTGTCCTCGCCGATATAGCTGGCGTCGAGCCGCTCGGGCAGCACGTAGTCGACCTGCAGCGTGCCGCACTGCCAGTCGCGGCCGATCGCGTCACGCAGCACGAACTCCAGCTTGGGGCCGT
>CAXSEE010000090.1:0-16127 GCA_964235615.1 uncultured Acetobacteraceae bacterium | reverse complement strand
CTCTGGCTATGGCTCGCGAGCTGTTTGTTGCGAGCGCAGCGAGGCATCCATGCCTGCGCCGGACATGGCTACCGCATCCTGCTGGTTCGCCACGCCTTCGGTTCGCGATGATCGGTCAGAGCTTGATGCCGCTCGTATAAGATCTGCCGGTCGCGAGAACGATTGGCGGCGGCCCGCGATATAGTCCTGTTCAGCGAGGACATGACCATGGACGACGGACGTATCTGGAGTTTCGAGGAGAGCCTGTGGACGGCCGATGCCAAGCATTACCGGGAATCGATCGACGACGAGTGCCTGATGGTGTTGCCGACGCCGCCGTTCGTGATGAGCGGCCAGCAGGCGGTCGAGGCCGTCGCCAGCACGCCGCGATGGACGCGGGTCGAATTCTCGGAGCAGCAGGTCGCGCGTCCGCAGGAGGGGTTGATCGTCATCGCCTACAAGGTGCGGGCGGAACGCGAGGGGGTCACGCCCTACGAGGCAAGTTGCACAACGACCTATCGCCACCTGGCCCCCCAGGAGTGGCGCGTGATCCAGCACCAGCAGACACCGCCCTTGATCTCCAGCCCCTGACGCGGGCCGCAGGAGCAGGACCCTACCTGCCCTCGCGATGGCGGCGGCTCTGCCAGAGCTGCCCCAACTCGATGACCGCGGCAGCCGTCTCCTCGATCGAGCGATGGCTGACATCGACCACCGGCCAGCCGTTGCGCGTGCACATGCGCCGGGCCCAGGTCACCTCCTCGCGCACCGTCTCGGGATCGATATAGGTGTTGCTGGCATCGTCGATGTTGCCCATGCTCCTGCCCGGGGCGATGGCGCGGACACGGTGGCGGCGGATCTCGACCAGGGTGCGGGGGTCGATCGTCAGCCCGATCACCGGGCAGTCCAGCTCCAGCAGTTCCGGCGCCAGCGGCGTGTTCGGCACCAGCGGCACGTTCGCCGCCTTCACCCCGCGGTTGGCAAGATAGAAGCAGGTCGGCGTCTTGGACGCGCGCGAGACGCCGACCAGCACCACATCCGCGCCACGCAGGCCGGCCGCCGCCTGACCGTCGTCATGGGCCAGCACGTAGTGCATGGCGTCGATGCGCTTGTAATATTCCTCGTCGAGCACGTACTGGCTGCCGGGGCGCCCCTGTGCCGTCTCGCCCAAAGTCTCCTGCAGCATCGACAATACCGGGTCGAGCACGTTGACCACCTGCACCTTGAGATGGTTGCAGGCGACGTCGAGTTCGTGGCGGAGCTTGCGGTCCATCATCGACGACAGCACCGGACCCGGATCGGCCTCGATGCCCTCCAGCACCCGGTGCAGATGCAGCCGGGTGCGTATCAGGTTCCAGCGGTGATAGACGATGTGCGCATGCTCGAACTGCGCCACCGTGGCGCGGGCGATCGAGTTCAGCGTCTCCCCGGTCGCGTCCGAGACGAGATGCAGGGAGATCCGGTGCTCGTCCATGTGGGAGAACTCCCGACTTAATCAGCGGACTCCCGGGTCCGTGCCAGGGCGGCCTGCGCTGCCGCGAGCCGGGCGATCGGCACCCGGAACGGCGAGCACGAGACATAGTCCAGCCCGACGGACTCGCAGAATTCGATCGAGGCCGGATCGCCGCCATGCTCGCCGCAGATGCCGAGCTTCAGGCCAGGCTTGCGCGCCCGTCCCTTCTGGGCCGCGATCTCCACCAGCGCGCCGACGCCCTCGACGTCGATGGTGACGAACGGGTCCTTCGGCCAGATCTCCTTTTCCACGTAATGCGGCAGGAAAGTGCCGGCGTCGTCGCGCGACAGCCCGAAGGTGGTCTGGGTCAGGTCGTTGGTGCCGAACGAGAAGAAGTCGGCGTGGGCGGCGATCTTGTCCGCGGTCAGGGCGGCGCGCGGCAGCTCGATCATGGTGCCGACCTGATACTCGATCGCCGTGCCGGAGCTGCCGATGACTTCGCGGGCGACGCGGTCGATCTCGGCCCTGGTGATCTCCAGCTCGCGCGCGGTGCCGACCAGCGGGATCATGATCTCGGGGACCACGGCGCGGCCGGTCTCCTTGGCGATCAGCACGGCGGCCTCGAAGATGGCGCGCGCCTGCATCTCGTAGATCTCGGGGAAGGTGATGCCGAGGCGGCAGCCGCGATGGCCGAGCATCGGGTTGCTTTCGGACAGCTCGGCACCGCGCTGGGTGAGTTCCTCGACGCTCTTGCCGAGCGCCTTGGCGACTTCGGCGATTTCCGCGGCGGTATGCGGCAGGAACTCGTGCAGCGGCGGGTCGAGCAGGCGGATGGTCACCGGCAGCCCGGCCATGATGCGGAACAGCGAGACGAAATCATCGCGCTGGAACGGCAGCAGCGTGGCCAGCGCGCGGCGCCGCGCGGTCTCGTCCTCGGCCATGATCATCTGCCGCACCGCGCCGATGCGCTCGGGGCCGAAGAACATATGCTCGGTGCGGCACAGCCCGATGCCCTCGGCGCCGAACTTGTGCGCGGTGCGCGCATCCTCGGGGGTCTCGGCGTTGGCGCGCACCTTCATGCGGCGGACGGCGTCGGCCCAGGACATCAGCAGCCCGAAATCGCCGGACAGGGTCGGCTCGATGGTGGCGACGCGGCCGGCGAACACCTCGCCGGTGGAGCCGTCCAGGGTGATCCAGTCGCCGGCCTTGAGCACGTGGCCGCTGGCCGACAGGGTCTGCGCCTTGTAGTCGACGCGTATGCCGCCGGCGCCGGCGACGCAGACGCGTCCCATGCCGCGCGCCACCACGGCGGCGTGGCTGGTCATGCCGCCGCGTGTGGTCAGCACGCCGCGCGCCGCATGCATGCCGTGCACGTCCTCGGGACTGGTCTCGATACGGACCAGGATCACCGCCTCGCCCTTGCCGGCACGGGTCTCGACCTCGTCGGAGCTGAACACGATCGCCCCGGACGCCGCACCCGGAGAGGCAGGCAGGCCGCGCGAGATGACGGTGCGCTCGGCCTTCGGGTCCAGGGTCGGATGCAGCAGCTGGTCGAGCGACGACGGGGTGACGCGACGGATCGCCTCCTCGTGGCTGATGCGGCCTTCCTGGGCCATCTCGATGGCGATACGCAGGGCAGCCGCGGCTGTACGCTTACCCGAGCGTGTCTGCAGCATGTAAAGCTTGTTCTGCTGGACGGTGAACTCGATGTCCTGCATGTCGCGGTAATGGCGTTCCAGCGTGTCGCGCACCGCCAGCAGCTCGCGGTAGGCGTCGGGCAGCACGCGCTCCATGGAAAGCTCGCCCTCGCGGGCCTTGAGTTCGGACATCGGCTGCGGCGTGCGTATGCCGGCCACCACATCCTCGCCCTGCGCGTTCACCAGATACTCGCCGTAGAAGGTGTTCTCGCCGGTCGAGGGGTCGCGCGTGAAGCACACGCCGGTCGCGCAATCGAGCCCCATGTTGCCGAACACCATGGCCTGGACGCTGACCGCCGTGCCCCAGCTCGCCGGGATGTCGTGCAGGCGTCGATAGGTGTTGGCGCGCGGGTTCATCCAGGAGCCGAACACGGCGCTGATGGCCCCCCAGAGCTGCTCCTGCGGGTCCTGCGGGAAGGGCTTGCCGGTGTCGCGCTGCACCAGGTCCTTGTAGCTCTCGACCACCTGCTGCCACTGGTCGGCGGTCAGCACGGTATCTTCCAGCACATCGAGCTCGTGCTTGATGTCCTCGATGATCTCCTCGAAATGATGGTGGCTCACGCCCATCACCACCGAGCCGTACATCTGGATGAAGCGGCGATAGCTGTCCCAGGCGAAGCGCGGGTCGCCGGACGAGGTCTGCAAGCCTTTGACGGTGATGTCGTTGAGGCCGAGGTTAAGCACGGTGTCCATCATGCCGGGCATCGAGACGCGGGCGCCGGAACGGACCGAGACCAGCAGCGGCTTGTCCGCGTCGCCGAACTTCAGCCCGACCACGCTCTCGATCTGGGTCATCGCCTCGGCCACCTGGGCGGCCAGATCGTCGGGATAGCGCCGGCCATTGTCGTAGAAGGCGGTGCAGACCTCGGTGGTGACGGTGAAGCCCGGTGGCACCGGCAGGCCGATCCCGGCCATCTCGGCGAGGTTGGCACCCTTGCCGCCGAGCAGGTTGCGCAACTCGGCACGGCCCTCGTTGCGGCCCGTACCGAAACTATAGACCCATTTGGTCGTCATGGACGCTGTTCCCCGGATAGACGCGGCGTTCGAGCCCGGCCCCGCTCATGGTCGGGTCCTGCTGGTATCATTGCATAAGCAATTTCATCAGGATCGTCATGCTTAAACCAGTATGGCTTGGGGGCATAGTCGGAATACATCTACTGGCTGAGCCACGAAGCCAGGGTGATCCAAGATGACCGCACTCTTCCTCGATCACGGGCACACCGAAGAGCCGAAGAAGCTTCAGGCAGGATGAACCGCATCCAGCCCGCGAAGCCGCCCCGACGGCCGGCGTCCGACGGCCGGCCGCCGGCGCTGTTCCATGCCTTCAGGCGGCAGGACTGGGCCGCCCTGCGCTCGTCCGCCACGCTGATGCTGTCGGATGCCGACCTGCAGGCCCTCTCTGGACTGAACGAGAGTATCTCGTCCCAGGAGGTCGCCGACGTCTATCTGCCGCTGTCGAACCTGATCGGCCTGCATATGGCGGCGACCCAGACCCTCAACCGCACGATCCAGCGCGGCTTCCTTGATCTTCCGTTGGCGCCGCGTCCCTATGTCATCGGCGTCGCCGGCAGCGTCGCCGTCGGCAAGAGCACGTTATCCCGCCTGCTGCAGGCGATCTTGAGCAGCACTCCGGAACAGCCGAAGGTGGCGCTGATCGCCACCGATGGTTTTCTTTATCCGACCAGGGTGCTGGAGGAACGGGGCCTGATGCGCCGGAAGGGCTTTCCGGAGAGCTACGACCTGCGCCGCATGCTGGCCTTCCTGATCGCCCTCAAGGCCGGGGAACGCGGGCTAAAGGTCCCGGTCTACTCGCATCACAGCTACGACATCGTGCCGGACCGGTTCCAGCTCGTCGACCAGCCCGACGTGGTGATCTTCGAGGGGCTGAACGTGTTGCAGACGGCCACATCGCCGGTGGTCGCTTCGGATTATTTCGACTTCTCGGTCTATCTCGACGCCGACCCCGCCAGCATCGAGCGATGGTATGTCGAGCGTTTCCTGTTGCTGCAGAAGACCCGCTTCCAGGATGCGGCGTCCTATTTCCACCATCACAAGGACCTGACGGCCGCGCAGGCACGCGAGGTGGCGACCGGCATCTGGCGGGAGATCAACCTGCCGAACCTCCGCTCCAACATCGAGCCGACCCGCGAACGCGCCAGCCTCGTGCTGCGCAAGAGCGTCGCCCACGCCATCGAGGAGATATGGCTCCGCCGCGTCTAGTGGTCGAAATCAAACGGGGAGGTCCATTTGATTTCGACCACTGCCTCTGATCTGGTTGGCCGAATGAACCCGACGCTCGGGTAGTGAGCGTCGGGATCGGGCCACTAGTTTTTGGAACTTGCCTGCACGACCATGCGGTAGAGAGTTTGAACCTGAGCGCCACTCTTGGTCGCATAGTTGGGATCGTTCAGGTAACCCCACCAGTTCCAGCACCCCAGCGGGTTGGGTCCGGTTGCCGCGGTCGCGATTGTCTGCGGGTAGAGGACGATGGCGTGGTTGGTGTCGGCCCACTGGTTGATACCGGCGGTTTGGATGAAGGTCGTCCCGACGGCGCTATACGATTGGCTGCAGCCATGGAGCGCAAGGATCAGCTTGCAGGAAGCGCCGGCTGCGCAGTCGGCCGGGACGAAGGCGTAGCCCGTGTTATCCATGCTGATGGCAGCAGCATTATTGCCCGGAGCGAACTGGTTTTGATTGAAAGTCAGGAACGTGCCCTTCAATGTGCCCGTGTTCTTCGGATTCAGCTTACCCAGGAACTTGGTCAGCCATACAGCCTCGGAGTCATAGGGCGTGCCATACCCGGGACTGCCATATACAGGGCCGTTGATCTGGTTGGATCCTTGGTCGCAACCTATAACGTAAGGTGTTGACTGCAAGTAACAACTGAGCGGACCATATGGTGACTCCCAACCGTGAGCAGCCAGGAAGTTGCTGTCGTACTGAAACACATTGGCGCCCAGTCCGGAATAAAAACTCTTCAAGCTGTTCATGACTGGCTGTTGCACAGTGTAGTCGATGAACCCGGACCAGAGATAGATCGGCTGGTTCTTAAGATTTGAAACCGGATCGATCAAGCCTTGTGCCGACCAAGCCTGTATCGTGGCAATCAATGACGACGGATTTACGGCGGGATAATTATACGCGCACGTAGTCAGGGCGATGTTCAAGCTTCCTTGAGCACAATAATCGGGGCCTCCGGCGTAGATGGCCGCTCCCTTGAAAAGGCTCGAATGAGCCACTTGCATCTGGACGGCCATGAAGCCTCCGGACGATATGCCCGCAACGAAGACGCCATTCGGTGAGATCGAATATGCAGGAAGGCTCTGGCTTCTTGCGGTATCATTAAAGCCGATGGCACTCCCAACCAGTGTCGTCGCAAGAAGCATTAAAGCTTTATAGTCAAACATCCTAAGTTCCTCGTCTCTGTTGTTCTGCTGGCTGAATGTCCGTCCAGTTAAGCTTCAGACCAAATAGGTCCATGGTGCCACGTGATCGTACGGTTCTTCGAATCGTGAACCATACTGGTAGTCGTATGTACGATGTCTCGGCGGACTTCACGATGTCTGAACAACCCATGAGATGAATTAAGTTTAACTCCGCGCGCCTGGATGAGACAAGTGTCATTCTTTCGTCATGAAGGAGACCTCCGTCGACGCGCCAAGATCTGGCTGTCGCTGACGTAGATCCTCGTTATCCCAGCGGTAGAAAGGCCACCGTCAGTACTCACGATATCGCAACGATCCGACCCACGGGTTTTCGCAGACGAACGATAGTTCTTTTATGCAACGGACTCCGACCTCCGAACCCTTGCCCGCCGAGCGCTCCAGGATGTGAGGTCGAGGGCGTGAGGCCGGAACCCGCCCCCTGCCAGAATGACGGCAACATCCGTATGATGACGATCGTGAAGCGCCTACAGAAACTTTTTGCCGGGGAACGCCTGCAACGGCTGCGGGAGCAGCACGGCATGAGCCAGGCCGCCCTCGCCCACGCGGTCGGGCTGTCGGCCTCGTATTTCAACCAGATCGAGCATGACCAGCGTCCGCTGCCGCCGGCTGTGCTGCGCCGGCTCTGCGACCTGTTCTCGATCGACGTCTCCTACTTCAGCGACAGCGAGGAACTGCATCTGGCCGGGGCGCTTCGCGAGGCGATGGCCGACCCGCTGTTCGGGGGTGCCGCGATCGACATGGCCGAGATGCAGGCCATGGTCCGGGCCGCGCCGAACGTCGCGCATAAGTTCATGACGCTCTACCGGCATACGCTCGAACGCGAGCAGCAGGTCGAGGCACTCCCCACGCCGCAGCTCCGCTCGGCGCTCGGCGCCATCACCCAGTTCCCCTATGATGAAGTGCGGGACTGGGTGCAGTATCACCAGAACCATTTCGAGGCGCTCGACCGGGCCGCGGAGGCGCTTGCCGGGCGGGAGGGTTTCAACCGCGCCAACATCGCAGGCGGGCTGTCCCGCTACCTGCTCGACGTGCATGACATCCGCATCGCCGACGAGCCTGGGCTGCTGCAGAAGGGGCTGGTCTGGCGCCTGCAGCGCGACACGCGGCACCTGTATCTGGCGGAAGGCGCCAGCCAGGAGAGCAAGATCTTCTGGATGGCCCATCATCTCGGCCTGATCGAGCAGGACCGCGCCATCGACCGGCTGGTGCAGCGAGCCGGCCTCTCGACCGAGGCGGCGCGATCGCTCGCCAGGGTCAGCCTCGCGAACTATTTCGCCGGCGCCGTCATGATGCCCTACCGCCGCTTCCTCGAAGCCGCGGAGACGCTTCGCTACGACATCCAGCGCCTGCAGGCCCGGTTCGGCGCGTCGTTCGAGCAGGTCTGCCATCGTCTCTCGACCATGCAGCGTCCCTCCGAGCCGGGCGTGCCCTTCTACTTCGTCAAGACCGACATCTCCGGCAACGTGCTGAAGCGCTCCTCGGCGACGCGCTTCCAGTTCACCCAGTTCGGCGGCACCTGCCCGCTGTGGAACGTCTACCGGACCTTCGGCCATCCCGGCGAGATCTCGGTGCAGGTGGCCCGCACGCCCGACGACGTGACCTACCTCAACATCGCCTGCACCGTCGGGCGCTCCGGGGGTCATTTCATGAGCCGGCCGCGAAACGTGGCGGTGGTCCTCGGCTGCGAGATCAGCTACGCGCCGAAGCTGGTCTACGCCGCCGGACTGGATCTCGAACGCCTCGAAACGGCCGACCCAATCGGTCCCGGCTGCCGCGCCTGCTCGCGGACCGAATGCCGTCATCGCGCCATGCCGGCGGTGGGGCAGGCGCTCGACATCGCGACCAGCGAACGGGGCGTGCTGCCGTATCGCGTCAGGGACCTGCCGCCCGCTTCCCGAACTTGACGACCAAGAGCCGATTACAGAAGAGCCGGCAAGACCAGGAGACACGTCGGAGAAGGGAACTTGTATTCTCCGCCGCAATCAGGGAACGGCATCTACCGGACCCCCTACAAACGAAAGCCCGCTTGATGATCACGCTCCACGGTTTCGCACCGGCCTTTGGCCTACCCAGTCCTGGCCCTTTCGATATGAAGACGGAGGTGCAGCTCCAGATGCTGGGCCTGGACTATCGCAAGACCACCGATGGCCGCGCCGACGCTCCCAAGGGCAAGCTCCCCTATATCGTCGACGACGGGACCATCGTTGCCGACTCCACCTTCATTCGCTTCCACCTTGAGAAAAAATACGGCCTTGACCTCGACCATGGCCTCAGCGATGCCCAACGCGCCAGCGCCTGGGCGGCGGAGCGCCTTGCCGAGGATCAGCTCTACTGGGGGATGGTCCACTCACGCTGGGCGCTCGATGCGAATTTCGCAAAGGGCCCTGGTCACTTCTTTGACCATCTTCCGGAGCCAACCCAGAGCCAGGCGCGCGCGAAACAGCGAGCCGCCGTGCTTGGCTATTTGCAGGGCCAGGGGCTCGGCTGCCACACACCGGAGGAAATAGGCGAGCTGATGCAGCGCGGCTACTGGGCGCTTTCGCAAATTCTGGGCGACAACGCGTTCCTTGCCGGCCCGCGCCCATGCGGCGCCGATGCCAGCGTGTTCGGGCAAATCGTCAGCGCCCTGTCCCCCTATTTCGACTCGCTGGTGCGCGACGCAGTGGCTTCCCATGCCAACCTCGTCGGCTACAGCAAACGTATGATGGCACGCTATTTCCCGAGCTTCGAGTGATCGATCCGGTGTGCTTGCGGAGATGGAGCGAACCCTCTCGACGATCCGGAGCCCCTCCTTGACCGGGTCCGTCACTGGCTTCGACTGCCTGCAGGCCGGTCTACCTCAAGGCTGGGTGGTCGGGGACAAGACCTGGAACGATGGGAACGATGGGAACGATGGCAAGGATGTGGCCGGGGATATTGCCGTCGCATGACCCGATCCGAACGAACCGGTTCTGATCTGCGCCCATATGCGCGGCAGAAGACTCAGGTCGTTGGAGACGCGGAGCCGAACCAGCGGTCAGCCGTAATAGTCCGGCCGGTCGATATACGAGATATGCGTATGAAGCCACACATCGCGTGATGCGCTGTCGCGCGTCCAGACGCTGGGTCGTCGACAGCACCGTCGGCTTGCATGGATCACGTTTTCCGCCGCTCTCGAGTCCGCTATGGCGGCCGGCCGTATCAAGCCTTTTTCGCGTTTGGCGCCACCATCATCTGCTGGCGATCTTCTCAGCAATTCTGTTGGACACCCTTAAAAAGCCTAATGGCTGAAGTCGAGCTTGATGCGTGGCATGCGCCACTCTTCAGGGCATGCCAGCCTTTCCAGGCGCACTCCATCCTCTGTCCGACAGGAACAAGATTGGCAGTGAAGCATCGCCGACGAGCCCGGTAGCCTCCCCGAGGCAGACCATGAGTAGCGAGGTCAACGCGCTAGGACTAGCATCCTATCGATGTGGTCAGGTGCTTCGAGAAGCTCGGTGACGCTGGTCGGGCGAATGCCATGTTGAGGATCGATCTGCGCGATGGCGAAGCCGCCGGCGCGGATCCGCTCCAGGAAACCTTCCGGATCGGCATAGCGGTTAGGCGTGAACTCCAGAATGATGGACAGGGTCCGGTCGCGGGCAATGATCCGCGTCATGCCGTCCCAGACTGCTTCCTCCGCGCCCTCGACATCTATCTTGATGAAGTCGACCGGACCGTCGCCGATTAAGTCGTCCAGCGACAAGGTGTCGATCACGACCGGATTGGATGTTTCGTTACCGTTCCACATGATACTGCCGTTCTGCGGCAGGTCCTTCGGTACGTGAAGCGTTACCGTGTCGCCGCTGTTCCGGGACAAGGCGTGCGCGATCGGGACCACCCTCGTCCCGAACCCGTTGAGAAGGATCGACTTCTGAAGCAGGCCCATCATGTGCGGATTGGGCTCGGCAGCGAAGACATGTCCGCTTGGACCCACTAGATCGGCCAACAGCATGGTGAAGTAGCCCTGGTTCGCGCCGACATCGACCACTGTCATGCCGGACCGGACGAAGCCCAGGATCGCCTCCGTGACGTGCATCTCCCAGTATCCGTCCAGCATCAGGTGCGGCGCCAGACCGACGTCGTTGGAGTCGACGTACATCTTGTAACGGCCTAGCACGCGGCACAGGATCGCATCATCAAGACGAACGGTTGCGCACAGGCTGCGAATAAGCGCCTCGTTAAGACTCCGGGTCGAAGACGTCAGCCTACCCAGGTCGAAGGTCATAGCACCTTCTACAGATCCGGTAATGGCTATCGGCGGATTTGGAGGAACATGACCGCCAGACGATACACGCTGCAGTCGCTTCATCAATGGGCGCAGGAAGAGCATGAAATTCTTTAGCAACCGAGGTTGAGGGGGTCAAACGGATCCGCCGTAGTTAGAACAGATGGTGATCCCCTTCTCGAATTTGATCCGCCGATCAGCCTGCTGCGCGCGATATGGGTCATGCGCCAAGCATAAACCGACAGAAGTAAATAATAAATCGATTGCTGCGGACTTGTCATTTTCAGTAATCATTAACTTTTATATGGTACCATGCATGCGACTGCTTGTGGGATTACCTCTGCATGGCTGACACATTCGTTACGACCAAGCTCAGCAATGCGGCTTTCGAGGACGGCTCGATGCTGTCCGGCTCATGGACTGCCGAATACGACCCCACCGGCCTTCTGGTCGCTGTCAGCAACGCAACCTTCGTCGTGTCGGGAAGCGGTGGCACCACGACCTTCACCAGCATGGGCACGCTGCCTTATGCGGACTCCCCCAGCAACACCTCCTACGAGATCCACTCCCTGTCCAGCACCGGCGGCGGTTACAGCTATCTGTATGTGGACTGGAAAACCGAGAACCCGAGCTCGCTCTACGAAGGCACCCCGTCGCTCTACACCTCCGTCCTGAACTCCGCCGCCAGCAGCCCCAACACACCGCTGCGCCTCAAGGCCGATGGCACCACCGGGACAGGCTCGACCCCCAACATCACGGGTCTGTCCTCGACCGAGAGCGGCAACGATGCCGCCGCATCGATGCCGTTCGGCACTGTCAACGTCACTGATTCCGCCACCACCACCAGCGCCACCATCACCCTGAGTGCGAACGATGTCGCGACCGATGCCGACGGCGTGCTAAGCGGCACCGGGCTGACCAGGACGATGACCGGCACCTACAGCCTCGCCTTTACCAGCCCAGCCAATCTGACCGCCGAACTGCAGGCCCTTACGTTCACCCCCACCAAGGGCCAGGTGGCGGCCGGCAGCACCGTCGCCACCCTGTTCGACCTGTCCGTCAACGACAGCGACGGCTCGGCCTCGGCCAGCACGACCCTCACCGTCACCGCCACCTGCTTCCTGCGCGGGACGATGATCGCAACACCCGCGGGCGAGGTCGCCGTCGAGGCGCTTCGCCCCGGCGACCTCGTTCACGTCCAGGAGAACGGCGTCCGCATCCCGCGCCCGATCACCTGGATCGGCGGCGGTTCTATCGACGCCGCCGACTTCGACGGCTGCGACGAAGCCTTCCCGGTCCGCATCCGCAGGCACGCCTTCGCCGACAACATTCCCCACCGCGACCTGCTGGTCACCCCAGAGCATTGCATCCTCAGCGGCGCCGGCCTCACCCCCGCGCGCATGCTCGTCAATGGCGGCTCGATCCTGATCGACCGCTCCATCCCCCGCTATGATTTCTTCCATGTCGAGCTCGGGAGCCACGGCATTCTCATCTCCGAAGGCCTGGCCACCGAAAGCTATCTCGATACCGGAAACCGCGACCTGTTCGTGGCCGCCGGCGCCGCCCTCGCCCCGCGGCGCGACCTCGTCTTGGCAGCGCCGCTGGCCGTGGCCCATGACATCGCCAAGCCGCTCTGGACCAGCCTTGCCGACCGCGCCCGGACGCTCGGCTTTACCGGCCCGGACGCCGTCGTGGCGCTGACGGACCAGCCCGAGCTGCGCCTGCTGCTCGATGACCGTAGCGAGCTCGCCGCCCGCTGGCATAACGGCCAACGCCACATGTTCCACATCCCATGCGGCACCAGGCCGATACGGCTGCTGTCTCGCACCGCAACCCCGGCAGACGTCGTCGGACCCTTCTTCGACGACCGGCGCATGCTCGGCGTCGCAATCGAGAAACTCGTCTTCTGGAGGGGGCTCGACGAGCAGGTCATCCCCACCATCGACCTCGACCTCGATGGATGGCATCAGCCGGAAGGCGCCCTGCGCTGGACCAACGGCCGCGCCGCGCTCGATCTTCCCGAGGCGCAAACTGACAGCTTCCTCGAGATCAACCTCGTCGGCGCCATGCTCTATCGCCAAGCTATGCCAGTCGGGATGCCTGGCTGACGGAATGATCCAATGCAGGATTGCGCCAGCCCTGTACGCCGTCGACGGTGACAACCGGGTAGGTTCCGGCCAGGGAGAGGATAGCCGGCCGTTCGATTTCCAGGATCCAGCCGCCTTCCAACAGCATGCCGGCAATGCGTCCCTCGATCTGGCGCGAGTGGGTCCCGACCAGGATGTAGGCGACCTTTGCCGCCAGCAATTCCAGGCAGTCCGCGATCAGGTCGGCCTCGCCACCCTGGATGTCGATATGCAGCAGGTCGATCCGCGCGTGCGCGCCGATCAGCGTTTCGAGCGGGATCATCGGCAACTCGTCATGGCTGCCGGACTGCCGTGCCGCCTCGACCTGCTCAGGGGTCGCGTGGAACACCGGCTTCAGTCCCCAGGCGACGCCAGCCTGGCTCTGGCGAGGGAACAGGGCATGGCCGGCATGGGCCGCGGCGACGCCGTGATGCAAGGTGACGCAAGCGGGCTCGAAGCCGTTCGCCGCGGTGGCTTCGCGCGCGTAGCCGATATGCCCCTCGTCCCCCTCGATGCCGATCAATTCCACCGGCAGGCCGGCACGACGGGCGGCGACGCCGGTGTTGTTCATCCAGCATCCCCAGCCGCAGCCGAGCTCGATCATGGTGAAGCGGTCGCGTGCCAGCTCCACCGCGCGCAGCGCCGCCGCCCATTCCGCAATGTCGGCATGCCAGTTGGCCGGGATCGGGATCGGTTCGACCTGCCCAGCCTGCCCGTCGAGAATGCTGGGAAAGAATTTCGGGTCGATCGCGACACCGAGGAAGTTGGTGAGATAGCCCGCCCTTGGCTTCAGGTCGCGGGCGGCGTGACGATGCATGATCGCCTCGGCATCGAAACAGGCGTGATAATGCTCGAACGGGCTCGAACTCCGATGCCGCAGCTTCAACGAGAGCAGGTGGCACTCCTCGATCAGCGTCGCGCGACTGTCATGCAGCCGGCGTATCGGCGGGATCAGGAGCGCCATCCGCTGCAGCACGGACATCACGGTTTCCCTCGCACAGGCATTGATTGTTTGGGCATTGATTGTTTGGGCATTGATTGTTTGGGCATCAATTGTCCGGCGTTCCGGCCAGCCAGATCGTCTCCACATGCCCCTCACGCATCGAGACCGTCAGGGTGATCGGGCTCGGGTCCGGCTGCATGCCGGGCAGGCCGTAGGCGCTGCGGCCGCCGGCGACCGGAGCGGCGCCATAGAGGGACGCGACGGCGGCGGCGGTCGCTCCCGGGCGCGCGATATGGGCATCGAGCATCAGATCGATCTCCCGTGCCGGGACCGGACAGCTTCTGCCCTCGCGGCCGGCATCCAGCGCGATCGCGCTGATGGCGTGCGCGCCCTTGTCCCCCTTTTCCGAGGCTACGGCCGTCTCCGCGTCGGCGATCAGCCAGAGACTGAGGACCAGGTTGTCGCGCGGCGGATGCCGGGTGCCGGCGGGCACGTCGAGGCGGACGCAGAACCAGTAGACGCTGTCGCCGGACGCGCCCTGATGCTCGAGGCGGACGCCGAGGCGGCGGGCAAGCTCCTCGATCGGGGTCTTGCCGAGCAGCAAGGGCTGACCCGCGACGCTGGGGGTCGAGAGCGGCGCCATGCCCTCGGGCGCCGGCGCCGGGGGCAGCTCGGCACGCATCATCTGCTGCAGGAACGGGGATGGGATCGCCCTGGCATATCCCGGCACCGGTGTCGCGATCAGCGGCACTGTCGCGGCCGGCAGCGAGGCGACCGGCAGCAATAAGATGCCGCGCCGGATGCGCCATGCCAGCGTCGTGGGTCCAGGCGACAATGTAGCGAGCAGCAGCGCCAGCAGCAGCAATCCGGCACAGAAGGCGACGACCGCGTTCCAGCCGCCTTGTTCCCACAGCAGGCCGCCGAACAGGCTGAGCAGGCTGGAACCCAGGTAATAGCTGAGCAGATAGAGCGAGGCGGCATGGGCCTTGGCGCCCTGGGCGAGGCGGCCGACGCTGCCGCTGGCGACCGCGTGTCCGGCAAAGAAGCCGACGGTGAACAGTGCCAGGCCGGCGATGATCGCGGCCAGCGGCGCGAACAGGGTCAGCCCCAGGCCGAGCAGCGACAGGCACAGCGAGGCGGCCAGGACCGGCTTTCGGCCGATGCGGTCGGTGATCGAGCCGGCCAGCGTCGAGGCCACGGTGCCGAGCAGGTAGATCACGAAGATGGCGCCGATCTCGGCCTGGTCGAGATCATAGGGCGGCGCCAGCAGCCGGTAGCCGACGGCGTTATAGAGGGTGACGAAGCTGCCCATCAGCAGGCCGCCCAGGGCGAACAAGGCTCCCAGTCCCGGGGTGCGCAGGTGACGTGTCCAGGCGTCGAGATGGAAGTGCCAATCGAAGCCCGGCCGGCGCGAGAAATTGCGCGACGGCGGCAACAGCCACACGAAGGCGGCGGCGCTGGCGGCTCCCAGCAGGCCGATCACGGCCAATGCGCCGCGCCAGCCAGAAAGCTCGGCGGCGATGCCCGTCAGCAGCCGTCCGGCCATGCCGCCGATCGCCGTGCCGCCGATATACAGCCCCATGGCGAGGCCGAGGCCGGAGGGGTGGATCTCCTCGGCGAGATAGGTCATCGCGATCGCCGGCGCGCCGCCGAGTGCCAGCCCTTCGAGGGCACGCAGGACCAGCAGGACGGTCCAGTTCGGTGCCGCCGCGGCGAGCAGGTTGAGGACGGCGGCGACGGCCAGCGAGGCGGCCATCAGCGACTTGCGGCCGACCGTCTCCGAGACGGCTCCAGCCAGCAGGATCGAGGGTGCCAGCAGTCCGGTGGCCAGCGACAGCGCGAGCGCGCTCCGGGCCGCGTCGAGGTGGAAGCGATGCGAGAACAGCGGCAACAGCGGCTGCACGCAATAGAGCAGCGAGAAGGTGGCATAGCCGGACAGGAATAGTGCGACGACGATCCGCCAATAGGCCGCGCTGCCGCGTTCGGTCCAGTTCGGATCGGCAGGACTGGACGGATGACCGATCATGAAGGTGTCGCGGCGGCCGGCCCGAGACATACTTTGCGGGGATTGTCGCTCGGAAGGCATGGCTCCGTGATCGCCTCGGTCCGCCTGCTCATTTCGTAGCCCAATGGACGTAACCGATCGGTCGATACGGGGTCTTCCGGGAATGATCGGAGTGAGAGGATTCGAACCTCCGGCCCCTGCGTCCCGAACACAGTGCTCTACCAGGCTGAGCTAC
>CAXSEE010000089.1:13899-16330 GCA_964235615.1 uncultured Acetobacteraceae bacterium | reverse complement strand
CGAGCGGCTCTGGGATGTGTCGGAGACACTTGCTGGTGTCAGCTTCGCCTAGTACCAACCGGCCTTGAGCTTGACCCATGAAAGACCAAGGCTCCGCCCTGGACCCGCTCAAGGCCAGCCTTGAGAATCCAATCATGTCTACAGATTGGTTTCCAAAGGCCTCGGCCTTTGGCGGGTCTGGGCAGAGCCCAGCCTTACCTTCTCGCGCTTGAGCGGGTCCGACAGCGGCAGCCGGGCGGCACGGTGACGGCGCGCTCGTCATGCCCGATCAAGCCGTCTGTTCGACTAACCGAACGGTTTGCACAGCTCCGCTGCGAGAAGATGCGGCTTCTCGCTCGATGTTCGAGATCGGATCGATAGTCCCCCATCCTGCCACGGCTGCTTTCATTGCCGAAATACAGTTTGCTTGTCGTCTGGTGCCTCCATGTGCAAGAGACGGCGGCCAGGAAGAACGGGGAACTGCGATGCGCAAGGTCATCTTCGATACCGATCCTGGCGTGGATGACGCGATGGCGCTGGCGTTCCTGACGCTGCGGCCGGAGCTCGATCTGATCGGGGTGACGACCGTGCTCGGCAACGCCGATATCGAGACGGTCACGCGCAACGCCTTGTTCCTCAAGGACCGGCTGGGGTTCGCGGCCCCCGTGGCGCAGGGCTCCGGAGTGACCCTGCTCGGCAAGCACGGCGACTACCCGCGCCACGTGCATGGCGAGAACGGGCTGGGCGACATCGCCATCCCAGAGGAGATCACGAGCCGCGTCGACGGCCGGCGTGCCCACCGCATGATGATCGACCTGATACGCAGCAATCCCGGCGAGGTCACCATCATCGCCGTCGGACGCATGACCAACCTCGCCCGGGCGCTGGACAAGGACCCCGAGATCGCGCGCCTGGTCCAGGGCGTGATCGTCATGGGCGGCGCCTTCGGCACGCACGGCCATACCGGCAACGTCTCGCCGGTCGCCGAGGCCAACATCGCCGGCGACCCGGACGCCGCCGACGCGGTGTTCACGGCGCACTGGCCGGTCACCATCGTCGGCCTCGACGTCACCCAGGAAGTGGTGCTCGACGCCGCCCTGCTCGAACGGCTGCGCGACAAGGGCGGCGAACGCGGGCGGCTCCTCTACGAGGTGTCGCACAACTACCACGGCTTCCATCAGCGCTCGCGCAAGCTGGACGGGATCTTCGCCCACGACACGCTCGCCGTGGCCTATGCGGTCGACCCGACCCTGTTCACCACGCGGGAAGGAGCGGTGCGGGTGATCTGCGGCGGCCTCGCCTCGGGCCAGACCATCCAGAAGCCGGAACGCTCGTCCTTCCCGACCACCGCCTGGGACCCGCACCCCTCGCAATCGGTCTGTATCGGCGTCGACACGGCACGAATGACCGCCTTGATCGAGAGCAGTTTCATCCCGCAGCCGGGCGTCCACCAGGTGAGCGGGACAGTCTGAGCCGGCGTCGTCTCAGCTGTTCCGGCGGCGCCCGGTCAGCAGGTAGCACGGACATCCGGCACTGCGCGTCGCATCGGGGTCGGGTTCGAGCAGTTCCTCGACCGCGATGCGTCGCAGGCGCAGCACGACGAAATCGGCCGGGCCGTCCATGATGTAGTCATAGTCCTCGGCAAGCACCGAGAGCCAGTAGCTGACCCCCTGCCGCTCGGTCAGGATCATCGGGTCGGACGCGCTGACCACCAGCCCCTGGCGCAAGGCGACCTCGGCATCCGGGCCGTTGGTGATGTGATAGAGATAACTGTCGGCACGGTCGGTAGGACGGAGCTGCCGGAAATCGACCCGCTGCAGCATGACCGTCTCGGCGGAGAGGATACGCGGCTCCGAATCGCGCGGCGCCCTCCTGCGGGCTGGCGCCGCCGCCATGGCTTCGGCAGGTTCCGCCTCGGACGGCTCGGCTCGCGTCTCATCGGCATGTGCTTGCGTGTGTGTTTCTGGGGGCGCTTCTCGGCACGCTTCTGGGGGGAACAGATCGGTCTGCGGCACCAGGGCCGGCGCGCGCCTCGCGCGGGACCGCCCGATCTGGAGGGCGGACGACCTGGCCTCCCGCTCCGCGTCAGGTTCCGGTTCCGGCTCGGCGTCGAAAGCGGCCAGGTCCGTATCGTCGTCCGGGGGAGGTGTGGCGAACGGCAGCTCCGGCGTCTGCATCGCCTGGTGGAGCGCGCCGCCTGCGCGGGCGCGGCTGATCCGCCGTTCGAGATCCTTGCTCATCATCACTCCCGGCATGGCGGCACCGGCACAGCGCCAATACAGCGCAAGAGCTTCCTGGCAATTGCGCGCCGCGCGGATCCGGCGCAGGACCCTTCCGGTCCAGTCCTCGACACGGAAGGCGTGGCACTGCGTCAGCGGATCGAAATAGCCGTCCAGACGCACGCGAACTCGTCCGCCGACTTTCGGCACCTCTACATCCATGCCCAGACTCA
>CAXSEE010000089.1:10367-13799 GCA_964235615.1 uncultured Acetobacteraceae bacterium | reverse complement strand
ATCCATGCCCAGACTCAAATGATCAACAGTCGATGCAAGCCCCTCGGCAGGGCGAGAACGACGGACTGTCTAACGTTCGGGCGTGGCCTTCGTCAACGCGGGCGCGGGACGGACGAACCAGGAGCGGCCACGCTGCCCGCGGCCAGATTGCACACGGCGTCAGCGGCGGGCGACCAGTTCGAGCTCGATCTGCATGCCGGGCACGTCGAAGCCGCCGACCAGGCGGAGCGTGGCACACGGGCGGGCATCGCCGAACGCGTCGCGCAGCATCGGGAAGCAGGCCGGGAACGTGTCGGCATCCTGCATCAGGTAGGTCACGCGGACGACGTCGTGCATCGACATGCCGGCGGAGGCGAGGGACTCCGCGCCATTGCGCAGCGCCTGGCGGCACTGGTCCAACAGGCGGTGGGGGAGGAGCCCCTGGCCACGGTCGAAGCCGGTCACGCAGCGAACCCGCACCTCGGCCTGGCGAATGTTCGAGTGACGGCACTCGATGGTGGCAACGGCGTTCGCAGCGATCATGTCTTGATCCTGTAATATTGGCTGCGTTCTGATAAGCGGCAGGACGGTGTATCCACAAAGCCAATGGTCACAATTGCGTCATATTGTGTCGTAATTCAACCTTTTGTATCATGAATCTGAAACCGTCTCGAATCTGTGACAGGTTCCGGGTGGCCGCCGGCCTGCTGTAATCCGATGTCGCCGGCGGTCGTGCTGTTCTAGGATCGGTTCGTGAGGGTTAAGATCCATGCGAGTTGTGCGGCGCGTGACGAGGCTGGCGTGCTGCTGCTCGGTCCGTCCGGCTGCGGTAAATCCGACCTGCTGCTTCGCTTGATCGATCGCGGTTTCATGCTGGTGGCGGATGACCAGGTCGATGTCGAAGCCGGCGTGGCCGCACCCGCTTCCGGGCTGGAAGGGCTGGTCGAGATGCGCGGCCTTGGCATCCTGCGCCTGGCATACCGGGCGCCTGTGCGCCTGGTCCTGGCTTGTGAACTCCTGGCCGGGGAACTGCCGCCGCGGCTGCCGGAGCCGGCGCTTCATCGTTTGGGAATGCCGATGCTGAAGCTCGATGGCCGGGCTGCCTCGGCCCCGCTGCTGATCGCGCACGCGCTGGATTGCCTGCAGGGACGGACGCCGATGCATGCGGGTGCCTTCTCATGACAGGCGCCCGCTCATGAAGGTTGGCATGCGGCGGTCCGTGCTGCTGGTGAGCGGGCTGTCCGGCGCCGGCAAATCCTCGATCCTGCGCATCCTGGAAGATCTCGGCCATGAGGCGGTGGATAATCCGCCGCTGTCGATGATCGCGGAGATCATCCAGCGCAGCGATGGGCCGCTGGCGATCGGCGTCGACGTCCGCACCAGCGGTTTCGACGCCGGAAGCGTGCTCGGAGCCCTGGAGCTGTTGCGAGCCGATCACGGGCTGCGTCCGGAACTGCTGTTCGCGGTGGCCGAGGAGGCGGTGCTGTTGCGTCGCTACACCGCAACCCGCAGGCGTCATCCGCTGGCCAAGGGCGGCGGCGTGTCGGACGGCATCGCCGCCGAGATCGCGCTGACCGCGCCTCTGCGAGCCAGCGCGGACCTGGTGATCGACACGTCGGATCTGCAGCCACCGGAGCTGCGCCGTCTGGTCGAGGACCGTTACACGACGATGAGTGCGGAAGGCGCGAATAGCCTCACGATTTCGTTAGTGTCTTTTGCGTTTCCCGCAGGTCTGCCCCGCGAATCAGACATGGTGTTTGATGCAAGGTTCCTGCGTAACCCATTCTACGACGCCATATTATCACCACTGACCGGGCTGGATCGTTCGGTTGCCGAATATGTCGGGGCGGATCCTGACTATCTTCCCTTTCTGGACAGGATCTACAATCTGTTGCGAATGCTGTTGCCGCGGTTCGTAACCGAGGGCAAAAAATACACAACAATAAGCTGCGGGTGCTCCGGTGGGCGGCATCGGTCAGTGGCGGTGGTTGAAGCGTTGGCACGCCGTTTGAACGGTGAACGGCCGGACCGGGCCGGGTTAATCGGTCAGAATGAATTCTCGAGCAGGAGTGAGCTTCTCCATCATGTCAGGGTCCCGGTTATCGTGATGCATCGTGAATTATCGCGTGCAGGGAGGCTGTCATGATTGGCATGGTCCTCATTACCCACGGCGAGCTTGGCGAAATGCTCCGATCTGCCATGGAGCATGTCGTCGGCCCACAGAAGCAGGTCGCGGCTGTGAGCATCGGAGCGGACGACGGTATCCCGTATTGCCGAAAGGCGCTCGCGGCCCAGATCGATCAGGTCGATACCGGCGACGGCGTGATCCTGCTGACCGACATGTTCGGCAGCACCCCTTCCAACCTCGCCATCGCGGCGATGGATCGCGGCGGCGTCGAGGTGATCGCCGGCGTCAACCTGCCGATGCTGGTCAAGCTCGCCAAGATCCGTTCGCAGCGGACGTTGGCCGAATGCACCGACATCGGCGAGGCCGCCGGGCGCAAATACATCGCCGCGGCCTCGCATCTGCCTTCGAGCTGCCTCGGTGGGGCGGCCTGCTGCAACGAGATGCCGGTCTCGATCGAATTGCCTGCCCGGAAGCTGGCCGAACTGGCTGCGGACTGAGCGTGGCTGACGGGACAGAGCCGGCTGATCGGCCAGCCGGCGATCCTCCCGTCGCCAACGATCTTCCAGTGCCCGGCGATCTTCCAGTGCCCGGCAACCTGCCAGTCCGACGCATGGTCACCATCGTCAACCAGCGTGGGCTGCATGCGCGCGCGGCGGCGAAATTCGTCACGACTGCCGAGAAATATGGCGCCATGATCGAGGTAGCCCGCGAAGGCGAGATCGTCGCGGCCCGCTCCATCATGGGTTTGATGATGCTTGGCGCCGGCCGCGGCGCGCAGATCGAGCTCATTGCCGAGGGCTGGGATGCGCGCGAAGCGCTCGATGCGCTGTCAGCCCTGGTCGAGGCCGGCTTCAATGAGCAGGACTGAGGCAGGCCGGGCTTGACCAGGGCTGATACCGCCGCCGCGGCGTCCACCCCGCCGGAGCAGCGGTTCTACGGTGTTGCGGTCTATCCTGGCATCGCCATCGGACCGGCCGCCACGGCCAGCGAGACGCCGACGACGGTGGTCATGCACCGGGTCAAGGCTGGGGAAGAGCAGGCGGAAGCCGACCGTCTGTCGGACGCGATCAATCGCTCGCTGAAGCAGCTCGAGAAGCTGCGCGTGCGCCTGGCGCTGCTTCCCGAGGAGACCCAGCGCGAGATCACCCCGCTGCTCGACGCCTATCGCCAGATGCTGGGGCCGTCACGGCTGCTGCGCGGGGCGATGCGCCGGATCCTTGAGGAACAGCTCAATGCCGAGGCAGCCGTCGCGGAAGAGGCGGAGCTCTTGGCGCGGCGACTGGAGATTTCGCTTAACTCTGGTCAAACCGGGTCTGGTCAAACCG
>CAXSEE010000089.1:0-10267 GCA_964235615.1 uncultured Acetobacteraceae bacterium | reverse complement strand
CTGGTCAAACCGACCCTGGTCAGGCCGAAGCGGGCCAAGCTGGAGCGGGCCAATCCGCTTCGGACATCGAGGATGCCGCCGCGGCCATCCGTCGTGCCGAGGAAGTGCGGGAGATCGGCCGCAGGCTGGTGCGCAACCTCACCCGGGCGCCGTTCCGGTCGTTCACCGGGCTGCCGCTCGGCGCGATCCTGGTTGCCGAGCAGTTGCGTCCTGCCGATGCGGCGCTGATCGACCCTTCCCGGATAGCCGCGGTGGCCACCGACGAGGGCGGCTCGTCGGACCATACCGCCATCATGCTGCGGGCGCTGGGCATCCCTTCGGTGATGGGCATGCCGGGCGTCACCGAGGCGGTGCGTGCCGGCGCCGTCGCGATCGTCGATGGTGTGGCGGGCACGGTGGTCATTCATCCGACGGCGGAGACTGTGGCGGAGGCGCGGCGGGGGGTGACCGCGTATGCGCGCGAGCGGCAGCGTTTCGCCCGGTGGCGGAGGCTGCCCGCGGAGCTGGCCAGCGGCGAGAAGGTCGAGTTGCAGGCCAATCTCGAACTGCCGATGGAGCTGTCGCTGATCGCCCAGTCGGGAGCTGCCGGCATCGGCCTGCTGCGCACCGAGTTCCTGTTCATCAATGCGGAGTTCCTGCCCGACGAGGCCGCCCAGGAGGCGGTCTATCGCGAGGTGATCGAGGCGATGGGGGCGGACTGCACCACGATCCGCGTGCTCGACTGGGGTGGCGAGAAGCAGAGCGAGGCGCTGGGCAATGCCGGTTTCAGCTCCGGTGGCGGCGATCTCAATCCGGCGCTGGGGCTGCGGGGCTTGCGTCTGCTGCTGCTGCATCCGCATGTGCTGGAGACGCAGTTCGCGGCCATCCTGCGCGCGGCGAGCGCCGGGCCGGTGCGTGTGCTGCTGCCGATGGTCACCACCCTGGCCGAGCTGCGGGCGGCGCGCGAGATCTACGAGCGGGTGGCGCGCCGGCTGCGTCACAAGGGTGTCCGGCTGGCCGACAAGCTGCCGCCGCTCGGGGTGATGATCGAGACGCCGGCGGCGGCGATCGGCGCCGACGCGCTGGCTCTGGAGGCGGATTTTCTCGCCATCGGCTCGAACGACCTGACGATGTACACGCTGGCGGTGGATCGTGGCTCGGCCAGCGTCTCGTCGCTCTATGATCCGCTGCACCCGGCGGTGATCCGGCTGATCGGCGACACCACAGCCGCCGCCCTGCGCCTGCAGAGGCCGGTGTCGATCTGCGGCGAGATGGCCGGCAACCCACAGGTGGTGCCGCTGCTGCTGGGGCTGGGCTTGCGCTCGTTCAGCATGAACGCCTCGGCCGTGCCGCGGGTCAAGCAGGCGGTGCGGGCCGTCAGCCTCGACGAATGCCGGCGCTTCGCGCGCCGGGTCGGCGAAGAAAGCGATCCGGTGGCGGTGGCGCGGCTGGTGAGCGAGTTCTCCGACGGACGCTAGGATGGCCCGGGTATCTCGGAGCGGTGACATTGCAGGCTTGGTTGGTTGTCTGTGTAATTTGCAGTCTCGCCTTCTGGGCCGAGCCTGTTGATGCCGCCGTTGCGGGTGCGGCCCAAGCGCCTGGACCTTTGGTCATTTCGACCACCGAGTTGCCCAAGGGCGGCACGGGCTTGAGGGCGACGGTCGCGGACCATGAAGGCCTTTTCCTTTTCGACACCGGCGCAGGGATCACAACAGTGACGCCAGCGACGGCGAGGCTTGCCGGGTGTCACCCATGGGGACAGTTGACAGGGTTCCGCGCGACCGGTGAGCGCCTGGACACGCCACGCTGCGATGACCTGCGCCTGAGCATGGGCGGGCGTCCGTTCACGATCCCGATCGCGTCCTTGCTCGATCTCAGCCCGTTCATAGCGCCTGGTGTCCCCACATTGTCGGGTCTGATCGGGCTTGATGCGTTCGCAGGCCGGACGATTACCATCAGGCCGCTCGCGCACGAGATCATCGTGGAAACACCGTCAAGCTTACAGCATCGGATCAAGAATGCCCGAAAGGTGCCGATCCGCCTCGTTCGAGACAGCGAAGGCGTTGCACTAAGCATCGACGCGGCTGTCGAGACATCCGCCGGGCAGGCCTGGATGGAGCTCGACATTGGCAATCTCGGGCCGATCCTGATTGGCGAGCACGTGGCGCCGCTGCTGAAGCTGTCCGCGAGCGACAGGAACCGTCAGGCAGCGAAGTTCGCGTTGGCAGGAGGCATCCCGGTCCAGGGTCCCGCGCGCGTGGGCAGGCTCATCATGGACGGCGATGTCGGTCAGGATGTGCTCGGCCATTGGGACGTGACGCTCGACCTGGCACATGGTCAAGCTTGGTTCCGACCGGCAGCCGCGACGAAGACGTCGATAAACTGATTAGGTACGTGCGAAGACGCGCGGAGCACGGGACAGGTGCTGCGCATGGAACAGATCGTGACGGGTTCTCGGCCACGGCCCCAAGTTCGTTTGAACCCGTAGCTTGGGTCGATCCATAGTCTCCGACGCCAACGTGTCGGAGGAAGCGTCCATGGATTTCGACGGGATCGCCCGCATCATCGGTGCGCTGACGCCGCTCGTCTGGACGCTTGTAGGGGCCTACGTGTTCTGGCTGCTGCGCCGCCCCCTGGGAGACATGATCGGGCGGGTCAGCGGCATCGAGGGCTTCGGCCTGAAGTTCGCCCTCTCGGGAGGGGCCGCGATGGATGCCGCGATCGAGCTGGCGCAGAGGACCGGCAGCTGGCCGGTCGAGGTCCCGGCCGGCGACCGCAAGGCGGCGATCGACCGCGCCAACGCCAACCGCGCACTGTTCGAGGGTGCCGAGATCCTGTGGGTCGATGACCAGCCTTCGAACAACCGCAACGAGAGCCGGATGCTGCGCAGCTTCGGCGCCCTGGTCACCTTTGCCGTCACCACGCAGGAGGCGGTCACGACGCTGCGCGCCGGCAACGAGCAGCATCAGCCCTACCATGTCATCCTCTCCGACATCAGCCGGGACCTGCCCGGGCTCGACCCGGCTGCCGGCCTCGGCATGATCCCCGCGATTCGCGCCGCGGGGTTCAGCCAGCCGGTCATCTTCTATGTCGGCCGGCTGCTGCCCGATGCCGGCGTGCCGGCGGGAGCCTTCGGGGTCACCAACCGGCCGGACCAGATGCTGCAGCTCCTGATCGATGCGCTGGCCCGGGTTCGCAGGTAGGGTGCGCAGGTGAGGCTGGCGCTTGGCGCATTTGTGCGAGAGGCGAGAGCGGGATAGATGGCACGTTTCCGCGTCGAGCAAGGCCCATCCGCATGAGTTCCACCTCCGAGCCCGATATCGTCCCGATCCGCCGCGCCCTGATCTCGGTGTCCGACAAGACCGGACTGGTGGCGCTGGGCAAGGCGCTGCTGCAGCACGGCGCGGAACTGCTCTCCACCGGCGGCTCGGCCAAGGCGCTCCGCGAGGCGGGTCTCGCCGTAAAGGAGGTCTCCGAGCATAGCGGCTTTCCGGAGATACTGGACGGCCGGGTCAAGACCCTGGTGCCGCAGATCCATGGCGGCATCCTGGGCCGACGCGACCTGCCGTCGCACCTGGCGCAGATGGAGCAGCACGGCATCGCGCCGATCGACCTGGTCTGCGTCAATCTCTACCCGTTCGAGGCGACGGTGGCCTCAGGTGCCGCGGCCGCGGACTGCATCGAGAACATCGACATCGGCGGACCGGCGCTGATCCGGGCGGCTGCGAAAAATCATTCCCATGTCGTGGTGCTGACCGATCCCCGCCAGTACGAGACGCTGATCGAGACGGTCGCAGCACTCGGCGGCACTACCCGGGCCGACCGGCGGGCCTGGGCCGGGGCGGCCTATGCCCGCACCTCCGCCTATGACGCAGCGATCGCCAACTGGTTCGCGGTCGAGCGCGGCGACCCGTTCCCGCAGCGGCTGAGCCTGTCCGGGGTGAGGGCGGAGCTGCTGCGCTACGGCGAGAACCCGCACCAGGCGGCGGCCTTCTATACCGACGGCAGCAACCGGCCCGGCATCGCCACGGCGCGGCAGGTCCAGGGCAAGTCGCTGTCGTACAACAACCTCAACGACACCGATGCCGCGTTCGAGGCCGTCTGCGAGTTCGAGCAGCCGAGCGTGGTCATCGTCAAGCACGCCAACCCGTGCGGCGTCGCCACCGCGGTCAGCCTGGAGGAGGCGTGGGAGCTGGCGCTGCGCTGCGATCCGGTCTCGGCGTTCGGCGGGGTCGTGGCGTTGAACCGCACCCTGGACGAGGCGGCCGCGCTGCGCATCGAGGCGATCTTCACCGAGGTGATCGTCGCACCCGACGCGACCGATGCCGCGCGCGCCGTGCTGGCCAGGAAGAAGAACTTGCGGCTGCTGCTCACCGGAAGCCTGCCCGATCCGGCCGCCGGCGGGCTGATGCTGCGTTCGGTCGCCGGCGGCTTCCTGCTGCAGAACCGCGACGCCGGGCGCCTGGACGGCTCGATGCTCAAGGTGGTGACCAAGCGCGCGCCGAGCCCGCAGGAGCTGTCGGACCTCGTGTTCGCGTTCCGGGTCTGCAAGCACGTGAAGTCGAACGCGATCGTCTATGCGAAGAACAGTGCCACCGTCGGTATCGGCGCCGGGCAGATGAGCCGCGTCGACTCTGCCCGCATCGCCGCCGGCAAGAGCGAGGACGCCGCCCGCGCGGCAGGCGTGGCGGAACCGCTGACACGTGGCAGCGTGGTGGCGTCCGACGCTTTCTTCCCGTTCGCCGACGGCCTGGAGGCGGCGATTGCGGCCGGCGCCACGGCGGTGATCCAGCCGGGTGGCTCAGTACGCGACGCCGAGGTCATCGCCGCCGCCGACAAGGCCGGGGTGGCGATGGTGTTCACCGGCATGCGGCATTTCCGGCATTGATCATGGATCTATCTGTTGATGACCGGCAGCGCGGCTTTCCGACGCTGGCGCGCGCCGCGATGGAAGGGCTGGACGGCTCGCTGATCCGTGCCGTGTTCGCCGAAGGAGACGGCCTGCCCGGGGTAATCCCGCTCTGGTTCGGTGAGCCGGACGTGGTGACGCCCGGCTTCATCCGCGAGGCGGCGAAGCGGGCCCTCGACGAGGGGCACACCTTCTACAACTCGAACTTCGGCATCGATCCGCTGCGCGCGGCGATCGCGGCCTATCAGGCGGGCCTGGGCCGCGCGGCATCGTTCGAGCGGATCTGCGTCACCACCTCCGGCGTCAACGCGATCATGCTGGTCTGCCAGGCCCTGCTCGATCCGGGCGACCGGGTGGTGCTGCCGGAACCATTCTGGCCCAACCTCGCCGGCATTCCGCGCGTGCTGGGCGCCGATGTCGTCACCGTCCCGCTCAGCCTCGATGCAGGCAAGGCCTGGACCATCGACATGGACGCGTTGCTGGCCGCCCTCACGCCGGGCACGCGCATGGTGATGCTGAACGCGCCGGCGAACCCGACCGGCTGGATGCTGTCCCGTCCGGAGCAGGAAATACTGCTGGCGCATTGCCGGCACCACGGCATCTGGATCCTGGCCGACGACGTCTATGAACGGGTGGTGTTCGAGGGACGGGCCTCGCCGTCGTTCCTGGACATCGCCAGCCCTGACGATCGCGTGGTCGGGATCAACTCGTTTTCCAAGAGCTGGGCGATGACCGGCTGGCGGCTGGGCTGGATCACGGCACCGGCGGCACTGATGGCGACACTCGGCAAGATCAGCGAGTTCAACGTCTCCTGCGCGCCGCCCTTCGTGCAGTTGGCCGGGATCGCGGCACTGGAACAGGGCGAGGACTTCATTGCCGCCACGATTGCGCGCTACCGGGAGATGCGCGACCTGGCCTGCACCCGTCTCGGCGCCATCCCCGGCGTCAGCGTGCCGGTGCCTGGAGGGGCGATGTATTGCTTCTTTGCCGTGGCCGGCTGCCGCGACAGCTTGGCCCTGGCGCGTCGCCTGCTGCATGAGGGACGGGTCGGACTGGCGCCGGGACTGGCCTTCGGTGCGGCGGGTGAGGGCTGCCTGCGGCTATGCTTCGCGGTCGGGCGCGAGCGGCTGGAAGAGGCATGCGCCCGCATCGCCGCGACCCTGGGCGGGGGGAGCGGGCATGTCTAGAATGCGCGTCCATGTGGCGATCGTCGCGGCGTTGCTGGTCGCGGCACCGCTGACCGTTCGGGCTCAGGCACCGAAGGCCGTTGTCCTCCTGCCCGCCGATCAGGGCTGGGTAGAACGCGTGCAGCAGACCCTCGAGGCGGTCACCACGCTCAAGGCGCATTTCCTGCAGACCGCGCCGGACGGCCGCACCAGCCAGGGCACCGCCTGGCTCGACCGGCCGGGCCGGATGCGGTTCGAATATGCCAAGCCGAGTCCGCTGCTGCTGGTCGCCAGCGGCGGCAAGCTGGTGTTCAACGACAGCGAGCTCAAGCAGACCACCAGCCTGCCGCTGGACAAGACACCGCTCGGCCTGCTGCTGCGTCCCGATTTCACGCTCTCCGGCGACGTGACGCTGACCGGGTTCCGACATGCCGACGGGCAGTTGCAGCTCACCCTGGTGCGCACGGCGTCTCCGGGAGATGGCAGCCTGACGCTGGTTTTCTCGGATCAGCCGCTGACGCTGCGATCCTGGATCGTGGTCGATGCGCAGGGACGCCAGACCCGGGTCGAGCTCGATGGCGTGGCACTCGGAGGCACGCTGCCGCAGACCTTGTTCAACACCGATATCGGCGGGCAGGACTAGAAGACCATGCCTCCGGCGACGTCGATGGTGCTGCCGGTGATCCAGCCGGCATCGGCGGAAACGGCATAGGAGACCGTGGCGGCGATATCCGCTGGCAGGCCGACGCGTCCGAGCAGGGTCTTGGCGACCAGAAAATCCGTCATCTGCTTGGCGGACTCCGCGTTGCCTTCCGTGGCCGTGAAGCCCGGGGCGATGCCGACCACGCGGATCCTGCGTGGGCCCAGTTCCATGGCGAGCGACCGCGTGAGGGTGTCCACGGCGCCTTTGGTGGAGCAGTAGACATGGACCATCGGATACGGGCTTTTCGCCAGGCCGGAACTGATGTTGACGATGACGCCGCCTTCGGGAAGCACGCGGGCGGCAGCCTGGGTGGTGAGCAGGAGGCCGCGTACGTTGAGATTGTAATGCTCGTCGAAGCTTTCCGGAGTGAGGGTATCGAGCGAGTCAACTTTATAGACGCCGGCATTGTTGACGAGGATATCGAGCTTGCCGAAATGCCGGACGGCGGCGTCGACGAAGGGCTGGATCTCGGCCGGTTTCGAGATGTCGGCCTTGATCGCGAAGGCTCTTCCACCTGCGGTGACAATGCGGTCCACGACCCTTGCCGCGTCGTCGGCGGAGCGCGAGTAGTTGACGATGACGGAGGCTCCGTCAGCGGCCAGCCGCTCCGCGATGCCTGCGCCGATGCCCTTGGACGAGCCGGTGACGATGGCTGTTTTCCCGTCGAGTTTGCCCATGATCTACCTCCATAATGATCACTATGATTGAAGCCTATGATCATTGCACCTCCGCGTCAATCGGTTTAGTAGTGGAAACTATGGAACTGTCGAACAAGCCTCGGCTCCGGAAGGGCGGAAGGCCTTTGTCTTTCGACAGGGACGTCGCCCTGCGGAAAGCCATGCTGCTGTTCTGGCGGCACGGCTACGAGGGAACCTCCATCCATCAACTGACCAAGGCCCTGGGTGTCACGCCGCCGAGCATCTACACCGCCTTCGGCGACAAGAAGCGGCTGTTCCTCGAAGCGGTCGGGCTCTATTGCTCGGGTGCAACGACATCGCAACGGATTATCGGCGAGGCAGCTACCGCCCGCGATGCGGCGCGGGAGTTGATGTCCTGTGCCGCTGCCGGGTTCACGGGAACGGATACGCCACCCGGTTGCATGCTGGCGACGTCTGCCATCAGTTGCTCCGCGGAGGCTGCAGATGTGCAGGCCGAACTCGCGCGCATCCGCCGTGACATCGAGGCCCATCTGCGGCAACGGATCTCCCAGGCGATCGACAGCGGCGAACTTCCCTCGCAAGCCAATGCAGGCGCACTGGCCGGGCTCGTCCTGGCTGTCATTCAAGGCATGTCGACTCTCGCACGCGACGGTGCAACCAGGGCGGACCTTCTCGCCATAGCGGAAGCCGCGATGGCGGGATGGCCGGAAGCGCATGGTGCGCTTGTCTTGAGCGGGTAGGCGCAGGATTTCCTTCAAATTGTCATGATTCCTGTCCAGGATAGATGACGATGAAGCCATTGATCGGGATTTCCTGCTGCACCAAGGCGTTCGGGCCTTTCGAGGTCGAGAACCACGCCGCTTCCGACACCTACGTGACGGTGACGGACCGGATCGTGCTTGGCGTGCCGGTGCTGATCCCGGCAAACGGCGGGGCGGTCGACATCGAGACATTGCTCAGCCGGCTCGATGGGCTGATCCTGACCGGCAGCCGCTCCAACATCTGCCCGGACTATTACGGCGGCTGCCCGCATCTCGAAGGCACCCCGGAGGATCAGCGCCGGGATGCGGTGACCCTGCCGCTGACCCGGGCGGCGATCGCGGCGGGGATGCCGGTGGTGGCGATCTGCCGCGGCTTCCAGGAGCTCAACGTCGCCCTCGGCGGCAGCCTGCACCAACGGCTGCGCGATCTGCCGGGTAAGCTCAACCATTCCACGCCGGACCATCCCGACATCAACGTGCGCCAGGGCAAGGTGCATGACGTGAGCCTGGTGCCCGGTGGTCTGCTGCATCGCCTGGCGGGTGGGGCGGATCGGGCGCGGGTCAACTCCCTGCATGACCAGGGCATCGACCGGCTTTCGCCGCATCTGTCGGTCGAGGCAACGGCGCCGGACGGCGTGATCGAGGCGGTGCGCGTCACACGTGCGCCAGGTTTTGCCGCAGGCGTGCAGTGGCACCCGGAATATGACTACGAGACCGATCCGCTTTCCCGCGCCATCTTCGCCGCATTCGGCGAGGCGGTGCGCGCGCGGGTGGCGGGACGGCCATTGCCCGTGGCACTCCGCGCCGCCGCCGAGGCCCGCCCGCTTACCGCGGCTGAATAGCCGGGCGGAACCCGCCTTCGAGCCTGATGTTCTGGGCAGGAGCCAGGGAGGACCGAGCGTGGCGGAAGACGATGTGGACGGAATTTCTGATCCGCGTGAAGCGGCCAGGGTTGCGAGATTACAATATGTCGAGCGTCGCCGTCCCGGCATCACGCGCGAGATGGGCAGCGACGGTTTCATCTACCGGCAGCCGGACGGCACGCAGATAACGGACGAGAAGACCCTGGAGCGGCTGCGCAAGCTCGCGATCCCGCCGGCCTATACCGACGTGTGGATCTGCCGCAATCCGCGTGGACATCTGCAGGCGGTCGGACGCGATGCCCGCGGACGCCTGCAATATCGCTATCATCCGGACTGGCGCGCGGTCCGTGACGAGGCAAAGTATGGCAAGATGCTGCTGTTCGGGCAGAAATTGCCGGAGATCCGGGCACGCGTGCAGCATGACCTCGGCCTGCCGGGATTACCGCGGCGCAAGGTGCTGGCGACCGTGGTGGCGCTGCTCGAAAAGACGCTGATGCGCGTCGGCAACGAGGAATACACGCGCACCAACAAGAGCTTCGGCCTGACCACGCTGCGCAATCGGCACGTCAAGGTAAAAGGCACCGAGGTGGTGCTGGATTTCCGCGCCAAGCACGGCATCCAGCAGCATGTCGAGTTGCGCGACCGGCGGCTGGCCGGGATCATCCGACGGCTGCAGGACATCCACGGGCAGGAGTTGTTCCAGTTCCTCGACGAGGACGAGCAGAGGCATCAGATCTCGTCGCAGGACGTGAACGAGTATCTGCACGAGATCACCGGCGAGGAGATCACGGCGAAGGATTTCCGCACCTGGGCCGCGACCAATCTTGCCGCCCTGGCGCTGCACGAGTTCGAGCAGTTCGATAGCCAGGCGAAGGCGAAGAAGAACCTGCTGCATGCGGTCGAGAAGGTCAGCAAGCTGCTCGGCAACACGCCGGCGATGTGCCGCAAATGCTACATCCACCCGGCGGTGTTCGACGGCTATCTCGACGGCAGCCTGGCCGAGGCGCTGAAGCAGCGCGCCGAGGCGACGCTGGAACCGGAGGCCGCGTCACGCAACGGGCTCACGGCGGAAGAGGTGGCGGTGGTGGCCTTTCTCAGCCGCAGCCTCGACGACGTGACGAAACCGGAGGAGGCGAAGGCTGCGTGAACATGATGTCGCTACTTGGCTAGTTATACCAAGCGGCGGTGAGATTGACCGTTGGAAGGTAAGGCTGGGCTCTGCCCAGA